>JBDTTT010000007.1:0-80904 GCA_039930485.1 Chryseolinea sp.
GCGGGCATCATATAACCGCGAAACCAAATTGGCAACTGTACTTTTTCCAGAGCCGGTTGTTCCAATAATGGCAAGCGATTCTCCTTTTTGAATGGTGAAGGAAATGTTTTTTAATGCTTTAATGCCGGTGTCCGGATAGGTAAAGCCAACATTTTTAAATTGAATCTTACCAACAATTTCGTGATCGAGATTTTTTTCTGAGATAATATTGGTTTGTGTTTTTAGAAATTCGTTGATGCGTTTCTGCGATGCTTCTGCACGTTGCACTAAACTGCTGGTCCAACCCAATGATGCAACGGGCCAGGTAAGCAAGTTGACGTAGATGATAAACTCAGCGATGTTCCCGAAGGTAAGGTTGCCGTTAATTACCTCTGTGCTGCCTGCGTATACAGTCAATATAGTACTGATGCCGATGAGTGCCATGATGATTGGAAAAAACAACGACTGCACTTTCGTGAGTTTCAACGACTGCTTTTTATATTGCTCTGTTTCTACATTGAACTTGGAGATCGACTCTGTTTCGCGGTTAAAAGATTTAATTACGCGGATCCCACTAAAGGCTTCCTGAACGAAGGTGGAAAGTTTTGACTGACTTTTTTGAATTTCTTCCGATCGTCTTTCCATTGTATTGTTCACTAAAAAAATGCTGATCGATAAAATCGGCAAAGGACTCAGTGCATACCAGGTTAAGGTGGGACTGATGCTGAACATAATAGGAACGAGCGTAAGAAAAAGAGTGAAGAGTGTTAACCCATACATGATGCTGGGGCCAAGGTACATACGAACGCGACCAACATCTTCTGAAATGCGGTTCATCAAATCACCTGTATTATTTCTTCTATAAAAACTGAGTGGTAGAGTTTGATAGTGCTCGAAAACTTCGTTCTTCAAATCGTATTCAATCAAGCGCGACATTACAATGAGTGTCTGACGCACGAAATACAAAAAGATTCCGCGAAGCACAGCCATCAATAAGATCAATCCTGCATAGATCAGAATACCATAGGCAAAAACGCTGAAGAAATTGTCCTGAAGGTTAGTCCCTGAAAAAGATTGGTAAATGCGAATATTGTCGACCACCAAATCAATAGAGTGTCGCACCAGTTGAGCTGGTAAAATCTGAAAGAAGTTGGAAATGATGACGAAAAGAGTCCCTAAAATCAAATGCCATTTATACTTGAGCAGGTATTTATTAAGGTATTTAAGTTCTTTCATTTAAAGAATATTGACCGACTTAGGCTAAAACGAAATATTATTCTAATCGTTCGCTGTCGGGCTGCTTTGTTTTTTTGAGGCCTCAAATTACAGCAAACAAACTAAACGCACGGAGAATTTATAAAAATCAATTTATATGTGACCCCGGTTAGCTAAACCAAACCGGATATTTTACTTTTGTGCCCAAGTTTAATACGACCAGTAGTTCTTTATCATGCTCAACAGAAGAAGCCTTAGAGTGAAAGTAATGCAAAGCCTTTTTGCATTACAGCAGTGCAAAGATGCCAATTACGAATTGTGTCTGGAGAAAATCAACGATTCCTTCCTTCCCGATTTAAACTCGATGGAGGTGCAGGACAAAACACAGCTTGCGCTGGAAAAGAAGCAGGCTACCAAGTTGTTTGAGAAAGCTTTCTTAAAAGCCGAAACATCTGTTGATCACGAAAGCATCAAAATAAAAAAGGTGGTGAATGATTGCTTCATTCAATACGCCAACCAATCCAAAAAAGACACATCCTTTTTCGCCAAAAACCTGGTGAGTGAGGTAGAGAAAATCTACGATCAATACATTTCTGTTTTAAGCCTTGTACCTGCTTTGACTGAAGTTGCCGAAACGGATAAAAAACTGAATCACAAAAATTTTTCTGATAATGCCTGGGTTCATGGCATCCGCGAGAGCGAACTTCTTAAGAAAGACGCACTGAAATTAGGCCGCCATTGGCAAGATAAAGCCGACCGTGTTAAAGCATGGTTCCGCGATGTGTTACGCACAGACGCAGACTATGTCGCTTACAATGAAAAGAAAAATCCAACGTTGGAGGAGCAGAAGAAATTCATCAACCATCTTTTCAAAAAAGTGATTTTAGGAAAGACCGTTATCAATGACTTTTTTGAAGAAGAGGTATTGCGCTGGGCGGAAGATAAGGACATCGTGAAAGGAATGGTTGAAAAGACAGTAAAGTCGTATGACCCTGAATCAAAACAAGTTCTTACGTTACATATGCTTTCCATGAATTGGGATGACGATAAGAATTTTATCGAGCGCTTGTTCCAGACTGGTTCTCATCTTGATCCAAAGTTCAAAGAATTGATTGCCAACAATACCCGCAATTGGGAGGTAGACCGACTACCTTTAACCGATCGGATTATTTTGGAGATGGCCATTGCGGAATTGCTGGAGTTTCCAAACATCCCCGTTAAGGTCTCGATAAACGAATACATTGAACTGGCCAAAAATTATAGTACGCCTAAGAGTCGCCAATTCATCAATGGTATTTTAGATGTAATTGCGAAGGAATTGAAGGAGAGCGGCGCTATGAAAAAGAGTGGAAGAGGATTAATTGACAATAAATAATCGAAATTCGATAAGCGGAACTTTGCCAATTTCAATGATTTGTTAAAAATTGTTAAAATTTTGAATTTGCACCCCAACACACTTTAATTTGAAAGTTTATGAGCAAGAAAAGCGGTAGCACACTCATGGCATTTTTAGCAGGCGCAGCAGCCGGAGCCATATTGGGAATATTATATGCCCCAGACAAAGGCTCAAACACACGCGAGAAGTTATCATTTCAACTTGATAAATACCGTGGCCTGCTGCAAGAGCTGATTAATGATTTTGTTTCCGGGAAAGAAACTCCACTTACTAGTGAAGCCAAATCACAGGGCCAAAAAGTAGTAGACGAGGCAAAAGGTAAGGCAGAGCAATTACTTTTTGATGTCGATGAATTATTGGAACAGATCCGGGGCAAGAAAAGTTAAGGAGCCAAGGAGACCGGATAAAGAGAAATAGATTTATAAAAATAGATTTATAAAAACAGAACAACATAATACGAGAGACTATGAAGACGATGAAGGGAATTCTTTTAATGACCGCTGTAGTGGCACTTGTAGCAATGGGCTGCAACAACCGCGATTCGGAAAAGAAGATTGCACAATTAGAAGCCAGACTTCAGGAATTAGAAGGTAAGAAGGCTGCTGCGGCAACACCTGCAGTTACACCTGAAGCACCGGCTGCTGAAGAAAAACCAACAGGTCCAATACCGGCAATGGAATTTGAAACCATTGACCATGATTTTGGAACCATAAAGGAAGGAGATGTTGTAGAATACATCTACAAATTTAAAAACACAGGCGCGGCTCCCTTAATCATCCAAAATGCACAAGGTTCATGCGGATGTACTGTGCCTGAATGGTCGAAAGATCCGGTACCAGTTGGTGGAACAGGCATTATAAAAGCTAAGTTTGATAGCAATGGCAAGCAAAACACACAAAACAAAACTGTAACCGTAACAGCAAATACATGGCCTAAGCAAACCGTATTGCGCTTCAAAGCAATGGTGTTGCCGAAAGCCACAGTACCTGACAACGGCCCAGTTAAATAAGTATTCAGTAACAAAACAATAACACAACATCCCAATCTGCCTCACGGTAGATTGGGATGTTTATTTTAATAACTTTGCCATCCTAAAATTTAATTTGATTATGTATTCAATCTTAGCACAAGCACAAGCATCAAACCCATGGATGCAGTTCGTTATTTTCGGTGGTATCATCGTAGTATTTTATTTCTTTATGATCCGTCCGCAACAAAAGAAGGCAAAGGATGCAAAGAAATTTTCAGATGATATTAAAAAGGGTGATTATGTTGTTACCATTGGTGGTGCACATGGTTCTGTAGCCGAACTGGAAGGCGATACATTTATCTTGGAAGTTGAAAAAGGTGGTCGCATTCGGTTCAACAAATCGGCCATTTCAGCTGAGGCAACGAAGGCTGCCGCTACTAAAAAATAGTTAGCGTTCGCGTAAATTGTCGGTGGTGAATTGATTTGTACATTTTACTTTTTGTGAATGGGATTTTTCAAATCGATATTCAATTTACTTCGCTTCAACAAAAAAAACTGGAAGGCCGTGGTGCTGTGTGTATTCGCAGCCACGGTCTTTTGGTTTTTTAATGCCCTCAATAAAAGTTACACCACGAACATCAGCTTTCCATTGGCGTTTGATTACAACGACAATGTTTATATCCCCATTCGCCCACTACCCACTGAGGTAAGGATTAATGTAACCGGGTTGGGCTGGAATCTATTTCGAAGAAGTACAGGATTAAAAGTTCCACCGCTCATTGTTCCGCTTGAGCATCCTGAACAAATAAAAAAAATTGTGGGCAGCACATTACCAGCATTCTTTGCCAATCAATTGGACGGCTTCGAAATTAATTTCATCTTAACAGACACGTTGCGCATCGCGATTGAGCATAAGATGCTGCGCAAAGTCAAACTTCATCTAGACACACCCTCTATACTTTTCAGAAAAGGATATGGAATGAGCAGTGCTCCTATCTTATCGCCTGATTCAATTTACATTGAAGGTCCTATTACATTAATAGATGCTTTGTCGCTTCCTGTAAGCCTCAAGCTTTCACAGCGTAATATTGATGAAGATTTTGCAGAGGATGTTGAGGTTAAATTTTTAAATCAGGAACTCATCAAACGAAATCCCCCAACAGTATCGGTGCGATTTAAAGTGGATAAACTTATAGAGATAACGGACTCAGTCGATCTTAAGATTGTAAATGCAACGATGTCATCGCGCCCCTATATAGAAATGAAACAATGGATATGCACTTATGCAATCCCCGAAAAACTAATGAAACAATATAAGCCAGATTCTGTTCATGCTGTTGTGGATTTAAAAGATTTCAAGCGTGGAGAGATAAAAGTTCTTCCTGTTTTGCAAGACCTTCCTCCTTTTACGCAGATTATCAAAGCAGACTCTGTGCTTGTAAAATTCTAACGGATGAAAACTCCTTATCAAGTTGGTATTACCGGAGGGATTGGATCAGGTAAAAGCCTCGTGTGTAAGATTTTTCAGTGCCTTGGAATTCCTGTATACGATGCAGACAGCCATGCGAAAGCACTAATGACCACCGATGGAATACTCATATCCAACATCCAAAAAGAATTCGGACACTTGTCTTATAATGCTGATGGTTCGGTTAATAGAAGCTTTCTAGGTGAGACTGTTTTTAATGATCCGGAGAAGCTGAAGAAGCTCAATAGTTTGGTTCATCCGAGAGTAAAAGAAGATTATTTGACATGGGTGAAACACAATGATCATCATCCGTATGTTTTAAAAGAAGCTGCGCTGTTGTTTGAGGCAGGTTCGAATAAAGAACTGGATAAAATCATTGTTGTGCATGCACCAGAAGATCTTCGGATAAAGCGAGTGTTGTCGCGTGATGCACATCGCACAGAAGAATTGGTGAGAGATATTATGAAGAATCAAATGGCTGAAAAGGAAAAATTGAATCGTGCCGATTTTATTCTTTACAACGATGAGAACCAACTGTTGATTCCGCAGGTTCTTGAATTGCACCAGAAGTTTATTGCGAACAAAGCCTGACTTCCTCGCGCGCTTTCTTCGCGCGGCATTATCAAAAGAAGTAGAAAGCAGATTATTAAGTATACATGAATAAGAAAATCATTACCATCATTGCTGTAGTAGGCGTTATCTTTTTATTGGCTTTGCCCAAGTTGCATTTATTCAGCGATGATAAAACAGCGGCAGCAACCACCACAACACAAGCTGCTGGCAAACTTCCCATTGAGGTGTTGCTTGTTAAATCAGGTTCGCTCGACAATAAACTCGTTGTTACCGGTTCTGTACTCGCGAATGAATCATTAGAGTTGAAGAGTGAAGTATCTGGTAAGATCACGCATCTGTATTTTAAAGAAGGTAAACACGTTAAAAAGGGAGAGGTATTACTACAGATTAATGATGAAGAGATTCGTGCACAATTAGAAAAGGAAAAATACAATCAGAAATTAAATCAGGATATTGAAAACAGACAGCGTAGGTTATTAGAGAAGGACGCCATTAGTCAGGAAGAGTATGACAATGCATTAAACAGATTGAACACCAATACCGCTGATCTTAGACTTCTCGAAGCCCAGCTTGCCAAGACGCAGGTCATTGCTCCATTCGATGGCGTTATAGGTTTGCGTTACATTAGTGATGGTGCATACATTACTCCGAATACGGTAATCGCAACATTATACAATATTAGCCCGGCAAAGATTGAGTTTGCTGTGCCAGGTCGTTATAGCACACAAGTGAGACCCGGACAAAAAATTCTATTTACCATTGAAAGCGATAATCAGGATTTCCAGGGTGAAGTATATGCCATCGAACCTCGTATTGATCCAACAACACGCACATTAAAAATTCGCGCCATTGCTGAAAATTCAAAGGGCCTTTTGTTACCCGGTCAGTTTGTGAAAGTAGGTTTGATCTTGTCTTCGGTCAGTAACGCGATACTGGTTCCTACTGAAGCAGTGATCCCAGATCTTAACAACCACAAAGTTTTTGTTATAGAGGGAGGCAAGGCAAAAGAAGTGAAAGTAGAAACCGGTATGCGCACAGAAACAAAGCTTGAAATCACTTCCGGATTAAAGCCAGGTGATTCACTTATTACAACAGGCATTCTTCAGCTTCGTGCGGGTATTGCTGTTCAGGTAACGAAAGTGAATAGTGTCGACAAATAGTGACAAGGAATAAGCTTGTAAAGCAAAATTTAAAGGGACGTAACGTAAATCATAATTTGTAAATTTTAAATCGGCATGGCTAGTTTATCCACCATAAGTATTAACCGTCCGGTGCTGGCGATTGTAATGTCGCTAGTCATTATTCTTTTTGGCGTTATTGGATTTTCATTCTTGGGTGTGCGGGAATTCCCGAGCGTTGATCCTCCTATCATTACGGTTTCAACAAATTATGTTGGTGCCAATGCCGATGTTATCGAATCGCAAATTACTGAACCACTCGAAGAAGCGGTAAATGGTATTCCGGGTATTCGCGGAATTACCTCCACGAGTCGTGAAGGACGAAGCAACATTACGGTAGAATTTGAACTGGGTGTTGATCTGGAAACCGCAGCGAATGATGTGCGCGATAAAGTATCGGGTGCATTAAGCCGACTTCCTCCTGATGTTGATCCACCGGTTGTTGAAAAAGCGGATGCGGATTCAAGCCCGATTATTTTTATGACCATTCAGAGTGATAAGCGTGATCCACTTGAGCTCTCGAAGTTTGCCGAGAATGTTTTTAAGGAAAGAATTCAAACTATACCGGGTGTAAGCTCCGTTGGAATTTGGGGACAGAAGCGCTACTCGATGCGCTTGTGGATGGACCCCATTAAACTCGCATCGCTTAAGCTTGCACCCTCCGATGTATTGCAAGCAGTGAATCGTGAAAACGTAGAGCTTCCTTCAGGTCGTGTTGAAGGACAAAGCACGGAACTTACCGTGCGCACTATGGGTAGGCTTAATACCGTGGAAGATTTTGATAATCTTATTGTAAAAGAAGATGGCGATCAGGTAGTACGTTTCAAAGACATTGGTCATGCACAGCTCTATCCTGAAAATGATCGAACTATATTGCGAAGAGATGGTGTGCCTGGTGTTGCTATTGCTGTTGTTGCTCAACCGGGAGCAAACAACATTGACATATCGGAACGACTCAATAAAAAAATAGAACAGATCAAACGCGATTTACCTGAAGACATTGAATATACGATGAGCTATGACTCAACAGAATATATTCGTGCCTCAATTTTTGAAGTCGAGGAAACGATCATCATTGCTTTTTGTTTAGTACTCTCTATTATCTTTCTTTTTTTGCGCGACTGGCGCACAACGATTATTCCAATTGCGACCATTCCGATTTCCCTTATCGGCTCCTTCTTTTTTATGTACCTCTTGGGGTTTACAATTAACGTACTTACACTTTTAGGAATTGTGTTGGCTATTGGTCTTGTTGTAGACGATGCTATTGTGGTATTGGAAAATATTTATGTAAAAATTGAAGAAGGTGAAGAACCCAAGGAAGCAGCACGAAAAGGTTCCATTGAAATTTATTTTGCCGTTATCTCCACAACGGTAGCGGTTATTGCCGTTTTCCTTCCGGTAATTTTTCTTCAAGGACTTACCGGGAGATTGTTTAGGGAATTCGGATTGGTGGTAGCGAGCGCAGTAGCGATTAGTGCATTTGTATCGCTTACACTCACCCCAATGATGAGTGCCACTATTTTGAAGAGAAGAGAAAAACACAATTGGTTTTACAATAAGACGGAACCCTTCTTTGTAAAACTTACCGAAGGTTATTCAAAATCATTAGCGGGTTTTATGAAGATGCGCTGGATGGCCTTTGTCATCATTGCCTCTTCGGTTGGTTTGATTTATCTCTTTTTCATAATTCTTCCCTCCGAACTCACACCTATGGAAGATCGAAGTGAATTCAGATTGCAGGCACAAGCGCCTGAAGGAGCTACATTTGAATACATGGATGGATATATAAAAGAGCTGACGGAATTCATCAACAAAGAAGTACCAGAACGTGCTGGCATGGTAAGCGTGACAGCCCCCGGCTCTGGTGGTTCAGCCGCTAACACGGGCTTTGTGCGTGTTATTCTGAAAGATCCGATCGACCGTACCAGAACTCAACAAGAAATTGTTGATGATGTTACTGGAAAAGTTCGCAAATACAGTGGTGTCAGAACGTCAATCACGCAGGCACAAACCATTGGTGATCGAAGAGGTGGATTTCCGGTTCAGTTTGTAATTCAAGCGCCGGAAATTGATAAACTGAAAAAAGTATTGCCAGAGTTTATGTTGAAGGTATCACAAAGTTCAAAGTTTGGCTTTGTAGATCTTGATTTAAAATTCAATAAACCGGAAATCAATATTTCAATCGATCGTGACAAAGCGAGAAACTTGGGCGTGAACATTATTGACATTTCGCAAACGCTTCAACTTGGTTTGAGTGGTGCGCGCTTCGGATATTTTATTATGGACGGCAAGCAATATCAAATCATCGGACAAGTAGAACGTGCCGATCGTGACGAGCCGTTGGATTTGAAAACACTGTATGTAAAAAATAAGCGAGGTGAATTAATTCAACTCGATAATCTTGTTACCATGGAGGAGCAAAGCAGACCGCCACAACTGTATCGCTTCAATCGGTATTCATCGGCAAAGGTAGGAGCGCAGTTAGCAAAGGGTGTTGCGCTGGGTGAAGGGATAGAAGAAATGGAACGGATTGCTAACGAAGTGCTGGATGAAAGCTATACCACCAGTTTAGACGGAGCTTCGCGTGAGTTCACAGAAAGCTCTTCAAGTATTTACTTAGCGCTGGTAATTGCACTTGCCATTATTTATTTAATACTCGCGGGTCAGTTCGAAAGTTTTAAAGATCCACTCATCATTATGTTTACCGTGCCACTCGCTGTAGCAGGTGCACTATTGTCTCTGTGGTACTTCGATCAAACATTAAATATTTTCAGTAAGATCGGTATTATCATGTTGATTGGATTGGTAACAAAGAATGGAATTCTCATTGTTGAGTTTGCTAACCAGCGTAAGGAACAAGGTCTAAAAGTAATGGATGCTGTAATTGGCGCTGCGGAGTCACGCTTCCGCCCGATTATTATGACGAGTCTTGCAACGATGCTGGGTATTTTACCTATTGCGTTAGCACTTGGAGCCGGATCAGAAAGCCGGGTATCGATGGGTATTGCTGTAATCGGAGGAATGGCTTTTGCAACAGTGCTTACACTTTTTGTAATCCCTGTCATCTATTCTTACTTCAGCGGAAAAGAAGGTAGAGTTCATATTGATTAAGCATATTTTTCACATACCGATTTTTAGTTGAATGAAATATCACACAAGGTTTGATAAAGGAAGTATGACAAGAGTTTTAGTATTTGTTTTTTTTGCACTGTTATCGCAAGCTGCATTTTCACAGGAAACATTAACGTTAGCGCGAGCTATTGAACTGGGCCTTAAAAACAATTTCGATATTCAGATTACAAAACAGAATATTGATATCGCAACCAATAATAATAACTGGGGTCAGGCCGGTCGATATCCAACCATCAACTTAAGTCTGAATCAAACCAACAATATTATTGTACGAAAACCAGCCAACCCTTTCGCGGTTGCGGGCCAAAACATAAATGACAACCTGGTGGGTCAGCTCGATATTCAATTTACATTGTTTCGTGGTTTTGCAATAACGGTAACAAAGGACCAGCTGGAACGATTAGAAGAAATCAGTCAGGGAAATTCTACTTTTGTAATGGAGACTACGCTGCAGAGTATTATTCTGGCATATTATCAAGCGCTCCTGGATAAGGAAAATTTAAATGTGCTGCGCATCAATCGTTCATTTTCAAAAGAAAGGTATGAGTTTGTTCGCTTGCGTAAATCACTTGGAGGTGCAATTACCTTCGATGTATTACAAGAGCAAAATAATTACCTCACTGATTCGGCTAATGTATTGCAACAAGAAATCAAGTATACAAATACTCTGCGCAGCCTTAACTTACTACTAAGTGATGACATCAATCGTTCGTATGTATTAGCTGATTCACTTCACTTTGTAGATGAAGCGTTTGTGTATGATGATTTAAGATCACGCATGGAACGATCGAATACGAACTTGCACAATCAATTTGTCAATCAGGAAATTTTACGCAACAACACCCGATTGCAGCAATCCAATTTATATCCTTCCCTTGTTCTAAATGCCGGAGCAAACGGAAGTCTCGATCAATTAAATGCCGACTTCCGTTCAACAACTGTAGTGGGTCCTCTAACGAATACAGTGGGGTATGTAGGTGGAGATACAAATCAGCCAGTCTATAATTATCAATCTGTTTCTACTAACCAAACTCTTGTCGGAAATTCATACGGTACTTATGCTAACCTTAGCCTTCGCTGGACTTTGTTTAATGGCGGACAAATAAGACGGTCGGTTGAGAATGCCAAGATTAACGAGAAGATTGGTTTGCTTTCGATTGATCAGTTAAAACTTTCGTTGGAATATGATTTACTTTCAACATTTGATTTATACAATCTTCGCAGACAACTCGTTGCTATCACTGTTGAAAAAATGAAAGCAGCTCAATTAAATTTAACGTTGGCAAATGAGCGTTATAAAAATGGAGCACTTAGCGCCATCGACTTGCGTATCGTTCAGGAAAATTATCGAAATGCTGCTCTTGAAAAATATTTAGCGCTTTACAGTGTGTTAGCAGCCCAAGCCAATCTCATTCGCCTGACGGGTGGTATGTTGGAACGGTCTACTGACTAAGATCAATACCGGAAGGCCATGACCATCAAACAATATCCTGATTACTCAACGCTATCCCGCGCAACAGCCGACTTAATTGTAGAATACATTAGCGCTAAGAAAGATTCAATTATTTGTTTAGCATCAGGTCATACACCCCGTGGCGTGTTTGAATGTTTAGTGGATGATGTGAAATCAAATCGTCTTGATATACGTAAATGTATTTTTGTTAGTCTGGATGAATGGATTGGTGTAGCGGCATCTCAAAAAGGATCGTGTCGTGAAATGATGGATGTTGATTTTTTTTATCCGCTTCAAATACCTTCATCACAAATTAAATTCTTTGATGGTTTGACTGATGATCTTGAATTGCAGGTAAGGAATATGAATGCTTTCATTGAATCAAACGGTGGTCTGGATATTATGTTAGTAGGTATTGGCACCAACGGTCACATTGCTATGAATGAGCCTGGCACATCCTTTAACATCGATGCACACATCAGCACATTAGCAGAGGAAACAAAAACTGTTGGACAGAAATATTTTCCGGGATCAACCATTTTGGACAAAGGGATTACATTAGGATTAAAACATTTTCGAGAAGCAAAGCTGCCTATACTGATGGCGAATGGAGAAAAGAAAACGGCCATCATGAAGCAAACACTTTCATCGCCAGCAAGTGAAGCTTTACCCTCCAGTGTTGTTCATCTAATTCCACAAGGCTATATAATGGTGGACAATTTAGCAGCGGGTAAGTGAGGTAATAATCTTTTATGGAAGATCAATTAGTGATCGTGTCTAATCGGTAGACCGGCATCTATTGCAAATGCCGCAACTTTGGCGTAGTATTAATTGCATTTATTGAAAACCCTAGCCCAATTGTAAATGACCAGCTCAGACAGCATACAAAGTGCTTTTTTGGAAGAGGTAAAAAAAAGATTACCCGCCAATCTTTCGTTTGTTGATGAACTGGCGGAAATTCTCAGTATTAGCCGCGACAGTGCCTACCGTAGAATTAGGGGTGAGACAGTGCTATCGTTGGATGAGGCAAAAAAATTATGCGGACGCTATGGCGTTTCGGTCGATTCATTATTCACCCCTACATCGAACATGGTTCCCTTTATGGACCGGTCTCCTTCAGCCAACTATACGCTTGATCAATGGCTGACTTCTATTTTTAAGAATGTTGAAATGCTGACTGAAATTACCTATGCAGCGAAAGACATTCCTATCTTTCACTATTTGCGCCATCCGGAGCTTGCTGCTTTTAAAATGTTTTTCTGGCAGAAGACCATTATTGAAAATGCCGAATTCAAAACGCTGGCTTTTGAACGAGATACAATAAGTAAAGAAATGATTCAGTTGGGCAATAGGATATGGACTCGTTACGCAGCCATTCCTAGCGTTGAAATATGGGCGATTGAAGCCATCAATAATACATTGAAACAAATAGAATTCTATCAAGAGTGCAGCTTTTTTGCTAATCCAAAACAAGCCACTCAGTTGTGTGATTACCTTATTGAGTTGATGCGTACCGTGCAAGCAGAGGCAGCAAATGCTAAAAAATTGGACGGCAGTACTTTCAATTTATATCAGAATGAAATATTGATGTCGGATAATACCATTGCTGCGCGATCTGGCGATAAGCGATTGGCCTATATAAATTATAATACCATTAGCCTACTGATTACACAGCACGAATTGTTTTGCGAAAAAACAGAACAGTATTTATACAGCCTTATCAAACACTCCACATTAATAAGTGGAACGGCCGAAAAAGAACGGATCAAGTTCTTTACTAAAATGACAAATAGAATTGAGGATTTTAAGAAGACACTGTAGTTGTAGCTAACTAATCTGTTTTTGGTAATCAGTGATCAGTTTAACCGAATACCGATTACCATTTTCTAAACGGTCATAATCTCCACCTCTTTTTTCTTCAGAAGTGTATCAATGCGATTCATGAAATCGTCCGTCATTTTTTGAACAGTGGCTTCGGCATTTTTTATATCATCTTCTGAAGCACCTTTGATTTTCTTTAATTGTTCGTTTATTTCTTTGCGAATGTTACGGATGCTGATGCGGCCTTGCTCACCTTCTTGATTCGCCTGCTTCACTAACTGCTTCCTTCTTTCTTCTGTTAACATTGGGATGTTAATGATGATTTGTTGACCATCGTTTTGTGGATTGAGTCCCAGGTTCGCATTAATGATGGTGCGCTCAATTTCACTAATAATATTTTTTTCCCAGGGTTTGATAAAGAGAGTTCGGGCATCAGGTGCCGTTATCGATGATACTTGTTGCAACGGACTCATGGCACCATAATAGGATACCAGCAGACCATCTAACATGGATGGATTTGCTTTTCCAGCTCTGATTTTGGTAAGCTCATGTCCTAGATGGTTGATCCCCTTGGTCATTAATTCGTTGGCTTCGTCAAGGTATAGTTCAATTTCTTCCATAGAATAATTTTAGATTTATGATCTAGGATTTGTGATTTTTAAGACGCTAACGAAATCTGAAATCACAAATCTAAATTCTCAAATTAACTTATCAGCGTGCCGGCTGTCTCTCCATTCGCTACTTTCAACAAGTTTCCTTTCTTGTTCATGTCGAAAACAATAATCGGAAGTTTGTTTTCCTGGCAAAGAGTAAAGGCGGTCATGTCCATGATGTTCAGATTTTTCTCATACGCTTCCTGAAAAGAAAGAGTAGTGTATCGAACAGCATCTGGAAATTTCTCCGGGTCTTTCGTATATACACCGTCTACACGAGTCCCTTTTAATACGATGTCGGCTTGCACTTCTATGGCGCGAAGACTGGCGGTAGAATCCGTAGTGAAATAAGGATTACCAATGCCTGCTCCAAAGATTACAATTCTTCCTTTTTCTAAGTGACGGATGGCTCTGCGTCTGATGAAGGGTTCGCAAACTTGTTCCATTTTTATACCGGCCATCAACCGTGTGTAAACTCCATGGCGCTCAAGCGCACCTTGCAAGGCCATCGCATTAATAACCGTTGCCAACATTCCCATATAATCACCCTGAACCCGGTCGATACCAAGCGCTTCTGCTTGCCCACCGCGGAAAATATTTCCACCACCAATAACAATGGCCAGTTCAACACCTTGTTCTTTTACTGCTTTTATTTCCTCACAATATTGATCCAATACATTCGGATCGATATTGGTGGTCTTGGATGAACCTTGTAGCGACTCACCGCTAAGCTTGAGAACAATGCGTTTGTATTTCATGTGTTAGTTATTCTTTTTAAATGGGCACATGTAATGGTCAGGCGTAAGTTCATGCCTTAGCTCCAAGATTACACGTGACCATTTCATCAGTAAAGGTTAAAATCCAGCAAATATGCCCACTATTTTTTCAGGATTCAAGGTTTTTGACGAAGCAAAGATGCGTTAATGGATTTTTTTTATTCCTCAGGATGATAAAATTTAGAATTCAATCAGCACCTGACTTTTTTCCACGCTATCTCCCTTCTTTACCTTCACCGATTTCACAATTCCTTCACCCGGTGATTTAATGATGTTCTCCATCTTCATGGCTTCGAGAATCAATAGCACATCATTTACTTTTACAACATCACCTTCTTTTACTTTCAAGTCAATGATAAGACCAGGCATGGGAGCCTTGATATTATTTACTTTGCTTGCTGCCTGCGAATTCATTCCCATTTTTTCGAGCAGCAAATCAAATTTGTCTTTCAGTTCAACCGGATATGTTTTTCCATTAATTTTAATGACACATGTTTTAGTGGCTGCATCTACCTTCACCACTTCTGCGCGATAACTTTCCTGTTGATGAAGGATATGAAAATGCCCATCTGAAATTTTTGACAGATCCCATTGAAACATTTCCCCGTTGACCATGAAGTCATCCGACTGTTGCTCAATCTCAAACGACTTGCTATTTACGATCGCTTTATACATGCTTCAAAAATAGAGTATCTGTGTGGAATGTAATGGGTTAGAGGTTAAAAGTTATATGATATTGTGTGACTGAGATTGACCATCAACTGCGAATTTTGACTTCATTAAAAAATAACCACTACATTTGCGCTGTCGAAAGACAAAGGGGTGCCAAATATAACGGGCTGAGATTATACCCATAGAACCTGATGCCGGTAATGCGGACGAAGGGAGGCAAGTAAACACGTAAGTAAGGTACATTCCCCGATGTGCCTGCGGGTTTAAACTTTTTAAAAACAATGTTCAAATCAATCATCGTAGCATGTGTAATGCTGCTGTCTGCGCGCGTTGCTGCGCAGGAATTTTCCATTGCGGGAACCGTAAGAGATGGAAAAAGTAATCAGGTATTGGCCGGAGCTTCCGTTCAGTTAGAAAAGTCAAATCGCGCTGAGGTAACAGATGCGTTTGGGAAATTTAAGATCGGAAAATTATCCGAAGGAAAGTATGTGCTGATCATTCGCTTTCTTGGGTATCAGGAAAAGAGAGAGGAGGTTTCGGTGGCATCAAACTCAAACTTGACCATTCTGATGGATGAGTCGGCTCAACTTACCGATGAAGTTGTGGTGTATGCAACACGCGCAAATGAGAAAACCCCAACGACATTTACTAATGTAAGTGGCAAAGCTCTGCAGTCACAAAACTTCGGACAAGATATGCCAATGCTTCTGAATTGGACTCCTTCTCTGGTCACCACTTCGGACGCTGGATCGGGTGTTGGTTACACTGGGCTGCGTATCCGCGGAAGCGATGCCACACGCATCAACGTTACGATCAATGGCATTCCATATAACGATAGTGAATCACAATCTACTTATTGGGTTGATATTCCAGATGTCGCGTCATCGACACAAAGTGTACAGATACAACGTGGTGTGGGCACGTCAACCAATGGCGCAGGTGCGTTTGGTGGAAGTGTAAATGTGCAAACCATTTCGCAACAAGCTGATCCGTATGCTGAGGTAATTACTGCTGCCGGATCATTCAATACTCAGCGATATACTTTAAAAATGGGAACGGGATTGATTGATGGTAAGTGGTCGTTTGACGGACGCGTGTCCAAAATTAAATCGGACGGATACATTGATCGCGCATCGTCCGATCTTGGATCCTATTATTTAAGTGGAGGATATTATGGAGCAAAAACCATTATAAAAGCAATTGCATTTGGAGGAACGGAAAAAACATATCAATCGTGGAATGGCAATGATGCCGAAACGATGAAGACCAATCGCACCTTTAACTCTGCGGGAGCATTATATGATGAAAACTGGAACGTAACCGGATACTATGACAATGAAGTAGATAATTACAAACAGGATCACTACCAGCTTCACCTTACTCAAAAGTTTAGTGAGTATTGGAATGCAAATCTTTCGCTTCACTATACACACGGGAGCGGCTATTATGAGCAATACAAACAAGCTCGTGATTTTGCAGACTATGGACTTGATAATGTTGTGTTGAAAGACACGACACTCACATCAAGTGATTTCATTGTGCGTAAGTGGCTGGATAATAAATTTTACGGAACTACTTTTTCTGTAAACTATGAAAAAGATAAAGTAGGACTTTCTATTGGCGGAGCGTACAATCAGTATGCAAACGCGCGGCACTATGGCGAAATCATATGGGCACAGTATTCTTCCAACGCTGCGATTCGTCATACCTATTACGATGGAAAATCCCAAAAGAATGATGGAAACATCTATGGAAAATTGAGCTATGCAGCTACGAGCACCTTGAATGCTTTTGTGGATTTGCAATACCGATATGTAGACTATAAAACTGCAGGTACAGATGACGACCTGGTGCCGTATAACTTTCACGATTCATTTCACTTTTTTAATCCAAAAGCCGGGTTGAGTTATTCAATATCAGGTAGTAATGTTTTGTATGCTTCTTATGCAGTCGCCAATCGTGAGCCCAATCGCACGGATTATACGGAAGGAGCTGTAAAACCAAAATCGGAAAGATTAAATAATTTGGAAGCAGGCTGGAGAAGAAATACATCGAATCTTCAACTTGAGGTAAATTATTATTTGATGAACTATACAAACCAGCTTGTCTTAACCGGAGCCATTGATAACGTAGGCAATCCGATTCGCGCCAATGTTGGTAAGAGCGTTCGGACGGGAGTTGAAGCATCTGCCACCATTCGATTTTCCAGTCACTGGAGTTGGAATGTAAATGCTACGTTTA
The DNA here is from genome assembly GCA_039930485.1 of Chryseolinea sp. GTDB lineage: Bacteria > Bacteroidota > Bacteroidia > Cytophagales > Cyclobacteriaceae > Chryseolinea. Next base: position 17,531 of record JBDTTT010000007.1, read on the forward strand.
GCCGAAATACAAACAAAGATTTTGTATTTGAAGAAGACAATGCAACGGTAAAACGAAACACAACGATTATTCTTTCACCAAGTGTAATCGCTGGAAGTCAGCTAACATGGACTGCCTTTAAAGGTTTTCAAACTACACTCCTAACCAAGTATGTAGGCAAGCAATACCTTGACAATACAGAAAACGAAACCCTTACATTGGATCCGTATTTCATTAACGATATCAGGTTCAATTACTCGTTTCCGCTGAAAGGAATAAAATCACTTAGCTTAAGTTTGTTGTTGAACAACGTATTGGATGTGAAATATTCTTCAAACGGTTACGGCTATGATGGCGTACCGTATTTCTTCCCACAAGCCGGAAGAAATTTCATGGCCATGATTTCATTGAAGATTTGATACTTAACTCTTTGCGTCTCTGTGCCTCTGCGGTGAAAACTTACCGTAGAGACGCAGAGTCACAGAGAAATAATGAGTTATAACTAAACCTCATCCGTTGCATCATTTCTAACCCTCTGCTCGTTACTTTTGTCATTAAGCGTCATGACAAGAGCCAAAACAAAAAAAAGAAATTTTATCGAAGCAGTGCTGAAACTAACACGCTTTGGCAATCTCACCATTATCGGTTTGGCGCAATATTTTACTGCAGCATTTCTGATTGATAAGAGTATTGTATTTGATCTTGAGTTGTTCCTTCTATCATGTTCTACCGTTTTAATTGCTGCGGCAGGCTACATCATTAATGATTACTATGATGTAAAGATCGACTTCATCAACAAACCAGAACGTGTTGTCATTGGAAGAAGCATTGCCAGGCGATATGCTATTTTGTTTCATGTGGCATTGTCATTTTTGGGTATTTTAATCGGGACATATTTGTCTTTGAGAGTAGGTGCACTCAATATACTTTCAGTGTTCCTACTTTGGCTTTACTCTAATAACCTGAAGCGCTTACCGCTCATTGGTAATGTAACCGTAGCTTTTCTTACAGGACTTTCAATATATATGGTAGAGGTTTACTACCGAACCGGAAACTCGTTGGTCTTGATCTATGCCAGCTTTGCATTCTTCATGACATTGATCCGTGAGATCATAAAAGATATGGAAGACTTGAAGGGCGACAATACCTTTGGTTGCAAAACCCTTCCCATCATCTTGGGCATTCGCAAGACGAAGATGGTGATCTATAGTATTCTAACGGCCTTCTCTATTACCGTTCTGGTGCTCAACTACTTTTACGTGGGCTTGTCTATTTACTACTTCCTGCTTTGCCTGTTTATCCCGTTGCTTATTTTACTCTTGCGCCTGATTCGCGCAGATCGGATGAAAGACTTTGCATGGTTGAGTACCTTCAGTAAGGTAATTATGTTGCTTGGCATTCTCAGTATGGCCTTTTTATAGGCATATCCTTTTTTGATATGAAATTTTCGAAATCGATTTCGAAAAAAAATACTTCAATAGATACGAGCATAGACAACCTCCTTCACTTGAATTGATAAATTTGCTATAACGCAACCAGCATTATGATCAATACCTTTCAAAAGTCGGTGTCTACCCGATACCACATTTACAACAGCTTGTTCCTGAACTTGCCCTATACCGGCATTTACAGAACTGGAACATTGCTGCCATTACTTCAACAACATTGTGAAGATGGCTTTGCAAGTGGTAAAGATCCCAAAACGATTATCCGGAATTTCTTTCGCGATTATGCACCGAAGGCAACGCAACAAGAACAGTTTGATTTGCTCTTCAGCTTCATTCAATATGCCGAACGACAAGTAGTATTGTTTGATTCCATTGAAGATGCTGCCTTCGAAGAGATAAATGATTTGAACGGAAAGGGAACAGTGTCGGCACTTTTGCTGCGCACATCTTCGGAAGATAAGAGAGAAGCTCTAAAGAAAAAGCTACAAGACTTCAGTGTTCGGGTTGTGCTAACAGCTCACCCGACACAATTTTATCCAGGTACTGTATTGGCTATTATAAATGATTTGGAAGATGCCATTCGCGAAAGCCGATTGGAGCATATCAATTTATTATTGCGTCAATTGGGGAAGACTGCCTTCATCAATAAAGAGAAGCCAACACCCTTTGATGAAGCCATCAGTTTATGCTGGTTTTTGGAGAATGTATTCTACCAGGTAATTCCGGATATCATCGGTAAGTTGATCAATGGTTTGGAAATGACACCAGAAGAATGGACCAATTTTGATTTGATCAAGATCGGATTCTGGCCAGGAGGTGATCGCGATGGTAATCCATTTGTTACCCATGAGATTACCCTACAAGTTGCACAGCGCTTGCAACAAACATTGTTGAAGTGTTACTATAAAGACATCCGCTTCTTAAAGAGACGCCTCACGTTCAAGGGTGTTGAAGATATCATGGCGCGTGTCGAACACAAAGTGTATCCAATTGCATTTGGTGGAGGGTTCGGAGAAATCTATGAAGGTCCTGAAGAATTACTGCATGATTTGAATGAAGTGCGTGAGGTATTGATCCGCGATCACAAAGGATTGTTCCTCGATTTGCTCGATGCCTTTATTCTGAAAGTAAAAATCTTTGGTTTCTATTTTGCCAGCATGGACATTCGTCAGGATAGCCGCAAGCATGCTTATGTGTGGGAGAATATTTTAACTCAGCTTCAGGCAAAGAATAAAAAACTAAAAGACTTTGATCAGCTTTCGAATCGACAGAAAATTGATACCCTGCTGTCGTTGAAATTCAAACCATCATCGTTAAAGTTTGAAGATCCTTTTATTTCCGAGTTGATCGGAAGCATGGATGCCATCGGCCAGATACAGGAACAAAATGGAGTGCAAGGTTGCCAGCGTTACATTATTAGTAACTGTCAATCGGCATTAGACATTGTGCGTGTTTATCAACTTGCAAAACTAATATTGGGTAAAGGAGAAACACTTCCTCTTGATATCGTTCCGCTATTTGAAACGATTGATGACCTTGCCAACTCGGCTGATATTATGCGAGAGCTTTATAGTATTCCAGAATATACCAAACATTTAAAAACTCGTGGGGGCAGACAGCCTATCATGTTAGGTTTCTCCGATGGAACAAAAGACGGAGGATACCTTCGTGCCAACTGGTCCATTTTCTGCGCAAAAGAAACGCTCACTCAAATATCCCGCGAAAGCGATGTTGTTGCCGTTTTCTTTGACGGACGCGGTGGCCCACCAGCACGTGGAGGTGGAAACACACACGACTTCTATGCATCCTTGGGTGATACCATTGAAGACAAAGAAGTTCAGATCACGATTCAAGGCCAGACCATCAGTTCAAATTTTGGAAAGCCAGCATCGTGTATTTATAATTTAGAGCAATTGCTTTCGGCTGGTGTGGAGAATGAAGTGTTTAGCAGCACGAACCCACAGATGAGCAAGAAGGAAAAAACATTGCTTGAATCATTGGCGCAAGAAGGACATCGCTCCTACTTAAACCTGAAACAAGATCCCAAGTTTGTTCCCTATTTAGAGAAGATTACACCACTTGCTTATTTTGGTGATACCAATATTGGTTCACGCCCGGTAAAACGGAGTGGTGGTGGAGGATTAAAGTTTGAAGATTTGCGTGCTATTCCGTTTGTAGGATCGTGGGCCCAAATGAAACAGAACATTCCGGGTTTCTATGGAGTGGGTAGTGCGTTGCAAGCATTGAAGAAAAAAGGAAAGATGGGCGAATTGAAAGAGTTGTTCAATCAGTCTTTATTCTTCAGAACATTGTTGAGCAATAGTATGATGTCGCTTACTAAATCATATTACCCTGCCACAGCATACTTAGCAAAAGATAAAGAGTTTGGAACATTTTGGAAGAAGATGCATGCGGAATACAAATTATCAGTATCCATGATTTTAGAGGTTTCAGGATTACATGAACTGATGGAGAACAATCCGGTAAACCGCGATTCTGTAAAACTCCGCGAACGTATTGTGCTTCCTCTCATTACAACGCAGCAATATGCTTTGCAACAACTGCGTAACATGAGTACCAACGATAAAGCATTTGAAAAGCATTATCGCAAACTCGTGCTTCGCTGCATGTTTGGTATCATCAATGCTGCCCGAAATTCGGCCTAGGTGGTATGATTAACTGCTCATTTGCTTTAGGCGCTGGGTGGTTAAATGGGATACGTTCAAAGAAATTGTAAAGAAAAGCTCACTAAACCAGTGGGCTTTTTTATCTTTCGACTAAAATCATTGGCTATTATTCATGAGAGTGTTCGGTTTATCACTATCCCTATTTTTACTCTTACCATTGTGCTTATTTAGCCAGGCGACTAAGGATGGTTTTATCATCGTAAACAATGGGCAGTTTAAGTATGGCAGCATTCAAATTGGAAATATTGATAGTCAGTATACGGAATGCTTCTTTAAGGAATCTTCCAAATCAGAATTTAAGAAGTACACATCAAATGAGATTGAAGGTTACGGAGTAATTAATGAAAGTAAATTCGTTACCCGGCAAATTGAAATTCATTCCGAATCACAAAAAATATTTTTGAAGGTTGAGTTTGAAGGACTCGTTAAATTATACTCCTATCGCAATAGAATTTTTGCGGAAGAAAGTTCATTCGTTGAGTTGCTGGAAGCGAATGATGTGTATAAGAATAACTTGTCGGATTTAATGAAGTCGTGTAAAAATTCGGCTTCAGCAATAAAGCACTCTGTCTTTACTACAAAAAGTATCATTTCATTACTAAAACGATATGACCAGTGTTCTAAAACCAATTTCGAGCTTCCCAAAAGAATTAATATCAATTTAGAAGCCGTTGCAGGAGTTGAATACAACTCCACCCAACTAACAAGCCATGTTCCGTTATTCTATTTTGCGAATGTTAGGAATCTAAAAGATAAGACACTTCTTAGCACGGGGATCAGAGTGCAGATATCATCCTCCCGCATTAAGTCTTTGTCTTTCTGCACCGGGTTATATTATTATCAGCAGCAGTTTTATCTTCTCTCTGCCTCACAAGCAAACGCGTCAATAATTGATAAGATGAATTTCAATTTCAATGAATTCGTTGTGCCAATAAATTTGCAGTATGGTTCAGATAATGAGAAAAAGAAACTGCGCCCATATGTAAGAGGGGGAATTTCTATTCCTTTTGTTACAAATTCATCGCTCACGTTAGAACATTCTGAAGAAACAAATAATGTGGTTTACCTTGATCAGTACGATGCTATGAAATCCTTTAAAGAATCCATCCAGATTGATGTAGCGGGTGGAGTAAATTTTAATGTATCCAAAAAAATAAGATCATTTGTGGAACTTCATTTTAATACGGGCAAGGGTGAGATTGTCACTAATCTTTCCAATACCGAAACGATTGAGAGCAAGAGCAAGCGTTTTAACATATTAGTGGGCATACGTTTTTAGAAATTCGATGAAGCAAAACTGGTTTAATACTTTTTTTCTGATTGCAATACTGATTTCCTGTATTGATGAAGAAGAAATTGATAGAGACTATCCGACAATAGTAACAAATCCGGTATTGGAGATAGCACCTTCTGGCGCTACATTCTCCGGCAAAATTGAATCCTCATCGTTAAATGAAATTTCTGAATATGGTTTTGTTTGGGGACAGGATGATAAACTCTTGCCTGAAAATTCTTTCTCACTTAAATTCGGTAAGCCCCTAGCCAATATCATTACGACTAAAATCAAGTCATCGTTGGTAGCGCAAAAAATATATTATGCACGCTTTTATATTAAGACAGACGACAAGACCATTTATGGAAATCTTGTAACATTTAAGAGCCTCGGAAGTGAAGGCCCAATCATTACTGCACTAAGTGCAGCCTCAGGAGTTTTAGGGGATACGGTCGTTATTCGCGGGAGAAATTTTGTTGCTCAGGAAGAAAAGAATGTGGTGAAGTTCGGTTTGATGGAGGTGCCCATTCTTTCATTAACAGATACAGCGATTGTCGTTATCGTTCCTGAAGACTTACCTTTGGATTCAGAACATGTTAATGTGTCGGTGAGCATAGAAGGAAATGTTGCAAATTCTCCGGAGCCCTTTACACTTTTGCTGGGAGAAATAATTCCAATCATTACATCTGTTTATCCCCACGAAATCAAAGCGTGTGATACCGTTTTGATTGTGGGCAAAAACTTTAAAGCAACATCAGATTTAGTGGAGCTATTTCTTCCATACAATTATGAAGTTAATCTGATTAAGGCAAAGGATGACTCCATCATGTTTTCAATTAAACTTATTCAGTATGGTGAATTTGGTTTTACAATTAAGACGGGAAGATTTGAATTGGCAAGCCCGATTGATTTTAATGAAGGAAGGCCAACCTTTATTTCATCAGACCCTTTAAACTATAAACCGGGAGGCATCATAACACTGCAAGTGAAAAATTTCCCGACTTGCTTGCCTATTGTTGCCGCTGCTGGGGGATATGCTGCTGAGATAGTTTCAAGAACAGAAAATGAGGTAAAAGTAAAGCTGGGTGAATATTGTTATTACGGAAATTATGGAAGCGAAATTACGATAGCATTTGGAGTCTCTTATGGCGATTATTTTTTATACTCTCCTTCCATTCAAGCTAAACCACCCCAGATTTTTTCAATAGAACCCAATCACGGAGGGGTTAATGACGAAGTTGTTATTCACGGAGAAAACTTTTTCTATATTCAGGATTACTCTACTGATTTTCTAAACATAACCAGTCACACAGAAACAGAAATACGAGGAACACTAAGAGATGTTTATTCACCTACCGGGGTAATCGATGTAAGTGTTAATTCATGTGGTCAGGTTGCTACGCTTGAACATGGATTTCAATATGATGCACCTGAAATTTTAGATTTCAACCCCAAAATAATTACATCTCGTGATCAAATCATTACCATTGAAGGGAAGAATTTTAGCCAGGGGAACTACACTAACTTTATATCTTTTAATAATTCTACATCAGCTACTTATGGACTTTCCCAAAGTACTAATCAAATAACATTCTCTGCCGATGTGCTAATACCCGATGACTTAGTTGAAGCAAAATTTTCCACGCTAATTACTGTTCGCACATCAACAGGGATGGAGGTGACAACGACACTTAACTTAACCATTGACTATGACGGCCCTTGGAAAAAACTCAAAGATTTTCCTGGTGAACCCAGATATAATGCCGTTGGATTTTCGATTGCAGGAAAGGGTTATGCGGGCCTTGGTGAGGGAATCACGGATTGGTACACAACGCACTTAACAGATTTGTGGGAATTTGATCCGCTAACAGAAGACTGGACACAAAAGGCAAGCTTTCCTGGAATGCATTCCTATGATGTTAACAATACTTTAGTAGCAAATGACAAAGCATATTACATGAATCAAAATAGAGAGTTTTGGGAATATGATCCATCGTTAGATCACTGGGAGAAAAAGACAGATTACCCGGGATTGGCAGGTTCCGGAACCGAAGCAGTGACGATCAACAATAAAATCTATATGGGTGGTGGCTATATGGACGGAAGCACACAGGTATATGATTTTTGGGAATATAATCCGTCACAAAATACATGGCTACGTCTTGCTGATGTCCCTTCGCCAATTGCAAAACCCCAAGTATTCTATGAAAAAGACGGAAAAATGTATAGTTATAGTGTGACCATTTTGGGACAGAAGTTCCTGCTCACCTATAACCCGATTGCAAATGTATGGACGAGCCAATCCTTTGATTATTCTGACACAAGATTGACTGAACAAATTTTTAGTTTCGCTGACTATGTATTTGTAGGTCGGGTCTATTGTTGTGTTTTTGGCACAGAAGGAGTCTTGACCAAGATTGATCCAACTAGCAATACATCAACTACAGTGCCTTATAAAGGTCCATCACGACATTGGTATACCGGATTTACAATAGGTAATTTTGGATATATTGGATTGGGTCGAAGAGAAAATAATCAGCTGTTAAAAGAAATCTGGAGATTTGACCCTGAAAAATTCTGATAATTTTTTTTGGACCTGAGTTGAAGTTAAAAATCTTGAGACACTGGACAAATGATTTTATTGTAGTCCGGATTAGATTCAGTTTTCAAATCCAGCGAACAAATTTATTTTACCCTTCCATAATACCTTCCTTTCCGATCAGATCGTTAATTGATCGTACTTAACAAAAAAGTTTAGCGACCTGCATTTTTCCGTACTATATTCATTCATAAAAGGATGAGAAATTTCTTCAACATCATTATTCTATTAGGTGCGCTGCAAGGACTCATCATTGGGGCATTGCTTTTTTTTAAGAAGGGAGGAACGCACGCCAATCGAATTCTGGCGATTCTCATCCTGATTATCTCAATGGCTTGTTTCAATATTTACCTTATGGAAATAGGAGCAAGGTATTCATATAGTTTTTGGGCTGCGATTGAGGTGTACATTCCGTTTATAATAGCCATGCCCATTGGCCCTCTTATCTTTTTCAATACAAAGGCAAATCTTAACTCAACGTTTAGAATAAGTAGTACCGATCGCATTCATTTCTATCCATTGATTCTAGATCTCATTCCAAACATCACCTTTATTCTTTTCGCTATAGGATTATTGATGGGATTTTTATCTGAAGAGGATCGAACAAACTGGCGATACTTTGCTGATGAATACAATACCTATATAGATATTCCCCGGTGGATTTCGATCTCAATCTATGTATTGCTGGCAAAAAGAGAGATTGATCTCATTACGTTAAACAGTAATGAGATCAAGAAATCACTGAGATGGCCTAAACGGTTTGTATTTGTATTCTTAATGTTTCAATTGATATGGCTGCTTCATCTTATTCCGTATGTAATCCCTGGAGTAAGCGATTCGTTATTGAAATTAGTAGGATGGTATCCAATCTATATTCCACTGGCCGTGATGGTGTATTGGCTAGGCATTAATGGCTACCTGGTTAGTCAGGCAAAGTCGCGAGAAACATCTGCCAGCAAACCATTGGCCTTGTCTGACGATGTAGTAAATCAAACCAAAAATATTTTGCGTCAGGCGATGGAAGAGGATAAACTTTTTCTTGATCCTCTATTTAATCTGACGGCATTAGTTCATCATACAGGTATTCAGCAAAAAATTATTTCGAGTGTTTTGAATCAACACCTTGGCAAAAGTTTTAATGACTTCGTGAATGAGTACCGTGTTAATGAGGTCAAAAAGAAATTAGTGAAGTCGGATTACAATCACTTAACGATTACCGGAATTGCAATGGAGTGTGGCTTTAATTCACAAGCCACTTTTCAAAGAACCTTTAAACATATTGTTGGCCAATCGCCAAGGGAATTTCAGTCAGAGCATCTTGCATCAACTCAAAAAATGCCGACAAAGACTGCTCAAATCTAGATTTGAGATGATTTTAGTTCAGATCAATTGTTTCTTGCGAGAAAAATTTAACGATGAAGATCTCTTTCCTGCCCTTTCTGTTTTGTTTAATATTTTCTCCGTTTGTTTCATGGACACAAATAAAGCAAGAACAAAAGATTGATTCTCTGTTTATTAATTGGCAAGTAAAAGAAAGTCCGGGTGGTGTAGTTGCAATACTTCAAGAAGGAAATGTAATCTATAAAAAAGCTTTTGGTCTGGCGGATATTGAAAAGAAGATCAAGAACTCACCAGAACTAAAATATGATCTCGCCTCCATTGCCAAACAGTTTACTGCATTTTGCATTGCACTCCTGGACGAGCAGGGCAAACTTTCAGTTGAAGATGATCTGACGAAATACTATCCGGAATTTCAGTATCCCGAAGGAATAAAGATTAAGAATTTATTGGATCACACCAGTGGCATTCGCGAAGCGTATGTCTTGGCCATGCTTTCGGGAAAAATGAATTTGAAGGGAGAAGTTCCAAAAAAATACAATACAAAAGAATTCTTGCTAAAAGTGTTGTCTAAGGAAAAAGATCTCAACTTTAAAACCGGTGACGAATTAGCCTACACCAACGTCAATTACATTTTGCTGGGTGACATTGTTGAACGCGTAAGTAAAAGACCGCTGCATGTTTTTGCCGACAGCGTTATTTTCAAACCACTTGGCATGAACAATACCGTTTTCAGATACAAACAAAAGATGGAGATTCATGGTGAAGCTTCAGGGTATTATCAAAAAAATAAAAAATTTAAAAAAGGAAAAGCTTTCGGTGGTATTGTGGGCGATCATAATTTGCTCAGTACGATTGATGATCTTATCAAGTGGGAGTTAAACTTTTATAATAATCAATTGGGAAAACGAAATCAGCAGCTAATTGATAAAGTCTACGCGAGCAGTAAGCTGAATAATGGTGAACTCACTCATTATGCTTATGGACTCTGGACTAACGAGTATCGCGGACTCAAACAAATTAATCATGGTGGAGATGATGGCCGGCATACCTCCTTCATTTTAAAATTTCCTGAAAAACAACTTGATATAATCGTACTAGCGAACTCCTATCGCTATAACGATACTGAAAGTAAGGCCTATGGCATCGCCAATATTATTTTGGAGGATTTTCTTACAAAACCTATTGAATCAAATGAGCCTGCCGATATCATATTCCCTTTAGCAGAGGAGCTAAAAACAAAGACAGGATTATATACAAGAGTAACAAAGGAAGGATTAGCGCAACTTCGAAAAATAAGTTTTGTGGATAGCAGCTTATACATCAGTGCTTCTTATTACGGTAATGGTATTAAACTTTCGGCAACAACGAACAATATTTTCGTTGCTACAACGGGTTACGGCAAGCGTATTCAATTCCAGTTTGAAAATGATTCCGCCCAGTTAGTATTGAAAGAAATTTTTGGTGAGAAGATCGGATACTTTAAACGTATGAAAGAATTCAAACCCGTATTCACAAACTTTCTAGGATCGTATGTAAACGAGAGCACAGGAGCAAAATTGAAAGTGAAGAAAAGGAAGAATGGAATTGTGGCGCGAAAAGGTATTATCAAATTTCCATTAATTGTATTTGACCGCGATCAATTCTTCGCATTTCAACATGATGCTCTTTTTATTTTTGAACGCGATGCTTCTGGAAAAGTGATTCGGCTAAAAGCAAACGCAAAAGATTTCAGAAATTTTGTATTCACACGGCACCAAAACTGAAGTTCTCCAATCTCTTTGAAAGAATTTCTTGACTGTTATTTAAAAATTCGTTTATTTGCTTAACAAAACATAAGGATATATAAAGTATAAGGATATGGCAAAGGAATATTTGGGAGAGTTTGAGGAGTTGATTTTAACCATGGTGGCTGCTTTGCAAGAAGATGCATACGGTGCCGCCATCTCAGAAGAAATTGAAACGCGATTGAAACGCGAAGTGAACCTGAGCGCGGTACACGTAACGCTATACCGCCTGGAAGATAAAGGACTCATCAAATCGAGTTTGGGCGGAGGTACGAATGAAAGAGGAGGAAGACGAAAAAGAATTTTCACCATTACCAGTGCGGGCATGGCCATGTTGCGTGCGATGAAAGAAGCAAGAATTGATTTGTGGAAGTTGGTTCCTCAATTGAAGATGACAGGAATATGAACGAACAACTTCCAAAATGGATGTTGAAATTTCTCAAATGGTTTTGCCCTGAACATTTGTATGAAGAGATCGAAGGTGATCTCATTCAGAAATTTAATCGGGATGTAAAAGCTTTTGGTGATAGCAGCGCAAAGAGAAGATTGGTATTGAATTCTATTCGTTTTTTCAGACCGGGAATTATACTTCGAAATAAATATGTGTTAACCCCAATGCCTTTCTATATGCTAGCAAATTATTTCAAAATCGCCTTACGGATAATGTTGCGAAATAAAGGATATTCAGCGATCAATATTTTCGGTCTTGCTTTTGGTATGACCGGTGCTATTCTTCTCGGATTATGGATATCACGGGAATTTAGTTACGATCAGTTTCATGCAGATAAAGAACGAATCTATAAAGCATGGAATCGTACAAAGGCCCAAGGTGAATGGCAATGCTGGGACATTACGCCTCGTGTGCTGGCTCCAACTTTGGTATCTGATTTTTCTTCCGTAGAATCTGCAGTGAGTTTATCCTATTATAACGACTCATATTTGTTTTCCGTTGGCGATGTACACATCATGAAGAACAATGCTTCATTTGCCGATCCCGAGTTTCTTACCATGTTTTCATTTCCACTTATAAAGGGTGATGCTAAGAAAGCACTGGGTAATGCCAACTCCATTGTGTTAACGGAAGGCTTTGCTCACAAACTCTTCGGAGATAAAGAAGCGTTTGGTGAAAGTCTAACCATTTCGCAGGCAGAGTATGACATTCCGTTTACCGTAACTGGGATTTTAAAAGATCTTCCTTCCAACACCGATTTTCATTTTGAATTTCTTATTCCATGGCAATTTATCGAAAGTAATTATGGCAAGGATACGGAGTGGAACAACAACTCGGTGAGTTCGTATGTGAAAATAAAAGAGGGCATATCTTTCGAAACATTAAATCGGGAAATTAAAGACATTAAGAAAAAAAACACAAAGGGAAGTGATGAGACGGAAATATTTCTGTATCCGATTACTAAAATGCATCTCTATTCACGGTTTGAAAATGGAGTAGCGGTTGGTGGTCGCATCGAGATCATGCGGATGCTAGGCATTTTAGGTGTATGTCTTGTTGTCATTGCGTGCATCAACTTTATTAATTTAAGTACAGCACGGGCTGCCAGAAGATCAAAAGAAGTAGCCGTTCGAAAAGTGACCGGTGCATTTCGATATTCTCTTATCGTCCAGTTTTTATGTGAGTCGGTCTTGGTTGCCTTTGGTGCTGGTGTTATCTCATTATTTGCTGTTTATCTCGCATTACCTTTTTTCAATACATTGGTGCAGCAACAACTTGAATTGAACTTTAGTGATTACGCTTTCTGGGTATTCGCTGTTGCAGCTATTGTCTTTATCGGCCTAATGGCAGGAAGTTATCCTGCATTTTATCTGTCATCATTTCAACCGGTCCGCATATTGAAGGGAGTACCAATTGTTTCGAATAGCAGAAATGTGTTTCGGTCCTTGCTTGTGATATTTCAATTTGGGTTTGCTCTTACGTTAATTACCTCTACGGTTGTGATTTATCAGCAGACTGCTTATTTGCAAAACAGAGAATCCGGTTACGCTAAAAACAATTTGGTATACCAGCTTATGACGGGTGACCTCATTAAAAATTTTCAAGCCTACAAAAACGAGTTGATTGAATCCGGTGTAGCAGTTTCTGTAACGCGAACAAGTTCTCCCATCACAGAAAGACTAAGCAACACTTCTGGAATGAAATGGAACGGAAAAGACCCTGAAAATAAATCGGAAGTAGAGCGATTTTATGTTGACGAAAATATTTCTGCAACGGCTGGTGTTAAAATCCTGAAAGGAAGAGATATGAATCTTGGAAAATATCCATCCGATTCTACTGCTGTGCTGTTGAATGAATCAGCCGTGAACATGATGGGCTTTAAAGAACCGCTTGGTGAAATAATTGAAGACAATGGTATTCCATGGCATGTTGTAGGTGTTGTTCAGGATTTTATTCTTACCTCGCCCTATAAGAAAGTTGAGCCCATTGTATTGTTAGGAAGTAAAGGCGGAGACAATGGTATGTTTGGTGTGATTCATATCCGACTCAATCCGGAGCAAACTACAAAAATGAATCTGGCTACAATTGCCAAAGCCTTTTCAAAATACAATCCTGACTATCCGTTTGAATATCACTTTGTAGATGTAGAGTATGCGCGAAAATTTGCGAACGTTAAAGCAACACTCACCATCACGTCTTTATTCAGTGGCATTGCCATCTTCATCGGTTGCCTCGGATTATTAGGACTATCAACCTACATGATTGAGGCACGCGTAAAAGAAATTGGTATTCGCAAAGTAATGGGCGGATCGGTATTCAATATCATTCGATTATTAAGTGGTCATTCATTGAAGCCCATTGTGTGGGGGATATTAATATTTAGTCCGGGTGCATGGTGGGCTATGAATTGGTGGCTTCAATCTTTTGAATACCGGATCTCATTTTCGGTTTGGGTAATCGTTGCAGCAGCAGCATCCATTCTTTTGCTCGCATTGCTCACCATTACACTTCAGATCTATAAAGCCGCGCGCGTTAATCCTATAAAGAGTTTGAGAACAGAATAAGTCATCATCAAGCCAGAATCTTTTCAAGAGAAGGCATGAAAGAAGAAAGAGATACGATACCCTCTAAAGCAACGGTGCAATTCCTCTCATGGTTTTGTCCGGATCATATCTATGAAGAAATTGAAGGCGATCTCATTCAGAAATTTAATCGGGATATAAGAACAGTTGGCGAGAAACGAGCGAAGCGAAAATTGATTTGGAATACCGTTTGTTTCTTCAGACCTGAAATTATTTTACGAAATACATTTTCATATTCTTTAATCAATACCATTATGCTTCGAAACTATTTTACCATCGCCTTTCGAAATGTTCTGAAGAACAAAGTGTTTTCGGCTATTAACATTTTTGGATTGGGTATTGGATTGGCAGCGTGTCTGCTCATCTTTCAATTCGTGAGTTTTGAATTGAGTTACGATACATTCAGTGAGAAATTGGATCGTACCTATCGTGTTACGAACGATCGATTTCAAAATGGAAAGTTAATTCAGCATGGCACAATCATGTACCCTACCATTGGTCCAACAATGGCTAAGGATTATCCAGAGATTGAGATGTATACGCGCCTGATGCCAGGAGGCGATCTGAATATTAAGGTCGATGAAAAGATTTTCAAAGGAGAGAATTCTCATTTTGTTGATGAGCACTTTCTTTCTGTTTTCAGTTTCCCCATGCTGGCAGGAGAGAGACTTACGGCTTTGAAAGATCGATATACGATGGTAATCACAGAGAGAACCGCTATTAAATACTTTGGCGTTCCGGATAAGAACTATTCGAGCGTACTCGGCAAGGAAGTGTATTGGGGGCTTGACACTCAACCCTATAAAATAACAGGAGTTTGTACTAATGTTCCTGAAAACTCACATCTTCAATTTGATGGACTTGTTTCTTATTCTACACTGATCTATCCGCAAGACCATGGTGCGGATGATAGTTGGACCTGGTCTGACATGTATCACTATCTCGTGTTGAAACCAGGAGTGGATTACAAAACGCTTGAAGCAAAATTCCCGGAGTTCAGTCAACGCTATTTTCAAGGTGACAAAGTTTCGGGCAGTGTTGAAAAATTTTACTTGCAACCGATGAAGAATACACACTTGTATTCAGACTATGAGTATGACTTCGCAAAGACAGCAAGTGGTAAAGCAGTATGGGCCATGGTTATTGTTGCCGTTTTTGTTTTGCTCATTGCGTGGATCAATTACATAAACCTTACTACATCGCGTGCACTTGATCGCGCTAAAGAAGTGGGCTTACGAAAAGTAATGGGAGCTTTGAGATCACAATTGATTAAACAATTTCTGTTTGAATCGATACTCATTAGTCTTTTTGCTTTTGTGATTGCTCTAGCCATTGTAATGCTTTCTCAATCCTCATTCAACGAAATGATTAATGGAAATCTTTCGTGGTGGAAGGTGCTGTCGGAAATGAATGCATCGACTACCATGATTTTAGTTTCAGTAATGATTACGGGTGTTCTGCTATCCGGCTTTTATCCTGCATTTGTTTTATCATCCTATCATCCAGTCACAGTTTTGAAAGGGAAATTTCAGCGATCTTCTCGTGGACAATTCTTAAGAAAATCTTTAGTAGTGTTTCAGTTCACTTCATCAGCCGCATTAATTACAGGAACACTGGTCGTTTCAAAGCAACTTCGCTTTATGAATGAAGCGGATCTCGGAGTGAATATTCACAACACATTGATTGTTCAGGCACCTGAGCGCACGGCTTGGGATTCCACATTTATTCAACGCGTGGAATCATATAAACATGAGCTTACTCAAATTAAGGGTGTCGTCAGCGCCACAACATCCTGGCGACTTCCCGGTGATCGATTGGGAAGAAGTTTTGGTATCCGCCTAAGCGATCAACCTTCTGATGCTCATTTTACGATGAGTCATCAAGGTGTGGATCATAACTTTTTTGATACGTATGACATAGCCATACTGGCAGGCAGAAAATTTCTGCCGACAGATCACAGAATAGATTTTGATAAAATTGAAGCAGTCATTTTAAATCTTAATGCTATCAAGCTTCTCGGAATAGACAGCCCTCAAAATGCAATTGGAAAGCAAATTATTTGGGGAGATTCCAAAACAAAAATTACGATCGTGGGAGTGGTGAATAATTTTCACCAACAGTCATTGAAGAACCCGATGGAGCCGATGATCTTTGCTCCTGCTTATAGTACCAACTCGTCTACTTCAATCAAGCTAGACAACACATACAAAGACAAGCCGCAAAAAATTATAGCCGATGTTCGGGAAGCGTTCTTAAAGTTCTTCCCAGATAATGCGTTCGAATACACCTTCCTTGAGGACAGGTTCAAGCATCAATACAATGACGACAATCGTTTCGGCAAGGTGATTAGTGTATTTACTTTACTCGCCATTATCATTTCATGTTTAGGTCTTGTGGGATTATCATCATACATGGCGATTCAACGCACGAAAGAAATTGGCATTCGAAAAGTATTAGGTGCTTCGCTTTTCAGTATCGTGACACTGCTCTCCAGCGGCTTTATAAAATTGGTGCTACTCGCAACGCTTCTTGCTTTACCTATTGCTTATATCGCTGCAGAGAACTGGCTTGAGGGATATGCTTACAAAATTAGTCCGGGTGTTTTGATTTTTGCATTGCCAGTGATTTTGATCTTACTCATAGCATCCTTTACCATGAGTTTTCAAGTGCTGCGAACAGCGAGAACCAATCCTGCGGACACATTGAAATATGAGTAGTGAAAAATTAGTGACGAATGTATTTCGATTTCTTCAATGGATTTGTCCAGATCATCTCTATGAGGAAATCGAAGGCGATCTCATTCAGAAGTTTAATCGAGATGTAAAATTATTTGGAAAGGAGAGGGCAAAGAGAAGACTGATTTGGAATGCTGTTCGGTTTTTTAGGCCGGGGATTGTGATGCGGAATAAGTTTAGGATTGAACTAAACCAATTGAATATGATACGTAATTATTTCAAAATAGCCTTGCGTCATCTGATCAAAGACAAGACGTATTCAGCCATCAGCGTGTTGGGCTTGTCGATAAGTTTAGCCGTGTGCTTGTTAATTTTTCAGTACACCTTTTATGAAAGACACTTTGATCAATTTAATAAACATTCAAACCATATTTTTCGGATTACAACACAGGTATTGGAAGGAGATCAAAAAATATCCGAAAGTGCAAGTTCGTCTGGGCTTTTAGGGCCGGCAATAAAAGAAAATTTTCCTGAGGTAATCCAAACAGCACAACTGCTGTCAACACGCTACTGGTTTGACGTTACTTTAAAATATGAGAAGGGCATTAACCCAATCGTTTTTAATGAACATAATTTGTACTATGCGGATCAATCGTTCTTAACCATCTTTTCTTTTTCGTGGAAACAAGGCCAACCATCGTCCGCTCTTGAAAAACCTTTTTCTGCAGTGTTATCTGCATCAGTGGCTAAACGGTATTTCGGAGAGGATGACCCCATCGGAAAAGTATTGCATCTAAAAGGAAGTTTCGATGAACATGATTATACCGTCACCGGATTAATTGACGACTTGCCTTTGGATTCCCATCTCGATGCCGACATTCTGCTTTCGGTAAGTTCTTTGGAACACAATACCAACTTTTCCACGTTCGATGCATACACCTACATTTTATTCGCACCGGGAGCGAATAAAGAAAATTTTAAAAGTAAGCTCGATGATTTGGTTGCCGCTTACTTTACAAACTTACCTAATCAAATTCCTGCAAAAACAAAAACCAAATACGATTTACAAGTTATTACGGATATTCATCTTTATTCAAATCTTGATGATGAAATCAAACCTGGAGGCAACGCTCTGTCAGTTTATTTCTTTCTACTGGTTGCCATCCTCATTTTATTCATCGCCTGGATCAATTACATCAATATGGCTACTGCACGTTCTGTATCCAGAGCAAAGGAAGTAGGAATTCGAATAGTATCTGGGGCAAGTCGTGCGCAAGTGATCAATCAATTCCTTTCTGAATCAGTGATCATTAATATGGTAAGCGCGATGATGGCAATTGTTCTTATCTATTTTCTTTCACCTCTTTTTCATCAAATGACAGGTTTACAGGTCTCCTTCGATCGTCTTTTTGCAAACGGATTGAATAGAGATGGTATTGCCATCTTGAGTTTATTCTGCTTGGGTGTGTTTGTTTCCGGATTTTATCCGGCTAAAATGATGTCCTCCTATAATCCAGCATTGGTACTGAAAGGGAAATTTTTAGGGAGTAAGAAAGGAAATGCGTTACGAAAAGTACTGGTAGTGTTCCAATTTACATGTGCAATCTCATTAACCATCTCGGTGATGGCATTTGACAAACAGTTTTGGTTTATGCAAAATCAGGATCTGGGAATTGACATCAAAAAAACGATGATCTTAAAAGCCCCGATCATGATTGATTCCACTTACACCACGAGACTTGTTACCTTCAAGTCAAAACTGATTGAAAATTCTATCATCCGGTCTACATCTGTGTCAAGTGCAATACCCGGTGAAAAAATTGGTTGGGCGGGCTCAATAACAAAAGAAAATAAAGCCTCGGACTTTAAGTTTAATGCCGCTATCAACATCGTAGATCCTGATTTTATTTCAAGTTATAATCTGAACTTGATTGCTGGAAGAAATTTTGTAACCACTGATTTTCCGATTGGTCAATTCGGAAGTAAAGTAGAGCCTGTAATATTGAATAAAGCAGCCATAGAAAAGTTAGGCTTCAAAAAATCTGAAGAAGCATTAGGGACATTTCTTTATTGGGGAGAAAATAAGTGCTTAGTGGTTGGTGTCATTGATGATTACCTTCAATCCGTCAAAAGAAATTTGAGGCCTATCCTTTTTTCTGCTGGTGGTGGTCCACAGCTCTCGATGAAACTGGGCAAGGGCGTTAACTCGTCCAATTTGATGCAGTCTGTAACTACGATTCGCAATCTCTGGAAAGCAACATTTCCAGATTCCCCATTTGATTATTTTTTTCTGGAAGACTATTATGCCAGTCAATATTCAGATAGCAAGCAACTGAATAATCTCTTTCGCATCTTCTGTGGGCTTGCAGTGGTCATTTCTGGTCTTGGTTTATTCGGTCTATCTTCGTTCACTACGCGACAACGAGTGAAGGAAGTTAGTATTCGAAAAATTCTTGGTGCAGGAACCATTAATTTAATTGGCCTGCTTACAAAAGAGTTTTTATTGCTCGTGATAATGGCTTCCTGCTTTGCACTACCACTTACCTATTTCGGAATTGGTGAGTGGCTCCAGGGTTTTGCATTCCACATTGAAATGGGTCTGTGGTTTTACATATTGCCCATCACGATGATCGTATTGATTTCCGTGTTCACAATAGCCTCCCAGGTAATAAAGGTAGTTCTCAGTAACCCTACAGATAATTTAAAGCATGAATGACCATACAAAGGGATGGATATTTAAATTTCTTCGATGGTTTTGTCCCGATTATCTCTATGAAGAAATCGAAGGTGACCTCATTCAGAAATTTAATCGGGATGCAAGAACAGTTGGAGAGAAGAGAGCAAAGAGAAGATTAGTGTGGAATGTAATCCGATTTAGCAGACCGGGAATTATTTTAAGACGAATACCGAAAGAAAACAACCACATGAGTATGATCATAAACAATATTCAATTTAGCTTTCGACATTTACGGAGACAAAAGACAAATACCTTCATTCATGTTTTCGGGCTCACGTTGGGAATCAGTGCCTGCTTGCTCATTGCTCTATTTATTCATCATGAATTAAGTTTTGATTCAGAGCAGGTTAATGCGAATCAAACGTATCGAATCAATTCAGTATGGAAAGAGTCTGAGAAACAATTTGATCTCTACGCAACACCTATTCCCCTAGCACAAACTTTAAGAAAGGACGCAACCGGACTTAAACACGTTACGCAAGTTTTACCTCAATTCGGAAGCGTAATTGAGATCAATGGTGAAAAACATTTTAAACAAGAACATATACTTATTGCTGAGCCAGAGTTCTTCGACATTTTTAAAGTGAATCTGATCGCAGGCGAAGGTCGTAAGGCTTTGAGTAAACCATATCAGGCAATCTTGTCGGAAGCGGCTGCGTTAAAATTATTTGGCAAGGAGCATCCGGTGGGTAAGGTATTTCGATATCGAAATGAATTTGATATCACGGTTGCCGGAGTGATGCGCGACTTTCCTTCCAACACAAGCCTTCCTGCTACTATCCTAATTTCTTACGTTGATAATGAGAATTTTTTGAACAATGGTGATACATGGTATTTCGGGAATCTTGCCTGGACCAAGCTGCAAGCCTCTACCTTTGTTGTACTGGAAGAGAATACCTCTCCTGACAAGATTGAAGAGCAATTAAATTCTATTGCAAACAAAAATATAAACGCATCACCAGAGCTTGATAAAACTATTCGAGGCAGTTTTGAAATGCAAGCCCTTCGTGACATACATCTTGACGACTCGCGTTTTGGTGGAGGCCCATGGGTGAAAGCAATCAGCCCATCATGGCTTTGGATTTTTGGCGCAATCGGAGTGATTGTTCTCTCTCTCGCCTGTATCAATTTCCTTAATCTCTCTGTTGCTCAAGGAATCACGCGAGCTAAAGAAGTGAGTGTTCGAAAAGTTATAGGTGCTAAACGAATTCAGTTAGTTACTCAATTTTTGATTGAAGCTTGCTTGATAACACTGGTGGCAGGAATGCTATCTTTCTTGACAGCGAGATTTTTATTGCAACCCCTTAACTTAATATTGAATAAAGATCTTGACTATCAATTCCTGCAATCTCCGAGCATAATATTTTCATTTCTGATCGCACTACTTCTATTGGGAATTATTGCAGGACTTTATCCCTCACTAGTCATCGCCAGATTTAGGCCATTAGAATTATTGAAGTCAGCAAAAACTTCATGGTTGCAGCAAGGTTTAGTCGTTTCTCAATTTACTATTTCAGCCACTCTCGCAATATCGGTTCTATTGATCGCCAGACAGGTCAGCTTCATGCGCTCCAAAGATCTTGGAATAGAAAAGGAAAATATTTTGCAAGTACCTCTTGATGATAAAGAATCGGCAAATGCTTTTGTTAATAAAGTGCGCAACATAGCCGGAGTAAAAGAGATTTCTCTTTCGCGATCTGCACCTATAAGCAATGACCATTGGTGGAACACAATCAGCACGGACGAAACAAGTGAACGGAAAAGTGTGTGTGCTGTCTATGGTGATGCGAATTTCTATTCGGTTTATGGTCTTCAATTATTGAGTGGTCGAATTCCTCAACAATCCACTATTGATGATACATTAGTCAGCAAGGTAGTTGTGAATGAGAAATTATTGGAAGAGCTGAATCTCGGCTCCTCTCAGGAAGCTATTGGTAAGCATTTCTGGTGGGGAAGTGAGGCAGAGATTACAGGTGTAGTAGCTAATTTCAATTGCGAGCCTCTTCATTATGCAATCTCTCCTATCTTAATCAGACAAGATCCAACCGTTTATACTCAAGCGAATATCAAACTGGAGTATGTTCAAAACTCAAGCACGTTAGGTGATATTGAAGTGGCCTGGAAAAAGTATTTTCCGGATGGTGTGTACGAATCGAAATTTCTAGTGGAAGATATTGATGCATTCTACAAGACTGAATCAAAATTTTATTCCTTGTTGTTAGTCTTTGCAGCTTTGGCAATTGGTATAGCGTGCATGGGTCTTTGGGGAATAGCCTCTTTTGTTACCTTGAGAAGAGTGAAAGAAGTGAGCATCAGAAAAGTACTTGGTGCCACTGTATCCAATATTTTATCCTTATTACTTCGTCAATTTTTACGACCGGTTATTCTTGCCGGAGTTATAGCACTTCCGCTGAGTTGGTATGCTGCCAACGCGATTCTCAGCAATTATGCTTATCAGGTAAGTATCACTTGGGACTTGTTCGCTGTTCCAGTTTTCATTTTGATTTTCATATCGATAGTAACTGTAGGCGCTCAAACGATTAAAACCTCATTAACGAATCCTGCAAATAATTTAAGAAGTGAGTAAGGATAGTGAACATATTGAATCAAAGAGAATTTTTAAAATCTTACGGATTTTCTGTCCCGATCACCTCTATGAAGAAATCGAAGGCGACCTCATTCAAAAATTTAATCGGGATGTAAAGAATTTTGGAGAGACGAGAGCGAGGAGAAGATTGATTTGGAATTCAGTTCGGTTTTTTAGACTGGGAATTGTATTGAGAAATAAATTTTCAGTGGAGTTAAATCAAATACCCATGTTTCAGAACTATTTCAAAACAACATACCGACATCTGCTGAAAAGTAAAATTAACTTTGCATTCAAACTTGGTGGTCTTACGTTGGCATTGCTCAGCTTTCTCGTCATTGCTATTTATGTTTCTTTTCAGTTGTCGTTTGATCGGTATCATGAAGACTACGAAAATATTTATCGCGTAAACTCTGAGTGGAGAGAAAATGGAAACATGGCGAAGTATGCAATCGCCCCTACAGGAATTGGGTCAGCATTAAAGGAAGAATTTCCTGAAGTTAAATCGTTCGCAAGAGTAGGATTCCCGAGCAAATACCAAATCAAGTACAACAATAAACTTTTTCGATTAGAAGGATTCACAGAAGTGGATACTTCGGTATTTCAGGTGTTAACGTTCAAATTTTTGAAAGGAGATCGGCATTCACTAAATCATCCAAACGCTGTTGTTTTAACAGAGTCAATGGCGAATATAATTTTTGGTGATGAAGATCCTATGAATAAGGTATTGTCATTTGTGGACCGATCCAACAAAATCTTTGAAGTGTCTGGCATCATAGAAGATGTGCCAAGCAATTCTCATTTGGAAATAAAAGCGTTGCTGCCTCTTGGAGCTTTAGGTGATGAGCAGGACGTAGCAATGGATGGATGGAGTATAGGCGTTGATGGATCTGCAAGTTTATATTTACGATTCAATGATAAGACGAAGCCAAATGAGTTTGTTGCCAAATCAGTACCCTTCATACGAAAGCACCTTACTAAAAGCGAAGATGGTCTTGAAAAAGAATATGCGATTTCACTAACTGCAATCAAAGACATTTATCTGACACCAAGCATTTATACTGAATTTTGTGCCAAGGGAAATATTGTTTATGTGTACGCCTTTTCATCTCTCTCACTATTCCTTCTTGTCATTGCGAGTATAAATTACGTTAACCTCTCCATTGCTGACTTTCATAATCGTAATAAAGAAATAGGAGTACGAAAAGTATTAGGTGCCAGGAAGAAGCAAATCGCTTTTCAGGTCATTATAGAAGCTTGCCTCATTTGTTTTTCAGGACTCATTTTAAGTATTGGATTCTTGTACTTTTTAGTTCCACAAGTATTGCAATTACTTGATGTCCGCCTTAGTTTGGCTATGCTATTTGATACTCGTGTCATGATTTTGATCGGCTTAACTGTGTCAATACTCATCATTTTCTCTACGGCATACCCCGCGTATCAGCTTGCTATGAATAACCCAATCAATGATTTGAAATCAGGAAGTGGTTTAGGGAAAAACTCCTCTGTCGGTAAAATACTTTTACTGGCTCAATTTACAATTTCCATTATTTGTATCAGCGCTACGCTTATAGTAGGTCAGCAAGTTGAATTCATTCAAGCTAAAAACCCTGGCTATGACCGGCATAATATGATTGTTGTGTATACACCTGATCGATTTCCGTCAGAGAAAATCCCCGTAATTAAAGATGAGTTTAAAAAGCTGCCCGGAATAGAAGCTGTTTCGTATTCTACTTTTCGTATTGCAGGTGCTGGGTACTATCGAGATTGGTATAGAGTTGAGATCGGTGGTGAAATGAAACGAATGATACTCAATGAAGTATTTTTTGATCATGACTTTTTCAAGGCGTCTGGCATACCACTAATAGCGGGGCGATCATTCGATCCAAATATCGCAACCGATTCACATGCCGCTTTTATTATAAATGAAACAGCGGTGCGTGAGTTTGGCTGGGATGATGCCATTGGTAAGAGAATAAATTATGGCTATGATGAAACTGATGGTGAAAAATGGGAGGGTACAGTGGTGGGTGTGGTAAAGGATTTTAATGTTTATTCACTTCATAAAAAGATTGGGCCTTTGGTAATGCGCTTACCGTGGTCTGATTGGCCAGGTCAGTGCATTCACATAAAAATCAACGGACCGTTAGATCAAACAATAGCTTCCATCAAAAAAAAGTATGAAGAAATCCTACCCGACTTTATTCTCGACTATAGTGTGATTGAAGACTTGTATAACAACCAGTATCAGGGAGAGAAGAAAGCATTTACGGCACTTCAAATGAGTACATGGATCATCGTGCTTATTTCATCCCTCGGAATTTTCTCGTTGTCTATTTACATGTCAGCAAGGCGAATGAAAGAGTTTGGTATTCGAAAAGTATTGGGTGCTACGGCTCGCCAGATATCGCTCTTACATGTAGGTCATTTTATTAAGATTGCATTTTTGGCAAATGTAATTTCGTTACCGATTGCATATTGGCTGATGAAAGAATGGCTGGATGAATTTGCCTATCGAACAGAACTTAGCAGTTTTGTATTTCTTTTGGTAACCGCAATTTCATTTTTACTTGTAATTGTATCAGCAGGATATTCTTCGTGGAAAGCGGGAAGGATGAATCCTGTTGATATAATTAAGATTCAATAAAAAATTAATGTGTTGATTTCGCAAATGGGTGTTGCAAATAGATAAGCAACAATGGCAACAGAAAGAAAGGTAATTCAATTAGCACGCCTTTTAGATTTTTGCTTTTAGAAACTGAACCATGATGAATAAAATCATAGCAGTGGTAATAAGATTTCCCCAGACAAAAGTTTGTGGAAACAGTAAGAGCGCGGTAGCAATTAATCCAATCACACCAAGAACTTGAATGCCGGTTTTATTGATATTCCATTTACCAAACATCTCCATCATTTCAGGTTTTGCAAGAGCCATGGCTATTCCGTGTTTGATGCCCATATATAGGGAGAAAAGAATAAGAGTAGCGCTCAGAATTTTTACGAATATTTCCATGATTCTTCAATTATAACTGAAGTTAAGATACACATAATAAAACAGAATCATTAAAGAGCAGCCTCGATTCTACTTTTGATATGAAACCGCAGCTTTGATTTTCACAAAATTCGGAATGTTGAAAAGAACTAAGGCAACAATGATGATAAAGTACCCAACGATTTGAATGGTACTAATGGTCTCTTTAAAAACCACAAAGGCAATTGAGAAATTAAGCAGTGGATTGATATACATTAAAATCCCAATGGTTGCCGAGTTGATTTTATTGAGCGCGAAGAGATTGAGGAATAAAGGAAGCACAGTAAATAATATGGCAATGCTTATAATGATGGCATAGAACTCAGAAGTCACAGGAACAGAATGAATAAGCTGGCCATAGAAGAAATTCAAAATCAGAAAAGAAAAAAGTACTTGAATGCCCAGCATCACCATACGATCGAACCCTTGATTTCTTCTTTGTGTGATGAGATACAAAGCATAGGTAAACGCAGTTAAGAAACTATAACCCAATTCAAATGCTGAGTTAATACCCATTAAAATACAACTCACTGCACAGAGGGCCACAGCTGCCCATTGAAGTTTAGTCAATCGTTCTTTGATCAATACGTATCCTAATACAGCAGTGATAACAGGACAAATTAAATACGAGAAAGAAGCTGTTTTGATATTAACATTATTAACGATGTAAATGAAGGTAAGCCAGTTCACGGTGAGTAATGCTCCTCCGGCAAGTGTAAGTCCGATGACTTCTCTTTGTTTTGTTTTGGCTAGTCCGTTGAAGAACGCCCAATCCTTTTTGATGTCTTTTCGTTTGAAACCAAAAACAATAATCAATAAAACGAGAGCCGAAAACAAAATTCTGAAATAGAGGATTTCTCCAGCAGAAAATTCCTTTAAAGCTCGCAACGGGATGGAGAAAAATCCCCAGATTACAAAAGCAGAAATAGCAGCCGCGTAATGTTTATTCATCTTGGTAGTGTAGTTGACAGCCGATTTAGTTTGCTTACTAAATCAAAGCTAAAGTAAGTAAACCGTCATTATGCTATGAAAGTTCGGGGAGAAATTCTCTTCATCAAGTATTTGCTTAAAGAGGACATCCCAGCATGACCTCGTTTCATTTAAATCGATTGTGTTTCACAATATCCTGATCTGCAAGACGTATTAATCAGGCAACGGTAGAGGGGAGGATAGTCGATTACCTACTTCATTATTCAAATGAACCTCATACCTAAACATTCACGCCTTTGGATTCTATTCTTATTTATTCCGATAGTCGGATGTAGTCAGGTAAGTAAAAAAATCCGGGAATACGATCGGTTGTTTCAATTTTCCCTTTTACCAGGAATAAGCACCAACGGAATTTACAGTGCTTCCTTTCGAAATCGTTTTTCATTAAATCTTTTTGGAGGCATATCAGCAGGCAATCGCATATTGGAGATCGGTCTTATCTCAAATGTTAACATTAAAAACTCAACGGGTATACAAATCGCTGGCATCGCGAATATTGTTGGTACGAATGCTTTTGTTAATCTTTCACAGTCGGAGGAACGAGAGTTGATCATCAAGGAAGGATTCAAGTCGGACAGCAAAGGAATTCAGGTTGCGGGATTAATAAATTATGTGCGTGACAATGCTACGGGTATTCAATTCGCTGGAGGATTTAATCTTATCGGTTATGATTTTAAAGGAACACAGTTTGCAGGCATAGGTAATGTTGTGGGTGAGCAAGGACAAGGGTTACAGTTCGCAGGTTTGTTTAACATCGCCCATGAGTCGATGGGTGGTTTTCAAATCACTACACTTTTAAATTACACACATGGCCAGTTAGCAGGTCTCCAACTTGCACTTATTAATAAAAACGGTTCAATGGATGGAAGAAAATCAACACCACCGACAAGAGGAAGAAGTCTGCAGCTCGGACTTTTGAATATGAGCAAAGCAATGGATGGTGTGCAAATTGGATTGATCAATTTTGGTGGTAAACCACGCGGTGTACAGATTGGATTGATTAATTTTTTCAAAAAATATGGATCAAAAGAAAATGTAAAAATGGGCACGCCCATCGGGTTGTTGAATATTGGTTCGAGAGGTTCTGTCTTTCGACTTTATTATAATGAGTTGTTTACAACAAATGCGGAATACACTACAGGGAATTGTTTGAACTGCAGTTATGTAATGGGATCGGAAATGCCGTACAATGACAATTATAAAATCTACAATCAAAATGCATTGATTTTAGGATATGATCATTCTCTTCAAACCTGGGGTTTTGGCTATGGCTTTGAAAGAATACTGTATAATAAAGTATCGATGGAGCCCATCCCACCAAATGAAAAAAGAATGATCGGTTATGGGATAAAGTTTTTACATCTCAACAAGGAAATGAAAATTGACCAAGACTTTAATCTGTTAAGCAAACTTCATGTTGAGTATGGGAAAAGATGGAAAGGTAAACGGTATTTTTTTGTGAGTGCTTCCGTAAATTATTTTTTGCTTGAAGAAGAGGCGGTCATCAAAGACTATCACATTAAGAGTGCCGTTATCACAACAGGTAAATTTTTTGATTTGAATAGTTTCATCTGGCCAGGCTATGCGATTGGGCTTCAGATTTAAAAATATCGCTTCATGTTTTACATTGAGATTTAAGCCTCATCCCATCAACTGGTCTGCGCCTGTACGAATCGTACAACTTTCTTCGCCCAAACCATTGTTAAGGACGCAAGTTTTGCCCAAGAGGAGCAGCCTGTTTGTAGCAATGTCATTAGTCATATTCATCTGGCTCCAGAGGAGCCACCTGACTCGGAATAATAGGTGGCTCCTCTGGAGCCAGTTCTTTTAACGTTATTCTGTTTCTACAAACAGGCTGCTCCTCCAGAGCAAAGTCTATCAAAGATGTGTGAACGGAGATAAGCTAGAGAGCATTATTTGTAATTAGTATTAGAAATATCACGAGACAATTACCCGACTAAAGAACAACCACCAACATCAAGAGTTACCCAAGCACATCCTTCAGCACCTGCACCGATCTGATCTCTCCAAGATTATCAACATGATCGGCATAAAACCGAAGCAAGAGTTCAAGTACTTTTCTGCGAAGTACATTGGTCATTGGAATAGTTGCATCGTAGTCACTGGATACGAGTAGTTCCACAATCATTTCGGTTTCTATATCGGCTGGTCTTCCTCCCACCACTTCATTTACCTGATGGGCACCAAAGCCTAACAAGCGACTAAGCTTAAGCATAAAAATCAAATGAAAATTTTCTACGCTTGTTGAAAGATTGTCCAGCGATATCAATGAATCAACCAGGAAGTCACTTAACTCTTGCGCATGACTCTCTTCCTTAACGGTCTTGTTCATGATTTCATTAATGAACATAGAAACGGCTGACTTCCGTACATCCTGATAAAGCGTTTGATAAGGATGAAAGCACTTTATTTCTTTTATGCGATTGATGTGTGCATGCTCACGATAATATACTACCATGTCGAGTAGAGTGAGTGGTTGGTACAATGCAATTTTGCTTTTTGCTGATTTAGAGCGAACGCCATTCACGATATATGCTTGCAGACCGAAGAGTTCGGTGAAGATGTTTACAATGATGGAAGTCTCACCATATTTTGTAAACCTGAAAACAATGCCGCGTGTTTTGTGTAGCAAGAGTTTGTGATTAGGATTGCCACGAATGCACGAATAGGATTTATTCGTGCATTCGTGGCAACTTTATTTTCAATATTTTATTTTCTTTGAAGAATCTACGTTTCAACCGATCACTCAATCACAGCAATCTTCCCAACTGCACTTTCTCCACCATCTTCTGTTGCACTAAATACAATGTACATTCCTGTAGCAGCATGTCTGCCATTGTAGTCACGAACATTCCACGTTGCTGTGCCACCATTGGCTTTTGTTTGCCAGATTAATTTTCCGCTAATGTCGGTGATCTTTACGATAGCATCGTTTGCCAATCCACTTATGCCAACTGTGCCTGTAAACTCTGATGTAACAGGATTTGGAAATATTTTTACGGTTTCAAAAGCATCAGTACCAACTGTTGCATCGGATCGATAGGAGATGACACCTTTATTTGTCGAAAAGAATACTTCACCCGTTTTGTCATCAAGCTCAATTGCCCGGATTACATTAGAGAGTAGCGGACTATTTTCAGCTGTGAAATTATGAATGAGTGTTTCACCGGTAGCATCGAAAAGCCAAACGCCTCGTTCTGTACCCATCCACTTTCTATTTCCGCCATCAACAGCAAGTGCTGTTACCTTATCGTCTTTTAACAGAAATCGGTTTTCGAAAATGGGTTTGATAGCATTAACACCAGGAGTGAATAAATCGAATGGATCGATAAAATAGGCAACACCGATATCTGTACCAACCCAAACATAGCCATCACGATCCATCGCGATCGAACGAACATTTCTGCTAGGTAATCCACCTGATCCTGCAACTTCAGTAAGGTAGGCTGATTTATTTTCTTCTTTGTTAAAAACAATAATGCCACCGCCCTGATCTGGATTAGCAATCATCCACACTTGATTGTAAACATCTACCTCTAGCTCAGTTGGATATTTCGAAGCGCTTGCTGAAAAGGAAAATGATTCCCAAGTATTGTCCGGCTTTAAAAGTTGAAGTGGTTTGTTTGCTCCATAATTGGCAACCCATAATCCGTTGGATGAAGATTTAATAGCAGTTATGTTTACAAAATCTCCCGGAGGATTTAAATTGATCAACGGACTATTGCTTTCATCATATCGTTGTACAACACCTTGACTGTTTCGCGACTCAATACCATAACCAAATGAAGAAGTGAAAGTGAATTCGTTATTATTAGAGAAATCAATGTCAGTAACATCCAACATGCTGGATGCTTGAGTTGTCCACAGCCCACGCTCAAGTAAATCGTAATTACCTTTTTTTGCTAACGCTACGAAAGAACTATTGTATCCACCACCGACTCCGTATAATATACCTTCGTGAAATTTCATTCCGAATGTTTGTGTATTGGCCGGGCCATTTGGTAAATAGGTTTCAAAACTTCCAGTGCGATCAGAAACTAATCCGTGTTCTCCATCGCCAATCCAAAGTTTTCCACTTCCATCTTCTGTTGCCATGAAGGGGGAGGAGATCAAATCAGATTGAATTTGTGTAAATGAATTGCCGGTAGTTAGTTTCCAAAGTGCATCTGTTGTAGCGATGAATAAATTATTTGATGATCCGTTGAGCGATTGAAATGAAATACCTTGAAGAAAAGATTCTTGCGTCCAATTCGCGCCTGTGAAATGATATAGACCTGATGAATTGACAGCTGCATAAACTTTTGAGTTGCTTGTCACAACTGATTTGATACTTCCGCTAAATGCTCCAGCATTGAATCGACTCCATTTATTGAAGTCCAACAAATTGTCATTTAAATTTCCTGCCAACACACCCTTTTCAGTAGCAAGAAAAATGCTATCGTTTAAAAATGTGCTTTGAAAAATTTTAAGTGTTCCACCAGTATCACCTAAATCGCGCCAGGTTTCTTTTACCTCCTGCTTGGTAATATCAAAGACAACTACACCGTAATCTGTAGACAAGTAAGCGAACGAACTTCGAAACGAAATGTGATTGATTCGTTTTGATCCGGGAATGGTTTCTGAATTTTTTAATCGATCGAAGTTAGTGATTGTGTTTTCCTGAAGGATATCAAGATTGCCATCGCCATAAGCAATCAATACTTTTTTTGTTATCGGATCAGCACTGATGTAGGTAATGCCGGAGGAACTTAATCCATCCAACTTCGAATAGCCGGTTAAACTATTATCGTCAGTATTAAAAATCATCACACCATTTTCAGCCGCACCATAAACCTGTGTATTGGTTAATGCTACGCTATGAATTGATTGAAATGAAATGTGAGCCCGCCAGGTATCAATTGGAATATTTTCCTGGGCTTCAACAGTATCGAATAGAAAAACGGAAAGCAAAACTCCATAGAATAAATAACTGACACACCGGCTTAACGAACCCATCATTTTATAAATTAACAATCTGCACATTGAATAATCGATCATTGATAATTAGAATTATTTCCCCCGAATCTTCATTCCATCCAGAAATGCTTTTCGGCTTCGTGCTTCGTATTCATTTTTTTCGCCCAGCATTACTTGTTGCTCATGTTCACTTAATCGAAAAGAGAACGAAGCAAGTTCGCCTGTTTGTGCACAAATGGCATGAACTTTTGTAACAAATTCAGCAACAGCCAAAAGATTCGGCATCGGACCGAACGGTCTGCCTTCATAGTCCATGTCAAGACCTGCAACAATTACACGCTTCCCCTGATTAGCAAGGGTATTACATATTTCTACAATGGCATCATCAAAAAACTGTGCTTCATCAATACCCACTACATCACAATCGCCTGCTAATAATAAAATGTCGTTCGCAAATTGAACAGGGGTTGAGCGAATGGATTTTTCATTGTGAGAAACCACTTGTTCAGTATGATAGCGCTTATCAATAGAGGGCTTGAATATCTCTACTTTTTGTTTGGCTATGAGCGCACGATTAAGTCTGCGGATGAGCTCCTCGGTTTTGCCTGAGAACATACAACCACTAATCACTTCAATCCAGCCTGCGCGCCCCGATGAAGATTTGCCCCCAAGATTTGGTTCAATAAACATGGTTCAAAATTAAGAGACTTTACACAATAGACATGGATTTTCCGACTTAGAGCCCTGCATTATTCGGAATACTGAAGATGAGGGAGTTTGCAATCATCGGGCACTGAAATAACAATATCGTCTAATACAATCGCCTGGCAAGCCAGACGTTCATTATCTTGAAGAAGGTCTTGTTCCCGATATTGCTCCTCGGCCTTGGTTAAGGGTGCAATATGGTCAGCCCCATCAATAATCTTAAACCGGCAAGTTGTACATCGACCTTTCCCCCCACAGGCATGCATCCAATCAAGCTGGTGAAGACCGAATTGAATAAGTGCCGGCCTGGAAAAATCCTGAACAACAATTTCACGGGCATTAAGATTTCGAATAGTAATTTTTGCCATGGTATTAGTACCTACCTTTTATCGCTGACTGTGGACATTGACGAATATGCATTAACTTTAGGCGACAATTACCTCATTCATAATATTGATTACCACATGGACGAAAAGATAAGTCTCGAAGCAATTGCCCTCTATGCCGATGCCTATGCCGACAAGGTATTAAAAAAATTTTTCGCTTCGAAAGACAAGATCACCGGTAAAGAAATTTTATCGCTCTGCAATATTCAGCAAGCCAATCTTTTCATTATTCGCGAGTTGTTTAAGACCTGGAAGGACGACACTAAGAAATTTAAAAGTCCCTACTTTGATTTTGAACACCCCGATGTAAAGGAAGCTCTAGAGAGTTTTATGGGCACGCTCTCCAATAATATTTCCATTGATCAATTGTATTTTGCTCCGCTGCTGAAGAAGGCCGTTAGTCAAACCCTTTTGGTCATCTTTGATCCGTACGATTTCTTTTCCATGATCGTCACCGGAAAAAATAACAAGCTGGAAGTAGCACCTTTTCGCGAAGAGATAAAATATTTGAAAGTGAATAAAGAGCCGCTGGAGCGGATGTTGCAGAAGCTCGAAGAAAAAGGAGTGAAAGAAATTTCAGGCAACGAAGCCTTTGCCATTTTAGATCAGATATTGGAAGAGGTGAATTTCAATCCGGAAGATGTAGACGAATACATTGAAAAATTCTCTTCCGTTTCTCCATTGGAACCCAATCGCTTTTATGTTTCGAAGGATGAAGAGACTGCACCTATCGCGATGCCAGAACTAAAACAACCCGAGGTGAAAGCTCCGGAAGTTAGGATCAAAGAAGTTGCACCTGCACCTCCGCTTATTACACCTCGGCCAGAACCAATAGCGGCACAACCTGTAAAGCAAGCCGCACCGCTAATCACTGAATCATCGAATCGTGAACCGAAGCCTACTGTTGTTGCCAACTTTCAAAAAATCGGGAAGATTAAAGACAGTCTGACCATCAATCAGAAATTCATGTTCACCAAAGTGCTCTTCCATGGCGACTTTGAATTGTTCAGCAAAGCCATTGATCACTTAGACAGACAGGATAACATGAAGGCTGCACTTCGCTACATTGATGACGAACACGCTTCCTCATGGGATCGCGACAGCGAAGAGTTTCATGAGTTTATGGAGTTGGTGGAGAGAAGATTTGCGTGAGACTTAGGATTTATATGCAAGAGTGTATTGCATTCCGACTCGATCAATTTAGCAAGTAACGCTTATGGATTACTGAATTTTTTCTTTGGATCTTGTCTAACGTCAAAGAAAGCAAGGATAATAATCTTCTCATCCCTTATTCTGTAGAGCATTCTTGTTTGAGGGGATAATTGAAAACCTCTAATGTCATCCTTTTCAATTTGACCCATTGCAGGATAATTTTTGAGGAGACTAAATGTTTTATCTGCTTTTTGAATAAACTGCCTGGCCGTCTTTTCTCCCCATTTATGTTTTATATAATCAATAATTGAGTCGAAATTCCGTTCAGCTCGAGCGGTTACAAAAACCTGCATCAAAATTTCTTCTTTATTTCCTCCCAGTCAATGAGATTTTTGTCATCCTGAGATTCTTCGTATGATAGGTAAACTTCTCTTTTCTGTTCTTCAGTCAATGTCTTCCATATCTGCCCCTCTTCAGCATTTTCACTTTGTTTAAGGAAATCATAAACAGTACGAAGCAATTGCTCGTTTTCAATTTTATCTAAAATTTTATGCAAGTCCGATTTTATCTCCACAGTTCCCATGTTGCTTTTGATTTATATCAAATTTAAGAATTTTATTGGCGAAAAATCAATGAGCGTTCAATCATCGACAAGGGAGCAGATCAACCTTCACTTTTTCCACGTGACAGCGAAGAGTTTCATGAGTTTATGGAGTTGGTGGAAAGAAGGTTTGTGTAAATTCTACCTATCCTTAGTTAAATGTTGTTGGTGATTAAGCGCTTTTGTGCTTGGTGAGTTGACGCTTCACTCTTAAAGGATGTATGTCTACAAACTCCTATTTATTCACCCTTATCCCAATCGACTGGAATGATTTTCCATGGATAAGAACATTTAGTTCTTTTTGTGTTTTCATAATCTCGTCTAACGGTAGTCCTAGTTCGGTGTGATAAATTTTATAGATTAACTCCCACTCTTCTTTATCCATAAAGCCATCGGAGTTGGCAATGACACTTAGCCAGGCAAGGCATCGGATTTGTTTTTTCTTGTCTAATTTTTTCAGTCCCGCAATACATTCAGCAAGTGTGGTTGCGCCATCTTTTGTTTTCAGCTCCTCCATCTGTGTCTTAAAGCTAGCCTCATCAATACCTTCTACCTTTAGCATTTCCTTGCCGAAGGAGAGCTCCTTTTCATTCACATTATCATCGGCCAATACTAAGAGATGATACAGGCCGGTGAGTGTTGCTTTATAGTCCATGTTAATACGATACGTCTTACAACTTAGTGGTAATGTGCTGTTGTAAAAACATACAAAACACCTTAACTAAGAATTTTACGTGATCATTTTAGTTCAATCTTTTTTGTTGTCTGTATTAATCTTATCCATATTCTTTCGAATGTTTTCTTTCACTGATTTTGGAAGGTACTTTTTCTTGCCGGGGCGTGGACAATCCCATTCGGCAAGCGAAACATTTTGAATCGTTACGCGTGAATCTTTGCTACGTTGATAGGTTTCTGCATTAGCTTGTTCCTGATTGGCCCTGGCTGTAAATGCAGTTGGCCGGTAATGCGTGCGAAGCCTGGCTTCCTTAATTTTGGGGCAGGGTATTCTGCCCATCTGACAAGCTGTACATAAAAGAAGAAGTAAAATAATCCATCTAATCGGAGTCTTCATAATGGTCATTTCTAAGGTGAATCTCAATTTACATGTAATAGAACGGTCTTCTGAATGCAATAATTTCAATGTTTAAGGTAATATTATTCTGGCAAAAGAGCCTTATACCCTTCGGTTTATTGCATTTCATTATAACCACATTTTATTCAAGTTGTTATAGCAATTTGTTGCGCTACCTTTGGCCCTATTAATTGAATATGAAGGATTTTAAGAAATACTATATCATTCCCGCTCCTCCTGAGGAGGTTTATCTGGCACTTACGCTTGCAGCCACTATTCAACTGTGGTCAGGGGACCATGCTGAAATGTCTGCTGAACCCGGCACAGAATTTTCGCTTTGGGATGGAAGTATTGTAGGGAAAAACCTGGAGTTTGAAACCAGCAAAAAAATAGTGCAGGAATGGTATTTTGGTGATGAGTCAGTTGAGCACGAAAAATCAATTGTCACGATTAAACTTCATCCCGATGCGCAAGGCACTTCCGTGGAATTAAAACACATTAATATTCCGGAAGAGGATTATGAGGATATTGTAGACGGTTGGAATGACATCTACTTTGGTTCCCTTCGAGAGTTCTACGAATAATTGACAAATCTGAGGAAAACTGATTTAAATGAAATTGTTCTAACGAATCTAAGACTAGCTCTTCTTTAAAAATTCTGTTCTGAGTACTATACTCGATCCGTTGATTCTGCAATCCACCTCATCTTCGTTGTCCGTAAGTTTAATTTTCTTTACAACGGTACCTCGCTTTAGATTGAGCGAAGAGCCTTTTACTTTAAGATCCTTAATCAAGGTTACTGAATCGCCATCATTCAATATATTCCCGTTACTGTCTTTTACTTCCATGTCAATTTTCCTTTGAACGCGCAAGGTATGGAAATTTAAGGACGTTGCATTGACTAAACGATGTCCACTTTATAGAGTTCGGCAGTTCAATAACATTGACCTTCAGAAAATTAATCGGATATTGAATATTGTGATCCTTAACAAGGTTTATTCTTTTTCTTCCTAATTTCTATTTGACCGCCTCAGAATTTTGTCGTATCAGTAATAGCCAACACCTAAATGCAATACTCGGATGAACTTAATTTAATTGAAAAGGTTCAGCGTGGCGATAGCCAGGCCTTTCGAAAATTAGTTGAGATGCATCAACGCTTTGCGTACTCCGTTGCATTTCGGTTTACGGGTAATGCTGCCGATGCTGAGGATATTACGCAGGAGGTCTTTATCAAATTGTGGAAGAACTTAGGAAAGTATAAACAAGGTATAAAACTCACCACGTGGTTATATCAAATTATTACGAATCATTGTCTCGACTATTTGAAATCAGCATCGAGGAAAAATCAAATGAAGCATGTGGAGATGAAATTAAGCAGACAAGTAACAGATGAATCGAATCATGAACAGCAAGCAGAGGATCGTGAATTGCTTCAGATTGTTACTCATCTGGCAAAACAACTAACGCCCAAGCAACAAACTGTTTTTGTTTTGCGTGATCTCGAAGGACTTTCTGTTGATGAGGTCTGTAAAATATTACACATGTCTGCTGAAAAAATGAAAAGCAATCTCTATTACGCCAGGCAGAAAATAAGAGAAGACCTGACACTGTACTACAAGGAATTCACTAAATCGACAATACTATGAATTGTAAAAGAACGCATCAGCAAATTCATTTATTTACGGAATTAACAAGAGAAGAACGAGACGAAGTTCTTAATCACATTAGCGAATGTGAACAATGTAGGGAGCTGGCCGAATCAATGAAGGTTATGACTAATGTGCTAAGTCGAATTTCGATAATATCAGTTGAGCCGATGCATTCATCTCGATTGACGAACAAAATTATGTCTGAAATAAATAAATCGCAGGCTCAATCTTTCAATTTATTCGAATGGATTTTAACCTATATCGAATTGGGACAAGTGAAACTGGTTATGGCCGGAGTATCCCTTGTCCTGTTTTCTTTATTTGCGATTGAGCAAACACGATCTCCTGTAAAGGCAAACCAATATTCTTCTAACTCAGATTTTAACTCTGCAATCCTCAATGCTAGAAATTTTCAAGATCAATTAAGTAGTTATAAAGCAAGAGAAAAAAGTAGAACGATAAAGGCTTGCAGAAATTTGTTCAGCAAATCTAAATTAAGTGTTGCTTGCCTGCGCGAAAAGAGTTCCCGCTTTAAAACTTTATAGTAAAATAGATAATCTCCGTAA
This sequence comes from Chryseolinea sp., assembly GCA_039930485.1. Taxonomy (GTDB): domain Bacteria; phylum Bacteroidota; class Bacteroidia; order Cytophagales; family Cyclobacteriaceae; genus Chryseolinea. The sequence goes on from JBDTTT010000007.1 coordinate 54,803, forward strand.
ATATGAAAATGAATTGGATACTTGCACTCGGTGTCGGAATGATGATCCTCTCATCATGCGAAAGACCGATGACCTTAGGGACAAAAGTTTACGAGGATGGAACATTTGATAAAACAATTGTTTTTGAAAAAGCAGATTCTTCCCTTGTTCAACAAAATGTGTTTGGAATTAACGCTCAGCATGGATGGTCTACTTCTGTGGAGGAACGATCAAAACAAAAGAAAGACAATAAGGATAGGTTTCACATCACCTTTAATAAGCACTTCAATTCGATTGAAGAGATGAACGTTGAATTAAATTCTTCATCGGATACTCTTTTTCAAATCAAATCAACCTTTGAGAGAAAATTCAAATGGTTTTATACCTACATCCGATACACGGAGACCTTTACTCCTATCAATCGGTTCAAGATGCTTCCGATAACAGATTACATTAACAAAGAAGACTTTCAGTTTATTGAACGGTTGCCCAGTGAAGGGAGTAGCATTTCGAAAGCAGACAGTGTTTTTTTACAGACCCTAAATGAAAAAATTGTTGATCAGTATGCTAACATGGCAATTTTTAATGAGCAATATGATATTCTTATAAGACTGTTGAAAAAGAATAATATGGAGGAAGGATGGTTTGATACATTGGCCCGCAAAAGAGATTACATCTACAATCATATTGATAAAATGAAAGGTGATCCGAGTTTAGCAATGGAGATGGCAGATTCATTACAAATTCCGTTACCACGTGAAAAAGCAAAGAAGGATGCGGCAGAGCTTTCAAAAGATTTTAATAGCAGATTAAGTTTTATGGGTTTTGCCAAAGATGGTAAGTATAGGAATGCGATAGATATGCCGTGGCAAGTTGTCGAAACTAATGCTGATTCAGTTTCGGGAAATAAGTTGTTTTGGCACCCTGTGGCTACGAAGTTTTTAATTACTAACTATGTTATGTACGCGGAGTCTAGAAAATTAAACATTTGGACTTTGGTCGTCTCAGCAATATTCCTTGTTGCAACAGCTTTTGTTCTGTTGCGGAAAAGGTAGAAGAAAAATTAGATAACTGTATGATATTGACAAGATCAAGTCACTGGTACACCTGACTGATTATCACTATGGGAAAGCCAATGAGCACGGAAGATATTTTAGAACTAATTAACGAAGAAGCTTTTGAGTCGCTGAATGAAAAGAAAGAAGAGTAAAACATTATATTTGAGTCTGTGCAAATGAAAATTGATTGAACGATGTACAATACAGTTACAATTTTTAATATAACTTGAACCAACATGAAAAAGTCATTCTTGCTCGGCTTTTCGTTTTTACTGGTTGCTTCAATTTCCTATTCACAAGGAAGAACGCACAGCGGTTTTTATTTTTCGATGGGTCTTGGCCCTGCATGGGGAACTTCCAATGGTTACGATAACCAAGGCAGTGTTGCTATTATTACGGGTACTGGTGTAGAGTTTGACTTTCAAATGGGTGGATCAATTACAAAAAACATTATTCTCCACGGCACCATTACAGGTAAAGTGGTTGCGGGACCTCAGATAAATGGAACGGTTGTTTCAGATGATTATTCACTAAGTGAAACTATGATTGGAGGTGGAATAACCCATTACACTCCTCGTAATTTTTTCTTAACTGGCAATTTGGGCGCAGGGAAATTTACATTTTCACAGAGCACAGGTAACAGTTACAATTCCAATGACGTGTCAACAAAGTATGGGTTTTCCCTCTTGCTCAAAGCTGGAAAAGAGTTTTGGATTTCAAAAAAGCTCGGTTTAGGTGTAGCCGTTACCTATGGTAAAACTATGGTGAATAGTACGGAAGGTACTTACACTGAGAAGTGGAATAGTAATCGATATGGAGTTCTGCTTCAACTTACAATTGATTGAAAATATCATATTCATCAATTCTCGTATTTAGTTGACTTAATTTTCTTAAGTATTCAAACCTTTAAATGATGAATTCATCGATTTTATTAATTCGATTGTAGACTTTTAGATTTTCAAATTATCTTTTCTGATCTGCTTGTAGACTTTTGGATTTTCAAATTATCTTTTGCGATCTGCGCCATTGCTTACAGTCATTAGTTTCACTAAGTTTTAGATAGGTTAGTCGACCGATTGTAAATAAACGTTAGGAGGACACTTCTAAGTTTTGCTATCTTTAAAAATTAATTAAACTTCAGAATGAAACGCTTCAACACTAGTATTGCTCTCTCAATTTTATCGGTCCTCACAACGTTGCTTTTTAGTAGTTGTGAACAAAAAGTAACAGATAAAAGAATCAAACAAATGGATCCAGCTGTAACAGCATCCATTGCAAAATCCATTGAGACTACTGTTACACCTCAACTCGCAGAAGGGCTTAATCTTAAACTATGGGGAATTGATTCATTAGTAGCTGATCCTGTGTCAATCGACATTGATGATCAGGGAAGAATTTATTATACCCGAACGAATCGCCAGAAAAATTCAGAGTTTGATATTCGTAGTCACCAGGATTGGGAAATTGAATCCATTCAACTTACCAATATTGAAGAGAAGCGTGCCTTTCTTCATCGCATTTTGTCTCCTGAGAACAGCAAGAAAAATGAATGGCTTGCTGATGTAAATGGTGATGGATCGCACGATTGGAAAGACATGACCGTTGAGAAAGAACATGTATATAGAGTGGAAGATACTTCGGGCGATGGTGTTGCAGACAAATCGCAGTTAGTGGTAGATGATTTTCATGATGAAGTAACGGATGCTGCTGGAGGTGTTTTGAAATATGGAAATGATCTATTTGTTGACATTGGCCCTGACTTATGGCGCATCCAGGAAAATAAAGATGGCATTGCAGAGAAGACCACATCGATCTCTCATGGTTATGGAATTCACATTGGTTTCAGCGGACATGGTATGTCTGGTATTGAAGTGGGACCTGAAGGAAAAATTTATTGGCAGATTGGAGATATCGGATTTAATGGAGTTGGCCCTGACGGACAAAAGTGGGAGCATCCCAACAGTGGTGTAATTGTTCGATCAAACCCGGATGGAAGTGACTTCGAAGTATTTGCTTATGGAAATAGAAACACACACGAGTTTGTTTTTGATGAATATGGAAATTTGATCAGTGAGGATAATGATGGAGATCATCCAGGAGAAAGCGAACGCATTGTATATGTAGTAAATGGAGCTGACATTGGATGGAGAACAAACTGGCAGTTTGGAAAATATCGCGATCCCGATAACAATACTTATAAAGTTTGGATGGATGAGAAGATGTATGTGCCACGTTTCGAAGGACAAGCGGCTTACATCTTACCAACGATTAAGAATTTTGTAAACGGACCAACAGGGATGTTGTACAACCCCGGCACAGCATTGAGTGATGAATACAAGAATTCATTTTTCATTGCAGAGTTTGTAGGGAATCCAACGCAATCCGGAATTCACTCTTTTAAACTGAAGCCAAAAGGAGCATCATTTGATTTTGTTGAATCGAAAAGAATTCTTGGAGGAGTTTTAGCAACGGGTATTGACTTTGGTCCTGATGGTGCTTTGTATTTGGCCGATTGGATCGAAGGATGGGGAACAAAAGATCATGGACGCATTTGGAAATTGGATGTAAACAATCCGAACGTAGACGAACGCAAGCGTACTCAGGAATTATTAGGAGCTGATTTCTCAAGCTATGACGATGATAAGGTAGGCGAACAACTAAAAAATCCTGACATGCGTGTGCGACAAAAAGCACAATTCGAATTAGTTGCACGTAGTGACAAAGGATTGGATATTCTTACGAAATACAGTTTGCAAAAAGAAAATCAATTAGCACGGGTGCATGCCATCTGGGGAATTAGTCAGTTTGCAAGAAAAGATTTGAAGCATGCACAATTGTTGTTGCCTTTGCTATCCGATAGTGATCCTGAAATTCGCGCACAAGCAGCCAAGTGGATTGGAGACGTGCGGTATAAAGAAGCAGGTGATAAATTAATTCCGTTATTGAAAGACGAATTTAGTCGCACACGATTCTTCGCGGCTGAGGCATTGGGTAGAATTGCATACGAACCTGCCATCAACCCGATTGTTGAATTAATCCAAAGCAACAATGATGTTGATGAATACATTCGTCACGCTGCAAGTTTAGCATTAGCAAGAATTGGAAAACCAGAACCTGTAATTTCTTTGTCTACCAATTCATCGCGTGCGGTTCGTATTGCTGCTGTGGTTGCTTTGAGAAGAATGCAAAATCCTGGTATCAAAGTTTTCCTGAATGATGCCGATGAGTTTGTGGCAACGGAAGCAGCACGTGCCATCAATGATGATCTCTCTATTAAGGATGCGTTGCCAGCCTTAGGTAATGCATTGAGCAATTACAACTTTACCAACGAAGCCTTTGTCAGAAGAGCTATCAACGCAAACTTGCGTGTGGGAACGGATGAAGCCATGCAAAACCTTTTGAATTATGCGAAACATGATGGCAGTCCAGTGGCCATGAGGGCAGAAGCCATTGACGCACTGAGTACATGGGCAAAACCATCCGTGCTTGACCGGGTTGATGGACGTTACCGCGGAGTGATCACGCGTGATCTGGCAACGGTGCAGAATAAATCAACTGATGTATTTATTCAGTTATTGTCAAATAAAGAATCAGTGGTTCGTCTTCACGCAGCAAAAGCTTCTGGAAAATTGAAAATTGAAAAAGCCTCAGCACAATTGTTGACGCGTTTAAAAACAGATCCAACACCTGAAGTTCGGGTTGAAGCACTTAACGCTCTTGCTGCAATAAAAGATAAACAGATTGATTTAGCGATTAAAGTTGCGTTGGCCGACAAAGAAAAAAGTGTTCGTGTAGTGGGTCTTGATCTGTTGACCACAATGGAAATTCCAAAAGAACTCATGGCTAGTCTTCTTACGGATGTAATCAATACGCGTACAGTCGAAGAAAAGCAAGCTGCAATTACTACTTTGGGTACATTACCTTTACAATACTCAGAGAAAACATTTGATCAATTGCTTACTAAACTAGAAGCAAAAAAACTTCCAGCAGAAGTTCAGCTAGAACTTGCCGATGCAATTGATAGCACGCACTCTAAAGTATTAATCGATCGATTTAAAAAACTGAGTAGCAATTCTTCTCCAGATTCTTTGAAGGCAGCGTACGCTGGAGCATTAATGGGAGGAGATCCAGGACGTGGAGGTCGGATTTTCTGGAGTCATCAAACTGCACAATGTATTCGCTGTCACTCGTTCGATGACTATGGCGGTTCAGCAGGCCCGCGACTCAATGGAGTAGCAAGCCGGTTAACACGTGAGCAAATTCTTGAAGCCCTTATTGAACCCAGTGCACGAATTGCTCCCCGGTTTGGCAGCGTTACATTAGAATTGAAGAACAACAAAAAAATCAGCGGCATTCTTCAGGAAGAGAAACCAAATGGTTTTGTTTTGAAGATTGGCGATAAGCCAGACACATTGATTCTTAAAACAGATGTAGTGAAGAGAATCAACTCAACTTCAAGTATGCCTCCAATGATTTATCTTTTAACCAAAAAAGAAATTCGTGATGTTGTTAGCTTCCTGGTAACATTGAAAGAGAATAAATAATTTGATTTGACCTAGTGATCTTTCTAAGAAAGGAGGAGCGACAGCCGATGTTGTCCTCCTTTTTTGTTGATTATCAAAAGCCGATTAATTTCATAAGAACTTTGAACAACGGATACACAAGATCAATTGGTAATAAATTTTGTCCGCAGGCGAACGTATTATAATTACTATCGAACTGCCTGACCTCTCTCAGACTCTGTTTTCGCTGTTTTCTTAATGGCTTAGTGTTTGTATATCATGTCATCATTAACTTTTGTTTTATGATGATTCGAAACTATTTCATTACGTCTCTCCGAAATTTGGCGAGAGAAAAGACAAACACCATCATCAATATAGTGGGCCTTACCTTGGGCATTACAGGAAGTCTTGTGCTTTTCCTTATAGTGAAGCATGGAACCAGTTACGATACCTATCATACAAATAAGGATCGCATTTATAGAGTGGTGACGAAATCGAAAGGCAACGATGGTTATAATTTTACGCAAGGCATTCCGTTTGCATTGCCTGAAGCATTTAAAAATGATTTTGCTGAAGCAGAGGAAGTAGCGTTTACATCATTTCAAAGAGGAAGTTTAATTACGATTACACAAGCAAATGGACAAGTAAAAAAATACGAAGAAGGAAAAGGTTTGGTATTTACGGAGCCTTCGTTCTTTAAAATCTTTGATCGCAAAATACTCATTGGTTCAGCTGACAAAGGACTGGATGATCCTAACGAAGCAATCATCTCAAAAAAGTGGGCACTGAAATATTTTAGTAAAGAAGATGTTATCAACGAACTCATAACATACAATAACATTGAATACAAGATTGCAGCAGTAATGGAGGACTTTCCAACCAATACTGATTTGCCCTTTGACCTCATGTTGTCGAGTATCACCATAAAAAAGCAATTAGACGAAAGAGGTTGGGCAGGTATTTCGGATACAGATAATTGTTATGTTCTCTTGAAGGATAATAAGTCTGTTGCCAACGTTGAGGCACGCATGGAAGCTTTTGTAAAAACACACATTGGTAATGGTGGTAAAGACATTCCTGAGAATACTTTTATCATGCAGCCATTAACCGATCTTCATTCGGATAACCGCTTCTCTAATTACAACAAGAAATTGCCAAAGGCAGCGCAGATTGGTTTTGCAGTGATTGCTGTTTTTCTATTGATAACCGCTTGCATCAATTTTATAAACCTCACTACAGCAGAAGCGGTTAAGCGCACACGCGAAGTAGGCATTCGTAAAGTATTAGGAAGTACCCGTAAGCAATTGATCTTAAAATTTATGGGAGAGGCCTTTTTAGTGACCATCATCGCACTAACCCTATCGCTTGCTGTTGCACAAGTCCTACTGGGCTTTATGAACTCGTTCATGGAACTTTCATTGACGCTCAATCTCACTGATATTAAGGTGTGGGGATTTCTTGGCGTGCTCACTATCATCGTAACATTGTTTGCCGGATTGTATCCTGCAATTGTTGTCTCTGCATTTAAACCAGCGCTCGCCATTCGAAATCAGATTAACAGCAATCGTTCTTCGGGATTTACGATGAGAAGAGGATTAGTGGTGCTACAGTTTTTCATTTCGCAATTCTTCATAATCGGAACAATTGTTCTTACACAACAAATGGATTACATGCATAAGCAAGACATTGGTTTTGCTAAGGATGCGATCATAACCATACCCATTCCTGTCCACGAAGAACCAATTGGACAAAATGGCTCCAGTAAAATGCGAACGCTGAAGAATGAGATTTTGCGATTACCTGGCGTTGAGAAGACCAGTCTTGGTTATGCTCCTCCTTCTTTTAATGCTGTGGTTGGAATAGGTTTTAAAATGGTTGGGAGCGCAGATGAATACGACACACAAGTAAAACCAATAGATGGAGATTATTTGGGATTGTATAGTATTCAACTTTTATCAGGTGAAGCGTTGACGGATCTCGACACGGCAACAGGACTTGTTGTTAACGAGAAATTAGTGAAGATGGCAGGCTTTTCAAACAATGATGAAATTGTAGGTAAGGAAATTTCGTTTTGGGGAAAGCAGTTGACAGTGAAAGGAGTTGTGAAAGATTTTAATACGCAATCACTTGAAAAAGCGATAGAACCAGTAGTGATGTTAAATAATATAAGCGATTACAAAAGCCTTTCAATCAAGTTGAATCCATCGGACATGCAAGAGACCATTCACCTTATTCAAGAAAAATGGGAAGCTGCCTATCCGGAATATATTTTCAGTTATAAATTTGTTGACGAACAGATTCGGGATTTGTACAAGGGTGAGCGTAAGATATCAACCTTGCTTAATGTATTCTCTTTCATTGCCATTTTTATAGGTTGCCTTGGCTTATTCGGGCTCGTCACGTTTATGGCGAATCAAAAAACAAAGGAGATTGGTGTTCGCAAAGTATTGGGTGCTTCTGTGCAAAGTATACTCTTCCTCTTCTCAAAAGAGTTTGGAAAACTCATCCTGATTGGCTTTGCGTTGGCTGCACCTGCAGCAGGATTTTTGATGCACATGCTGCTGCAAGAATTCGCGTATAAGATTGAGCTGGGACCAATAATATTTTTGACAGGTCTCTTCATCACTTTCTGTATTGCTTTTGTTACGGTAGGGTATCGGTCGTTTAGGGCGTCTACTGTAAATCCCGTACAATCATTGCGGTCGGAATAGAATTTAAGCAATAGGTTAATTGAAAATGAATGTTGCTCTTTGAATTTGAGTCAATCTTCTTACTTTTGATTACAACCCATTTATCATGAAAACAAAAATCCTCTTGTCTATTGGCGTACTCATTGCATTCACATTATTTGCAAATTTTATGTTTATTAAATCAAATCAGGTAAAACACATTGTTATCTTCAAGTATAAGGAGAAAGCTACTCCTGCACAGATTGAAGAAGTAACACAGGCATTCAAAGCGCTGAAAGGAAAGATTCCTGGAATTGTTTCGTTTGAATATGGGGTAAACAACAGTCCCGAAAATCTGAACAAAGGATTTACACATGCTTATTTGCTTACCTTCAAAGATGCTGCTTCACGCGATGCATATCTTCCACATCCTGAACATAAAAAATTTGGTGAGTTATTAGGAAAACTAGATGTACTTGAAGAACCATTCGTTGTTGATTTTCAGGTAACGGAATAATTTTTTCCTATATCATTCAATCCCCCAAAACAACAATCCAATTGTTGTTTTGGGGGATTGTTATTTTCTCCCCACGCTAATTGTGTTCTAGCATTTTCCGCCTGCCAACCAAGAACACCTTTCATATCCGGCTTGTTGTATCTAAATAATTGATGTGGCCTTTCATCTTTGAATTATGTAGATTGCTCTAATCACTTTTGCTTGTGTTCGATCTGAGGCAGTGAGGAGCAGAATGGTCTTCAAAAATTTGATGGTGTTATAATCGCACACTCTTAAGATCAGAATTATTCAACCAATCCCTTTTCAAAGTATGAAAACCAAAAAGAAAAGCTCAACTCGTTCCATTAACCGAAGAGAGTTCATTGGAGGCATGACCACTGCGGCACTTGCTTTTACCATTGTTCCGAGACATGTTCTGGGAGGAAATAATTTTGTTGCCCCGAGTGATAAACTAACACTTGCATACATTGGAACAGGTACACAAGGGCTTCGCGAAATGGTACCGCTGCTTTCCGCTTCCCAGGTTCAAATCGTTGCCATTTGCGATCCGAACAAAGAAGCCGTTGGCTATCGCGATTGGGGGAAAGAGTATTTGCGAAATCAAATACGCGAAGGGATAAAAAATCCGAATTGGAATCCAGGTGGAGACAATGTAATTCCGGGCGGTAGAGACAACGGAAAAGAAATTGTGGATGCCTACTATGCAAAAGTACGGGGAGCTGAGAAATTCAAGAGTTGTTCAGCATACGCTGACTTTCGAGAAATGTTTGAGAAAGAAAAAGATTTGAATGCTGTTAAGATAATGACGCCCGATCATTTGCATGGCCTTATTGCGATGGCGGCATTGAAGCGCGGCAAACACGTCACCATGCATAAACCAATATCAAATCGATTGATGGAAGGAAAGCAGGTGATTGATATGGCTAAAAAATCAAATGCAACGACCCATCTGATTGCCTGGGATTCAAATGGCTCGATGGATACCATCATGGAATGGATCAACAGTGGTGCGATTGGTACATTAAAAGAAGTACACAACTGGACAAACCGACCCGTGTGGCCACAGTATTCTACATTACCAACAGAACCGATGCCAGTGCCTAAAGGACTTGATTGGGATTTATGGCTGGGGCCTGAACATGAAAGGCCATATCATTCCAACTACACGAACATGGTATTCCGTGGATGGTATGATTTCGGTGGCGGATCAATGGCGGACATGGGGCACTATAGTTTGTGGACCGTGTTTAATGCTTTGCAACTAGACACACCTACGATCATTGAACCAAACTTAAGCCATGTGTGTGGATTGAATGGAGAAGTTCCGTTTCGGGTGAAGAATGATTTTTCATTTCCAATGTCAAGTCAGGTACGATTTAAATTTCCGGCCAAAGGATCGCGACCAGCAATTGATCTTTGCTGGTATGACGGAGGTATGAGACCACCTGTGCCTGAAGAGTTGTATAAACAAAAGAAAGAAATGCCACCAGAAGGAATGATGTTTATTGGTGATCAGGGTAAAATTCTAGCAGATTTTCACGCAGGGAATCCACAAATTATTTCAGGCAAACACACAGGTGAATCCAAGAAAGATGTCGAGCAAGAGGATACACCAGAGCAATACATACCAAAGAAATTTATTGAAGGCTGCCTGTCAGGGAAACAATGTCCGGGAAGTTTACGAGATGCATGGCCGCTCACCGAAGCCATTAACTTATATGCTGTTGCATTGCGCACAGGCAAGACATTGTATTATGATGCTGCCTCGATGAAAATCACCAACATACCCGATGCTAACAAACACCTTTCGCGGGAATATCGCAAGGGCTGGGAACCATCTTCTATATAACTAACATCACAAAGAAAATATAATGAACAACCTGACACGAAGAGAATTTATTTACAAAGGCGCAGCAGGTCTTGCCCTTACTTCAGCAATCATCCCATCTTTTTTACAAGCGAAAAATCTTTCCTCAGTTAAAGGACCGATTGGATTTCAAAGCTGGGTGATACGCGAGGAACTCGCAAAAGATTTTGCTGGCACATTAAAGACGATGGCCGGCCTGGGTTATCAAAGTTTAGAAATGTGTTCACCTCCCGGATATTCAAAATATGGTTTTGGTCCTCTTGAGAATTTAAAAGCCGGAGAGATGAAGAAAATTATTAATGGTGCCGGCATGACCTGCGTAAGTTGTCATTATGGATTTGATGAATTGAAAGAGCACGGGCAGGAGCGGATGGATTTTGCCAAAGAACTCGGGCTTTCACAAATGATACTATCCGCTTTTGGTTTACCTGAAAATGCTACACTAAGTGATTGGAAGAGATCAGCCGATGAATTGAACAAAATAGGAGAACTGGCAAGGAAGAACGGAATTCAAATGGGATATCACAACCATAACATGGAATTCGAAAAACTCGATGGACAATTGATTTATGATGTATTGCTTCAGCAGCTCGATCCTGCATTAATCAAAATGCAATTTCAGGTTTGGGTAATTATTGCCGGCTATAAAGCCGCTGATTACTTTAGAAAATATCCGGGCCGTTTTATTTCAGCGCACTTGTCGGATTGGTCTGGTGTTGGAGAAGATCAAGTGGCACTAGGAAAAGGAAAGGTAGACTGGAATGATTTTTTTGATGCGGCTAAGACAGGAGGACTGAAAAACTTTTTTGTTGAAATGGAAGGAATGCCAAAACTAAAAGATAGCGTGTCGTATTTAAAAAGTTTAAAATAAGAATACACGGGCTAAGTTGGCCTAAGACGAATTGAGTTCCTGATGGAACAAATGGATGAAAATCATTTCACCTCTTCTGTTCCATCAGGGTATTTTGCGAACCTGGTCTTCTCTCTAGGATGAACATGTTCGTAACTAGGCCAGGGCCATCCGCCAAAGTGCGTTATTTGATATTCGTTCATTGCCTGTTGAATTTCCACTTGTGTATTCATTACGAATGGTCCGTGTTGTGCGACCGGTTCGCTGATCGGCCTACCTTGTAGCAAGAGCAGGAAACTTTCAGTATCACCATTTTTTAAAATAACTTCTTTATCAGCATAAAGTTCAATAGCCTGATGCGAGGTGAAATTCTTTTCACCAATCTCGATAGAAGATCCTTGATAGAAATAGAGTGAGCGATTTACTCCCGCAGAAGCTATTGGTAATTTCCATTGTGCACCAGCTTCTATCTTAATCGTCCATATGGCTACTTCGTTGTTAGTATCAGCTGCCCATGAGTCAGGGGCAGGATTGGGTGCTTTTACATTTTCTATTTTACCTGCGATAACACGCACGTTTGTGGTTTTTTCATTTATATCTTTTGAAGTGTAGGTTAGAATAGTATCGTTCCATAGCATAGCGAAATGTGGAGCTGCGAACTTATTTGCTTTAGGTAAGTTGAGCCAGATTTGAAACAGTTCCAATGGATTGCCTGTCTCTTTATTCAACAATGGAAACATCTCACAATGCTGAACGCCCTTACCGGCTGTCATCCATTGAACATCGCCAAAACCAAACCGTCCTGCTGCACCCAGTGAGTCGGAATGATCAACAAGCCCTTTCGTAACAACAGTTACAGTTTCAAAACCACGGTGTGGGTGAGCAGGAAAACCAGGCACCTTTTCACCATGATACATGCGCCACTTTTGACTAGGTGAAAAATCTTGTCCAATGTTACGACCTGCAAGCGATGCTTCAGGTCCCATTACATCATTTCCTTTCGGGTAAAAATCTTCGTGATGAACACAAAAGAGAAACGGATCCTGGGTTTGCCACGGAAAACCAAGTGGTTTGATTGCTTTAATTGCTGTATTGCTCATATGTAATGACAAGAATAATGATGTTGTTTGATAAACTGAAAGAAGAAGCAAAAAGTTTAGTTCTTCGTATTGATTCACAAATCAGTAAAAGCATCAATACTTTATTTTTGATACCTTAGTACCTGGACAATCTTAATTGAGTTATGATTCCAATAACTATAATACGCCATAAAGGATTCAGATTTTGGATACAGAATACGGTCAACCTGGTTAGCCTTATTCTATTTTTTTCATTTCAATATTCTGCTTATGCACAGCTTACTAAAATCGAAAAAAAAATAGAGGCATCTGTAGATCTTCATAATAATGAGGCTGTAAAACTTTTAGAGCAAGTAGTAAACATCAACAGTGGCTCTATGAATTTTGAAGGTGTATATAAAGTCGGCAAGATTTTTAAATCAAAATTTGATGCACTTGGGTTTACTACAAAATGGGTAGACGGAAAACCTTTTGGACGTGCAGGGCATTTGGTAGCTCAACATTATGGCAAAGGGAAAACCCTGTTACTTATCGGACACCTTGACACTGTTTTTGAATTAGAAAGTCCTTTTCAGCAGTTCAAAATGCTAAATGATTCAATGGCATCCGGTCCTGGCGTGGGAGACATGAAAGGTGGAGATGTTGTTATTGTTCAATCGATAACCGCATTGCGCGATGCAGGATTATTGAACGATATGAACATTATTATAGTGATGACAGGCGATGAAGAATTAAGCGGCCGCCCATTAGATCTTGCACGTAAGGATTTAATTCAAGCTGCGAAAGACGCAGACATTGCCATTGGTTTTGAAGATGGATCCGGAAACCCAAAGACGGCTGTTGTTTCACGAAGAAGTTCTTCAGGCTGGGAATTGAAAGTTAACGGAACACCGGCTCATTCATCCCAGCTCTTTACAGAAAAAGTAGGAGCTGGTGCAATCTATGAAGCTGCGCGCATCTTGAACCAATTTTATATTGAGCTTTCACCGGAGCCAAACTTAACATTCAATCCTGGGGTGATTCTCGGAGGAAACTACGTTGAACACAATGACGAAATAAATGGAGGCAGTGCTACTGGAAAGGATAATATTGTTGCAAAGGAAGTTGTGGTGACAGGTGATATTCGCGCGATGTCTCTACAACAATTATATAAAGCACAGGACATAATGAAAGCCATCGTGGCAAAAAATCTTCAGGCTACATCTGCAGAGATTACATTCGATATTGGATATCCTCCTTTAGCTCCATCTGCCGGAAATAATCAATTGTTAAAAATGTTTGATCAGGTAAGCAGAGATCTTGGATTTGGAAATGTGATAGCAGTGAATCCTCGTGATGCGGGTGCTGCTGATATTTCGTTCACTGCTGCTTACGTGGAAATGGCAATGGATGGATTGGGATTAGGAAGCAGTGGCGGTCATACGGTAAATGAAGTAGCAAATTTAAAAACACTATCGATGCAGACGAAGCGTGCTGCTATATTGATGTATCGATTAACACACGCAAAATAGAAATGAACTCAAAATATTGATGATCCATTGAGTCATTCACTTAAAGAGAAAATTATTCAATCACTTTTGGCAACGTAACACGAAAGGTGCTTCCCTTCTCTAGTTCTGTCTCTACTGTAATTGTTCCTTTAATTTTTTCGAGCGTTTCTTTCACAATATAAAGTCCCAGTCCGGAACCATCTGATTTTTCATAGCCTTGAAAAAACATTTCAAATATTTTTGTTACATAATCAGGATGAATACCTATACCATTATCTTGTATTGATATGTCAACATGCGTTGCATTATTATGCGTGTTAATTTTGATAAAAGAATTCACCTTCGCGCGGTCCGTATATTTAAAGGCATTGGAAAGCAGATTGCCTAATAAAATCTGCATACGGGTTGGATCACTCTGAATCGTTAATTCATTCGGAACATTTACCTCTAGTTTTATTTTTTCTGCCCCGGGATAGAATTGCAGGTTTTCAAGGACCTCGTTAATAAAACTTTTAATGTTTACTTCTCCGATGTTTAAGGGCAGTCTTGAGTTTCGTGAGTAGTCTGAAATGTCTTTGATGAATTTGTCCAATCGAATCAATCGTCCTTCCATCATGGTGAGGTAAGATTTTATTTCAACAGGATCGTTGGTGTATTTTGTCAGATTGATTAATCCTCTCAATGAACTGATGGGTGATCGTAAATCATGGGAGGTGCTGTAGACAAAACGATCTAGCTCTTTATTTACTTTCACAAGCTCTCCGTTTTTTTGATTCAAATCAGCTTCATTTTTGCGCAATGAATTTTCTGAATAATAGTTGAGTGTCACCAGAAAGTAAACCACCAGCACACTGGTGATCGATGTAACAAGTAAATTAATAATCAGGTTGACGCTTATGTATTCAGGAGTATATATTCTTCTGGGAATAATGTGCAGCTCAAAAACAACAGAAGAAAGAATTAATAAAGTAGTAAAAGCAATTAACACCAGGGAAGTTCTTCGATGCTCAAAGCCAAAGCCGGCAATAGTAACGATATAACAAAGAATAAAAAGGAAGCCAACTCCAATTTCAATTGGCTCTAATATAGAAAAGGAGAAGACGATAATATCGCCAGCAATGATCAATAACACTTTTGCCCAATAGTGATACCCCTTCCTGTTTAATATAAAACTGAGTAGCGCGAGAAGAGCTCCTCCAAGTTGTAAATACCATGAATCATAAATGCCATTCTGAAGATCAATAACAAGGTAGAGCAGGCAGATGAAAATCGTGAGTAGGCTGAGCTGTGCCGTTAGCACGACTAATTTATAATCTGCAAATGCAAGTACAGGCTGATTTTTGCCGAGTAGAAAGTTTTGAGTTGGGCGATGGAATTGCGTCATAACATAACGAACCGGCAGCCAAAGTAGAAATAATTTTCAAATGACGCACGATTCGGGAAGGCCTACACCAAGCCTTTTACATTAGCGGATAAAAAAGGTTCATTTTTTACCCCGTTGCCACTTTGTTAAATCAGAAGAGAGGATGATTTTTTGCAGACCTCCATCATTTCATATTGGTCTCCAGAAACGTAAATAGTTTGGCTCTGATCTCTTCGCTATCAAACATTTTGCCATAATGAGGCGCATCTTTCACAATGGTTATTTCACTTTTTACCTGCACTAAATCAAGATAGGATTTGAGTAAATAGGATTGGGCTCGCGGAACATCCATATCCTTTTCGCCATGCACGATGAAAAAGGGCGGATCATTCTTATCGACATAGGTAACGGGGCTGGCAATGTTGCTGACGTCAGGCCTGATTAAAGGAGAAACCCCCAACAGTGTAGCAATTGGATTTTTAATATCCCTAAGATCAGAAGTGGAAAAGAAGAGCAGTAAGTTGCTCGGCCCATAAAAATCAAGCACTGCCTTAATTTGAAAGGATGGCTTCTTTTTATTGACGTAAAAATCCGGAATGTTACTATTGTTGGACAGCGCAAGCAACGAAGCCAAATGTCCGCCCGCTGAAAAACCAATTAGTGAAATTCTATTTTTGTCGAGCTTGTATGTTGAGGCATGATCATATAAGAATTGAATGGCTTGGTTGCAGTCCTGGATCTGTGCCGGAAAAATTGCAGTAGTACTGTGTCTGTAGTCGATCGATGCTAAAGCGTATCCTTTTTCAATAAACATTTTTACAGTGCCAGTCATATAACTCATGTCGGCATATTTATCGTTCACCATCCATGCTCCGCCATGCACCCACACAACAAGAGGTATATTTGCAGAAGGATTGGCTGGAATATAAAGGTCAAGCAAATGTTTTTTTAGAGTATCATTTGCATACGCGATGTTTTGATGAAATACCGTTCCCTTCGGAAAAATGTCGCTAATATACGTGGGCATCTGCGCCAGGGTGTTGGGAGAAACGGCTAATACAAGCAGGAGAAAAACGAGCTTAATTGGTTTCATATAAATGGCTTTGATCAATTAAATATAGGCATTGAAAAATAGAGGAGAATGATATTCTCATCTTTTGATTAACTTAGTTCAGTCGGGTACCGGAATTTAGCAATTGACTTGTGAAAAGTAAATCAACACCTTCAACGAATAAAGTGTTAGGCGATTTTCTCCAGGGGAAATCGAACCACACACTTGCGTTGTTCCACCACTTCGTTGAGCAATACCAAAAGGTTGGGAAAATTGAACTACATCCGGCCAAAACCATGATTGGTATTGCGACACCACGTAAACGAATTGCATATATTACCCAACTCGGAAAAGATTTCATCCACGTGGTTTTTCCGTTCGAAAAACCGTATCCCGAAAATTTATGTTTTCAAAAGATTGCTCAAGTACCGGGCAATTCAAAACAATTTAACCATCATTTTAGAATGTACGCTAAGGAAGACTTGAACAAAGAGGTGGTTGGCTACATGAAATTAGCATACACATTGGGCAATTAAAATTGTTTTGTTTTTTTTGGCGAACCAACTACCATGCAACGTTGAGAGACTGATTTCTTTGAAATGATTAGTTCAATCGTTATCTTTTCATCAGCCTATTACTTGATCAGATCGAAAAGGTGGCAGCTTTTCTTAATGGATCCCTATGAAAAGTCTTTTAGTAGCATTGATTTTTTTTGCTGCTCTCCCTGTATTTAGTCAACATGAGGTTCGCTTCGAACGAATTTCTGTAGAAGATGGACTTTCACAATCGTCTGTCAAATCGCTTGTTCAGGATAAATACGGCTATCTCTGGGTTGCCACCCTTGACGGACTCAATAAATATGACGGCAATAGGTTTTATACTTTTCTGCATGATAGTAAGAATCCAAAGACCATTCCCAGAAACGATATTCACAAGCTGTTTATCGATAAGTCCCAAAATCTTTGGGTCTCCACTTCCGGCAACTTAAGCCGTTTTGTTTCAGAGAAAAATAACTTTGTAAACTATCCTGTAGTATTGGGGGGAAAGGTGGATGCAAACTTTGTTGTGAATGATTTGGATCAGGAATCTGACAGCATATTGGTGTTGAGTTCCAATGCAGGTATTTGGAATTTTAATCTTCTAACCGGGCATTTTTCACGAAAAGCAAATCTGCAGGATTTTGACGATCAGGTTGTTCAAAGTTATTTCAACACTGACAGTGAAGATACATGGTTGGTTACCAAGTATGCAATTTATGTACGCTCCTCAACTGAACCGAAATTCACCACAGTGTTAAATCCTTCGTCAAGAATTTCTTTCTATTATATGGAAAGCACCCATGAAATTTATGTGCAGACCAGAGAGTCTCTCCGAAAATTTGACTATGAACGGAATCAGTTTATAACACTCTTCACTTTTGCAACTAGTGATGATGTTGATGAAGATCAAATGCGAATTCTGAAGTTGACGAATGGTGAGTTGTGGGTCATGCGAAAGGAGGTACTTGTATTTGACTCTTCGGATCGTTACGTTAAAACACTTCGGTATATTTCACAAGATCCATTTACATTGGCAAGTGATTATCTGGCGTGTATTTTTGAGACAAAAGATGGTGTAGTTTGGATTGGCTCTAACGGATTGGGTCTTAACAAATACAGTCCGCAGTTTTCTGTGTTTAATTACTTTGGAAGCTTCCCTGGTGCCCCCATATCGTTATCCAATAATTTTGTTACATCCGTAATTACAAAGGATGACAATGAGATATATGTTTCTACATTGGATGGACTGGATATCATTAACCTGAAGCTGAATAACTCGAAACATTATGAAATCATTTCAAAGAACAGACAAAAGACGCGTATCAACAGAATGTTATTCAACCATACTGGTGGATTGTGGATAGCAACCTCAAAAGGTTTAAGGAAGTGGAACGGAAAAGAAATTCTCTTTACGGGTATTTCTCTCCTGGATGATCCGAAAACTTCAGTGACTGATTTACTTTACCTTTCTCCAAATGAACTTCTTGTTGCCACCACACATGGTATCATACTTCTAAATACGCAGACGAATCAAATTAAACGGTTAACCGAAGCGGGTACACTGACGATGAAACTTCTTGACGATGTTTTATGGACTGAAAGTTTCACGCACATTCTTCAACTAAGTACCAATCCATACCAGACCATTCGCGATTTTGGTAACAACGCAGCAGATTCCAGTAGTCTTCCAAACGCTTTGATTAAGAGTTTTTACCAAGACACTGAAGGTAAGGTATGGATTGGCACTTCAGGCGGTGGACTTTCTTTGTATGATGAAAAAAATTTAAGATTCAGAAATTTTACGGAAAAGCATGGACTACCAAACGAAGTCATTTATGGAATACTGGAAGATCGTGCAAACAATTTATGGCTAAGCACCAACAAAGGAATTGCTGTATTTAATACAAAAAAATTGCGCTGCATTCGGAATTTTAATACCACTCATGGATTGCAAGGAAATGAATTTAATACGAATGCTTATTATCAGTCGACTTCTGGCAAAATGTATTTTGGGGGTGTTAGTGGCCTAACTGCATTTCGTCCGGAAGAAGCGTTGCAAATAGAAAGTGAAATACCAAAGTGCATCATTACGGGTTTGTTCATTAATGGCGATCGAACAGATCAAACTGCAAGACAACAATCGTTAGGTGAAATTATTCAGAATAAAAAAATGGAGCTAACATGGAGCGAACGAAATTTTGGAATTGAAGTAAGTAGCCTTGGTTTTTCATACCCTGCTTATACTTCTTATCAGTATATGCTGCAAGGTTATGATGATTCCTGGACCCTTATTGAAAATGAACGAAGGCTGCAATTCACTAATATACCGCCCGGTAATTATACACTGCATGTAAAAGCTGCCAATTCGTTTCATGAATGGGAAAAAGAAGGATTGATTGTGGCGATAAATATTAAGGCTCCAGTGTGGCGAAGGGATTGGTTTATATTTATTGTGGCTGGATTTCTTCTCGCCAGTATATTCCTGGCCTATCAGTGGAGAACACGCACACTACGAAACCGGGCTAAGGTGCTTGCTCAACTGGTTGAAGAGCGTACAAGAAGACTTCAAATTCAACAGGAAGAGATTGCTGCGCAAAACGAAGAACTATCAGCACAATCAGAATTGATGGAGCACCGAAATATTGAATTGGAAAATATTAAGACAACTTTGGAAAAACGTGTTGAGGAAAGAACTACTGTATTACAAAAGTTAAATGAGGAACTAATCGATCAGAATACCCAGCTGGAACAGTTCGCCTTCATCACAGCTCACAATATTCGCGGACCTGTTGCCCGCATAAAGGGATTAGTTAATCTTCTTCATACCGGAGATGAAAATTTGGTTGATCTGTTGACGGCAAGTGTGAATAATCTCGATGAAGTGATTTCTGATTTGAGCAGCGTGTTGAGCATTCGGAAAGGGCTTGGCAATTTGGCCGAACGAGTAGAGTTAAAATCGCAACTGCAGCTAACGATAGAAATGCTGACAAATGAAATTACGAAGGTAGGAGGTCATGTGAATATAAATCAATTTCAAAAAGTATATATAGATGGTTTACGTCCATACGTCCATAGTATTTTTTACAACCTTATTCACAATGCATTAAAATATTCCAGTCCTGATAGACCTGTTTACATTGTATGTTCTACTGTTATCACGGATGAGCGAGTAAAAATTATCGTGGAGGATAACGGTATTGGCATTGACATGCGGTATGCTAAGGATAAAATTTTTAAACTGTATCAACGCTTTCATCCACAGGTAGTGGGCAAGGGCTTTGGCCTTTTCCTGACATTAACACAAGTTGAGGCAATGGGTGGAAGTATTTCTGTAGAAAGTAAACTGAATGAAGGAACCCGGTTTATAATTGATTTACCAATTAGTAAGAATAAAACAACAAATCAATCACATACATCATCATGATGAATAGTGATCCCACAGGCGCTTCCACTTTCTGCGCTGATTGGGATTAAAGGCGTCCCAGATTTCCTGGCTGCGTTGTTGTAAATATTGATTGGCTTTCGATTGAAGAGCTGCACGATCAGACGTTCTTTCATTCGCTGTTTTATAGATGCTCTGGTAAAATTCCAGGTTTATTTTTTCAATTTTTTCCCGCTGACCTGCATTGAGTTTTAGCTCATGCTTCCAGAGTAGGGGATCATATAATACCACACTTTTGTTTTCATTAGAATCCTGCTGTGCATTGGCTAAAGAGCATACGATCAAACACAGGAACAGGCTGCTTAAGAATTTCAATGTGTTACTGTTGTGATTTAGATATTTCATGATACTGTACTATTCATTATAAAGAAAAGTCATTCTCTCAACAAACGCCATAATGCAGGCAAATTGTGTAGATCATGCAGTGTTTTTTATCGATTAAAGCTGAATTATTGTTAAGCGCCATTTAAAGGAACAAAGTTACGGCTTCTTTTATCTTCTCACAGTATGCATCCGTTTGCGACCAGAAATTTAATTTGAATGGATATATTTTAAGGGAAATGGGCAGTCGTTAAAAAATCAGGCCGCATTTCTGCGGCCCAATCCCTACCTACCTGTGATCAAATTTTTATTGAGCAGTTACACTTCCGTCATTTAAGTTAAGCAGAAACGTTTCGCTTTTAATTTTCAACTTTGCTGTATCATTTCCATTAAACTCAACCGTACCAGTGTATTTAAAGGAGCCTTTCCCGGAAACTGAACCCGTGAGTAAAAAGGAAGATGATCCGCTCGTGATCTTATGTGTTGATTTATCAATCGCTACAGTAGTAAGCGTGATTTCAATACTGCTGCTACCGGCCTTCTCCCCTTCTTTTATTTCAAACGAGCCGCTTCTCTTATAAGAACCATCAAGCACAAAATGGTCATCAGATTCTTCAAGTCCTGTAAGGGCTAACTCACTCAAACCTGAATGTTCGAAAGCCAACTTGGGTCCATCAAAATTGCCATTGTATGTTAAGGCTACAGTAATATTATCTGGTAGCTCTTCAGTGTTACAATTTAATCTGAACTTGTAACTGAAATCATAGCTCCAAGTAATGGTCCCACCCACTGGGCTTGCACCCGATAAATCGATTGTTTGAGAAATACCACACGTTGCAATTCTTCCATTAGCATTTTCTTCCAGAATATCTTCTGATTTGTTAGCGCTTTCTTTTGATACAAGTGAAACACCTGACGAATTTGATGCAAACGAAGATCCTACCATCACTGCGGCTTCTTCTGAAGAAATGGCATTAGGGGTATCTGCGTCATCGTCTTTACAAGCCACGAAAACGGTTAACATAGATGCGAATAACCAAATACTTTTTTTCATAGGGTTATCTGTTTGTTTGCATAATAACGGCAACAACTTTACCAACATGCACGTGATACCGATGAGATAACGAATAGAGGTAATGGATTTCCTTTTAAGAAGGGTAAATGGTATACTAAAAGAGAGTAGAATGTTAAATCGTGCGAATGAATTTCCACACTCATTTTATATTGCTACACACAATTGTAGAAAAATTAAGATATAATACTTCACACTAAACAATGTGGAAATACGATGATATATATTCTGAAATTAATTTGCCTTTAGAAAGACAATTATTTTATCATTCACTTCTTGTGCCTTTTCCATATGAGGCAAATGAGCTGCATCATCAATAGGCATAAAATCTACACGCAATATTTTTCGAAGTGAATCGCTTGAAGTGAAGGGTGTAGTATTATCTTCCTTGCCCCAGACTAAGAGTACAGGTTTGTGTAGTGAATCTAATTCACGATAAGTGGCCCTTACCCCATCCGGTTCTTTATAATGGAAACGCGTAGAGATTAATGCGTTTCGAAACCCTGTGTACTTCATCTGCACTTTGTATTGATCACTCCAATTCGGAAATCGATCTGGATATTTGAGATCGGTCCATTGGCCATTGACCACATCATCAGGTGAGAGCGCCATGAGGTACCGCATAACACTTTCAGGATACGGAAGTTTTGATGGACCTATCTGTGGATACACTGGATCTACTAAAATCACTTTATTGATCATTGCAGAATTGTTTATTACAAAATCAGAAACTACAGGTCCGCCAAAGGAGAGACCGGCAATGGCGTGAACAGATGATATTTTAAGTGCAGCAAGTAATTCAGACAATTGCTTTCGATATAATGAAGCTTCATATACTTTATCAGGTCGATCAGAAAAACCGCGACCAAATTCATCATAGCGCAATACACGGAATCCTGCATTTGTCAGGTGCACAAACGTACTATCCCAAATGTAATAGGGAACACTGAACCCATGTACCAGCACAACTACTTTTCCACTATCAGGTCCGGCCAATTCATAATGTGTAATACCATCGGATAGTTGAACAAAACTTCCTGAAGCATTTTTTCGTGCAGCTTCATCGAGTGTAAGTAGTTCCGTGTTTGCATTGCGATACAAGATGTATCCAACGAGAACTCCGACCACAAGCAGCGTAATCAGAGAAAGCAAAAATATTTTAATGTATTTCATTTATATAAATGAAGGATGTTATAAGTGAATCAAAATTAATGTATCCGGAACAATAATTTTTGCAATTCTAAAAGAATAGAAAGGAGGTAAGTCAAAACGAATTTTAACAATAACCTTATTGGGAAGGATGTAGAATGGCCGGACAACTTTTAAGAATGTTTAATGGCAAGAATGCAACGGAATGCTTTATAAAAGCAAAACTCTAAGAACGAAGTAGATGCTTAAACATTCTCTTCATTCTTAGAGTTTTATAAATAAAGGCAGCTATCTATTTGTAGGATAGCTTCACGTTGCCCGATGTAGAAAGGTTTACCGGGATGCCACCTCCGTTTGATTTCCCCACAATAACATTCTCATCTGATCGACCAGAAAAATTAGTTAAAGGAATATCAAGTGATTCGCCTTTGATATCAAGATCGAGGCCGAGATTGCCCGGAATGGTTACCGCAATATTTCCGTCACCAGTCCTCACAGTTAGTTCTTTCGATAACGCAAGCATGTTTCCGGATACATTCCCATCAGAAGTACTGGCCGTAAGTGATCCGGCAATGTTTTCAAATTTGATATCCCCATCAGAAGTTTTAGCAACTGTATTTCCTGAAATATTGTTCAAGACAAGATTGCCATCACTGGTCCCTATTTTGGTATCGCCCTTAACATTGTCGATTACTATATTTCCATCGCTGGATTTCACCTCCACGGAGCCGGTCACATTGTTAACATTAATGTTGCCATCAGATGTTGATGCAACGACTGAACCAACAATGTCAGTGATGTTAAGATTTCCATCGCTCGTTTTGCATTTCTGATCTTTTGTAAATCCTTTAATAGAAATATTCCCGTCCGAGGTACGTAATTCATTGGCAGCGTCCTTAGGTAATTGTAATCGAAAATTGACCACCATCTTGTCTTTCCAACTGAATTTATTGTACTCGTCCTTATACTTTACAACAATGCTTAAACTGTTGTTCACCTGAATGACTTCTAATGTAACTTCTTTCTCTAATTCAGCACGACTGATATTTAGTACTTTATTATTCTTGGTTACGATATAAAAGACATCTGCTTTTTGTCCCTCGACAGCAACGGCCTCAATGTTTCCATCAGAGGAGGACACGGATACTTGAGTGGGACTGGTGAGTTTAAAACTTTCAGAAAATGAATACTTCGCTTCCTGTGCATTTGATAGTGTAACGGAAAGCAAGATGAAGCTTAGCAATGTTATGATGGTTTTCATAGTAAAGGATTTATTCTATATAGACGCCAGCAGAAACAGAGAGGTTGCATGATTTTGAATAGTTATTTCTAAACGGATAATTAGAATACCAGGCTATGCTTCCTTCATAGCCAAGTACAGAGGAGATTACTGTCCGAAAACGCCCAAAAAGATTTTCATGAGCCTTCTCTCCTCCGGATGCAGGATACAGATTTTTCATAGTCGAAGTTTTGTTGATTAATTAGCTAATTATTCAACTTCATTTTTCTTCCATCCTGGAGGACAACCTCGCCCGTTTCTAATAGTGTTTTGAGTTTGGCAAAGTTCTGCTCGACTGCAGGTTTAGTTTTTGTCAGGATCTGTTTTTCAATAACCGAAAGTATCCAGTTTTTGAATGCACCTGTCGGAATATATTTCAATACTAAATAGTACTGAACATCTAACTTCCAATTGTATTGTACATGGGTCTGTCCTTCTTTTTCGATCAAACTAAAACCAATTAATAAATCCGGACCCGGAGGTTGCAATTGGAACATCGCTTTATGTGGAGGAGTAAATTCAACAACCTTCACCAAAAATTTATCGCGGGAGCGTTTTTGTTCGTAGATGGTTCCCACTTCAACTTTCCCTTCTGATATTTTTGTTACCCGCTGAATAAAGTAATTCCACCGCGGCATGTTCCTGAGATCACTAAGAAAGGAGAATGTTTTGTCGATTGAGCATTCTATGTTTTGAGATAATGCAAACTCAATAATCATAATCACACGTTCACAATCTTCATTCCTGCTTCAGTATAACGTGTACCAGCAGCAACATTTTTTGGTGCAATGGTATCAATCTCTTTTAATTCTTCTTTCGTTAAAATAAGATTGAGTGCACCAATATTTTCTTCCAGATACTTAAAGCGCTTTGTGCCCGGTATGGGGAAAAGATTATCGCCTTGAACGATGACCCATGCCAATGCAAGTTGTGAAGCGGTACAACCTTTTCTTGAAGCGAGCACTTCCAGTTTCTTCACAACATCAAGGTTCTTCTGAAAATTTTCGCCCATAAAGCGTGGTGAAACTCTTCTCCAGTCATCGACTGCCAGATCATCAAATTTTTTAATTTGCCCGGTGAGGAAACCTCGACCTAGCGGACTGTATGGAACAAAAGCAATTCCAAGTTCTTTGCAGGTGGCCAGCATTTCATCTTCAGGTTCACGACTCCATAATGAGTATTCACTTTGCACAGCGGTGATGGGATGAATGCGATGTGCTCTTCGAAGAGTTGAAACTGAAACTTCAGAGAGACCGATTGTTTTTATTTTTCCTGATTTAACTAACTGACTCATTGCTGTGACCGTTTCTTCTATCGGAGTTGTGGGATCGACACGGTGTAAATAATAAACATCAATAACATCAACATCCAATCGTTTTAAACTAGCCTCGCAAGCTGAAATTACATAATCAGGCTTGCCACTTAAGCCCCGCACATTCGGATCTTTTGGATCGCGCACAATTCCAAACTTCGTAGCCAAGGTAACTTGTGGGCGTTTGCCTTTGATGGCTTTGCCCACCAACACTTCATTGGTATGAGGTCCGTAAGCATCGGCAGTATCAAAAAATGTAAGACCCTGTTCAATCGCTCGGTGAATTACTTTAATAGACTCGTCATCATCTGCAGGTCCATAAAATTCGGACATGCCCATGCAGCCCAGACCGAGTTGAGAAGTGGATAAGCCCTGTGAACCAAATTTTCTGATTTCCATTTGCGTGTTGTGTAAGACTGTTAAGGTAACGACAACTCATCTTCTGCGCAATTAAAAAGTATATGAATTTCGTTGAAGCTTCAATCCTGCAATTATTTAAACCAAATGATAAACAGCGCTTAACAATGATTTAGAACTCATCTTAAAATGAAGTAGTTTTCCTG
>JBDTTT010000008.1:0-79834 GCA_039930485.1 Chryseolinea sp.
GCCCATCCTTTGTTGTAAAATGCTGAAAGCCTGCCTGTCCGGTAGGCAGGGATTTTCCATTGTAATAATAGACACCTGAATCCCCGGTACCGAACCAAAGATTTTCTTTCCGGTCTTCCAAAACATCCCAGAAGCTGGAGAAGCGGGGCGAAATTATTTTACCTGTTAGATTGGTAAAAGATGTTCCATCGTATCGAGACACACCTATGTAAGAAGCAATCAAAATGTCTCCGTTTCTGGCTTTTCTTACATGCCGAACCATACCCATAGGCACCCACTTGGTGGTGACCGCCTCTTTAAGTTGAGACTCGGAGTATCCTAATCTAGTATTATCTTGTGGTGAGATTGTTTGGTTTTGTCCACAGGAAGTGTGAAAAACAAACACCAGGAAAAAAGCATATACTTGTGCGTATTTCATAAGTTCTTTCCTAATTACTTAGGAATTTTAAAAACCTTATTTTTTTGCTACGATCTTAATATGGAATTCAATGGAATCCGAAATAGTTTTATCAGCTAAATTATCATAGAACTTTCCTGAATTATAACGGACATCCCATAGTGTTCGATCAATGCCCAGCTTGCCATTCGCTTTGACAATTCCGTCCTTAACTTCCATCTTGGCTGGAAAAGTAACTTCGTGTGTGATACCTTTAATGGTTAGGTTACCTGTAACGTTTATATTTTCACCATCTGCTAATGCAACCTTAGTAATTGCAAATGTAGAGATGGGAAATTTTTTAACGTCAAAAAAATCAGGATCTTTTAAGTGATTAATAAGGTTATTATCACTCCTGTGGTCTTCACCCTCAATTGTGCTCATGTCTATTTCAACTGTACCACCCATAAGTTGACCGTTGTCAATCATTAATTCTCCTTTTGATATATAGACGTACCCTGTATGCGCCCCCTCAACACTTGAACCTTTCCATGCTACAACACTTTCCTTTGTATCAATACTATATTTTTCACCCGCAACATGTCTAAGGAATACGAAGCTTGCCGATGCATTATTTTCCTTTACTACCGATCCACGGTAAGCGGAGAACAAAGGGGCAATAATTAAAATTAAATAAGCGAGTGATATCGAGTTGTTCATACTAAGATGATATTGATTAATAATAATTGAGAAATGATTTTAAAATCAGCAATACAGATTATTTCTGAGTTTGGAGTTTTTCAACATCCTTTATATGGCATGATATAGATCACGTTGCCCGAAACAGATAAATTGAAGCCATAATTTTCTGTAGGAGGAAGTAATAGTTGTTGCCATGTTTTGCCCATGTCAGATGATCGGAATATGCCATCTGAGCGACCACATAATAAATATTTACCCATTTGTTTGATTGATAAAATATCCGATGAAGATTGAAGTAAGCCTATTTTTTTCATTAATAAACTACTCCCGGAGGGCTGGAGGTCTTCACCTATGGCATTCCAGGTTTTTCCACTATCCATTGAAATGTGTATGCTGTTTGTTTGGGTTATTGTGTTGTTTACTATAGCAGCAAATCCTCCATCAATACGTTCCACAGCGATGCCAACACCCCCTTCACTGATCACACGCTCCCAGTTTTGACCATCATCGGTGGATCTTAATATTCCCTCGTTGTAGGTAGCCAAAAGTACACCGTTTGACTCTACCAATTTCATTTCCCAACCCCCAGCATACACTTGTTTCCAGGTTTGTCCATTGTTCGTTGATCTAAAAAGGCTGTTGCTGGAAATGATGAAAACTGTGCCTCCGGCAGTTTCAAAAACGGTGCGTACATATTTCTCTTTAAAATTCGTGTACATCCAATCTATCGTTCCGTTTAGGCGTACGGCTTGCTCTTGAAAATTCTTGTACACGGGCGACCAATTACTCGTTCCGTTTATTTTTTGTAAAAATTGACCCCTGAAATTATAGGCAAATATCCCATTCTTGCCAGGGGCAATGTTAGCCTGTTTACCAGGGAAGATCTCTTTTGTCCAAAAAGAAGTTGTGGAATTTGGTTCACTGTGATAAACTCCATTTCCAGCACGCAAATAGAACCCACGGTCATTTGCAAAGAAACCATCTCTCCGTATACCTTCTCTCTCCAAATTTTCAGGCAGCCCTTTGCTAATGTCCTGCCAGGTTTGTCCGCCATCAGTAGATTTGAAAATGATGTTGACAATCCCCGCTGATTTGCCCTCTTTTATTGGTTTCTTTTTTGCTTCCTTTTCTTTTAGCACAAAAGAATTTAGTAGAAATAATACCAGGAGGATAGCCGGAATAAACACAAATGATTTTTTCATTTTTTTTAATTTAAAGTAAAAATATAGATGAGAAAGAATCCACTCGAATGAAGGTGCCCTTAAAAGAATTGTAAATCATAGGTTAGCAACCGTCAAGTAGTTTCAAAATTCTTTTTACATAGCCATCTTCTTTTCGGACCGGCTCAATGACAAGTTGATCTCCCGGTTTCGCATGTTGTAAAATCGCTGATAGATCTATTTTGGTCTGGCCTATACTGGATCTTTCGTTACCAGGGATAAGAACTTTATTTCCATCTCTTTTCAGATAGGCATAAAAAGAAACTTGTATTGTAATACCCGTTATCACTGCCCCTTTAATCACCGTCAGTTCACCTTTTGATTTCACGTTAAATGCATCGTAGTCTAACGACTTTCCATTCAACATGAGGGGATTACAATAAAAATTTCCCTTTTCATAGCCCGTACTGGTATATTCATTGTTTTGCATTACCTCATTTGCCCGAGATGAATTTTGTGTTTGAGTTAAAAAATTCAATCCGCAATAATCCTGGGCAAATGTCCGTGATCCAATAATTACCGTTAGTAGTATCAACAGGATGTACGATTTTTTTAAATGTTTCATAAAAAAGTAACTTTGGGTTTGTGAAATCAAACGTACGCATCGAAGGTATCGGCAAGTGTAAACAGTTTGTAAAAACAATGTAAATGAATGTAAATTCTTTCAGCAGGGCCTTCAGACGCACCGGACTTAGACTTTTCGCTGCAATCGTAGTTTCGCTTTGCGTTATTTTCTTTTTGACCGCTTTCGTTACTGACAAGTCGGAAGGTGAAATAATTTCGAAACGAGTGAATATAGCCATGCGTGCCATCGCGCATAATTTGCTTCTTCGGGCCGGTGACTCAACTTCGGTGGTTCGTCCTGTTATCGAAAAATCCAGCGGTGTGTTTTTGCTTGAATTTAAAAACGAGTTCGTATTTCAACCCGACACATTAGTTGCCATTGTTCAGCGGAGTCTTGACAAAACAGGATTATCCAGATACACCGTTACGGTTCACGAGTGCTATAACCCTGCTATTGTGTATGGATTTGAAATTAATCCTCCAGTCAACAACATTATCGCTTGTCGTGGCAGAAGTCAACCGAAAGCGTGCTACACTATTGAAATTGCTTTTGCCGATTTTCCTCGCCCCGCTGTTCTCAATTCACAAATTGCTATGACGATCAGCATTATTCTATCGATGTTGGCCGTTGTATTGATCAGCAGGAACCTTGAATCTAAAAAATCAAAGCCACAGGTAGAACAGAATACTTCTACTCAAAATGAAAACAATCCGCTTCTTACAATAGGAAGATTTGTATTCGACACCACCCACCAGAGTTTGAAAATAGGCGAAGAAACAATTTCATTGACCGATAAGGAATGCAGAATATTGACGCTACTCAATAGAAATATCGGGCGGCTTACATTACGCGAAGAACTCATTCAGGAAGTATGGACCGATGAAGGTGTTATCACCGGTCGCAGCCTTGATATGTTCATATCAAAGCTTAGGAAAAAATTAAGCGATGATCCTGATCTGCGCGTAACAAATGTACATGGCAAAGGCTATAGGCTCGAGATCGTAAATGACGCTATGGCATAACTCCCCGAGCTAGTCCGCATTTGCGAACTGAAGCGTGGGATGTGCAATGGAGTGAAGCAATCCCCCCACTACGAAGTGCACTAGTAAAGACAGTGGTACACTATATTAGGTTTACACCACAATGTCTCGTTCGTTCGTATTTCATTGCTAGGGGTTGCCACGTCAGCACTCCGCGAAACGCTCCATGCTTCCTCGCAAACACGTGGACTAGTTCCTGGTCTGTGTCTTCACAGACCAAAATAAAATTATAGACTATTTACAACACACCAAAGTTATTTCTGATACTCAATTTTGGTCACACGCCAAACAAACTCACCCGCACCAGTTTTCACTGTTGCTTCATCACCCACTTCTTTATTTATCAGCGCCTGCGCCATCGGTGAATCCATAGAGATATAGTTTTTGGTGTTGATAATTTCTTCGGGACCTACAATACGGAATCGTATTTGTTTCCCCTTATCATTTTCAATTTCCACCCAGGCTCCAAACATTACTTTACCTTCCTGGAAGGGGGAATAGTTCACGACTTTCAAATCGTCAATACATTTTCTTAAATAGAGTATGCGCTTGTCAAGTTCGCGCAGGCGCTTTTTATTGTAATGATAATCTGCATTTTCAGAACGATCCCCAAGGCTTGCGGCCCACGTTACCTTTTGTGTGGTGTCTGGCCGTTCAACGCGCCACAGATGATCCAACTCAGCTTTTAACTTTTCTAAACCTTCCAGGGTAATCAAGAGTGTTTTCATAGTTGCTTCATCAGTGAGATGTTGGTGAGAAATCGTATTTGCCGCAATGTAAATTAATTGGCAACAGGTCCCTCATCGTTAATGTATTGATTGGGGCTACTATACTCCCCATCAGTCATCTTCGAGTGACTCTGATGGGGAGTATGTGAAATAAAAAAAACATTGAATAGTAAGAATATCAGATTTGACTTGTACAAGGATAAATTTGAATACATTTCTTTTTTAGTTGATAGTAACCTTTGCATCAACCAAAAAAAGACATGATAAAATATTAGTAACAGAGGCAACTGGAATTTTAGGCAGTGCTGTAATTGAAACACTGTTAAAGAAAATTCCTTCAAACCAAATTTCAATCATTACCCGCAAAGAAGGAAAAAGAACAGAATTTGATTCCAAAGGGTTTAATACCTTTCTCGGTGATTATGCCACTATATCTTCTCTTGAGCAAGTGATGCTTGGGGTAGATGCTGTTCTGCTGATTTCATCGGGTGATCAAGAGGACAGAATGCAGGAAGATCGAAATGGTAAGGAGGTAACCTTAAAAAGATTAGTGATCCAATAAGCCGGAGCAAGCACAGCAAAGCGTGTCAGGATTCAATTATGAGGCAGCCCTCAAAGTGTATCATGAACGGATCAGTAAAAAAGAAAGGTGAAATGAAATGGTAAACGTATTACTTGGTGTAATAAAGAGGCTGACCACTTTTACTGAGTATCTGTTTCCCTTTTACATGACCCACCGCTATTCCTTTGGGGTCATAAAGAAAGCCATTGGAGAAAGAACCGATGTGTACACCGGCTTCATTAAAGAGATGTTTATCGTCATTGCAATACGCTTTGTAATTCCCGTTGATATCGTAATACTTCGTCATTATGTTTTGATCAAGCTAAATGGATATACTGTGTCTCTATTAACGGCATTTGCTCCCATAAAGGTGATGCTTTAATAGTCACTTTACCATGTCTATAGGAATGAAAAATGAAATGCAGAAGCAAAACGATTTGCATAAAGTGCTGATCGCATTCAAATGGTACAAACATGGAGAAAATAAAATGCCTGCGTTTTCAACTTTCATTACGCAGTCTCTTCAGGGAAAATTCAGTTGTAATTCCTTTATTATCATTCAGTTGCAGCAATAAAACTCCTGGTCAGCCCCATAAACCAAATGTGGAATAGGGAGATCATTTTTCGCTTCGAATTCGAAAAATCCTACTTCTGCAATTATCTTCCTTAGCTTTCGCTATGCAGAAGTGGTCAGCGATCTAGCTTTATATGATTAAAACCCTCATCATGAAATCCTCTTACACCATTACTTCTGTTACCCAAAGCCGGAAGTTAAATGCGTTAATTCTTTTTCGCTTATTCATCATTCTCACGCTAATCATCATCATTTGCCTGGGTCTTTTGGGGACTTCTTTTGCTCAAGCCCGGTTGGAAATACCAAAAAAAGGAGAATTTAAACTGGAAAAGGATACGCTTGTTGTTGACGAATTGATAATAGGCGATTCAGCCAAAATTATTCTTACAAAACCAAGCAGTTTAATAAAGGCCCGCCACATAGTAATGGGCACGCGGGTTCGGATAATGGGCCTCGGTGATAAAGGAGTAAATGGCAGAAATGGCAGAACGGCTGCTCAGCCTGAAGGGGCGTGTAAGCATGGGCGACACGGTGAGGATGGAAAGCCCGGATCTGCCGGAGCCGCTGGCAAGAACCTTATTCTTGACGTTAACATACTGACTATCCAAGCCATGTTAATCATTAATCTTGCTGGTGGCAACGGTGGCGATGGAGGCACGGGAGGCGATGGGAGCCAGGGCAGCAACAGTGTCGGACATTGCGTTTCGAATGGAGGTAACGGAGGTGCAGGAGGTAACGGTGGAGCAGCAGGATCAGGGGGAAACCTAACCATCATTAATTCCCTCACGGCAACAGAGCTAAGCAGCAAGATTAGTCTTTACAATCGGGGTGGATATAAAGGCATTGGAGGAGAGGGTGGCGTTCCCGGTCAGCGAGGTACAGGAGCAGCGAGTGAATCCAAGCTGGGGTTAGCAGGAAAAGTGGGTATTGCAGGTATTCAGGGAATAGATGGTAAGGCTCTTTTTTATTCCGTAATACAAGCTACGCAGTAACAGTTCCCAGCAAAAAACAGACTTAAATTGGACGAAGTCTTAGAAGACTGAGGGCATACATAAATTTCCGGATCAAGAACGCCATTCTGCTTCTTGAGAAAATTCCAAATTGAAGACAAATTCTACAGAAAGATTATTTCAACTCTTTTCATCAAATAGGTTGTGCGTACTCAGCTTGCCCAGGGATTTTTTTTCTCCCGGTCCATTGGCTGTTTCGCTTTTGCCTTTGCTCTGTAAGATTTGCTCTTTTTCTTATGCTTTTTCTTCGATTTAGATTCCGATGGATAACCATAGGCAGCTCGCCCTGAGCTCGTCTTTGGCGCTTTCCTGTGTTGGGCCAGAATACTGGTAGCAGGTATAGCAATAAGAAATACGAATATGATGGTGATGACTTTAAAGTTCTTCATAAACAAACAAATTAATTATTACAGTGTGTATCTTATTTCTAACGGCAGAAGAGTGAATAAAAATATGCAAACAAAAAATGATTTAAGAAGGATTGCCACGAATGCACGAATTAAATACAATTGATTTTTGCAGGAGCGAGTAAATAACTCCACACGTGTAGAGCAGCTCTGGATGATTTGTTGAGGAACAAGCGGGCTGTAGGCACCTCATGACGCGTAATGTTAAACAAAATCAACTGTCTCTGTTGGAATGTTATTTGACGAGATCAATACTAAAACTAATTGATTATGAAAAATAATGCATCACAGATCAAGAACCTCACGCAGGAAGAGGCGATCGATAAATTCAAGGAACTGGTTGACCACGACTCAACCTGTCTCTTTACTACACGCTTAACCCAGGTCCCGCTTACAACGCGGCCCATGCACGTACAGGAAGTATGCGACCAGGGAAACTTCTGGTTTTTAAGTCCCGGTGACAGCGACAAAAACCAGGAAATTGCAAACGACCCAAGGGTACAATTATTTATCAGCAATACTTCTAACTACGAATTCTTGTCGGTGTATGGCAAGGCCAGCATTTCCCGCGATCGCGAAAAGATCGACAAGTATTGGAATGAAATGACCAAAGCCTGGTTCGATGGAAAAGATGATCCAAGAATTACCATCATTAAAGTTACACCTGAAGAAGGTTTCTATTGGGACACCAAAGACGGAAAGCTTATTTCGATGGTCAAGATTTTAGCTTCTGCTATTACGGGGAACACAATAGAGGAAGGTGTTGAAGGAAGGATTTCTGTACGATGATTCAATTCATCCAAATTGCGAGACACTTTATTTACTCACAATCTCATCAGGAAAGTAGAGATAAAACGTAGCCCCTTTTCCGGGGCTGCTTTCACAGGTAATGTACCCATCATGGTGAAGCATAATCCTTTTGCACAATGCCAGACCGATACCTGTTCCCTCAAATTCGTGCCGGGCGTGCAGCCGTTGAAAAATGGTGAATATTTTACTTTCAAATTTTTGTTCAAAGCCTATTCCATTGTCGCGGAATGAAATTTCAGCATACACATCATGTCCTAAATTTCCAGGATTGTTTTTTACTTCTTTTTTCGGCACGCTCCTGTGTGCAATATGTATAACTGGAATGTCCTTGCTGAACTTGATGGCGTTGCCGATCAGGTTGGCAAACAATTGTCCCAGCTGGATCGTCATACCTTTAATAGTCGGCAGAGGTGTGCTGATGATCTGTACCTTCTTTTCTTCAATGACCAATTCAAAATCATTTTTAACGTTTTCCAGTACCAGGTTTAAATCAACACTGTCTTCATACAGGTTTACATTCGAAAGCCTGCTATAGTCCAACAGGGATTTAACCAATTGGCTCAACCGTAAAGCAGCGATATCAATCTTACTTAAATACTTCGCAACCGCTTCTTCGCTACTATTTTTTTGCTGAATAATTCCCGAGAACGTTTGAATTTTTCGTAACGGTTCCTGTAGATCATGTGAGGCCACATATGCAAATTGCTCAAGCTCTTTGTTTTTAACTTCCAGCTGTCGGGTGTATTCAAGCAACTGATCTTCCGCATTCTTTTTATCGGTTAAGTCGCGGGTCACTTTAGAAAATCCGATAATCTCATCCTTGGCATTGTGCAATGCCGTGATGGTGATACTGCCCCAGAACCGACTTCCATCCTTTCGCACGCGCCAGCCTTCATGTATAGCACGACCACTCCGTTCTGCTTCAGTAATGAGTTGATGTGGAAGTTTACGCTCCTGATCTTCCGGTAAATAAAATACGCTAAAGTGTTTTCCCACTATTTCAGCTTCACTATATCCTTTAATTTTTTCAGCGCCTTTATTCCACGTTCGAATAATACCATTCGGATCAAGTAAAATGATGGCATAATCCTGGACTTCGGCTATTACCCGGTGATATTGTTCTTCGCTTCGTTTAAGTGCGCGGTTATTTCTCTCGAGAGAAAGAGTTCGTTCATTCACCAGCTTTTCAAGTTCTCTCTCCTCTGCTTTCTGGCGGGTAATATCCTGAGTTGTCCCAAACATCTGGCTGGGTAGCCCCTTGTTATCGTACAGTAATTTCCCGTTGAGCCGAATCCAATGAATGCTTTCATCAGGCCACACAACGCGTGCTTCATAAAATAAAGTGCCCGTTTCAAATGCACGTTGATGGGCCTTCAGGCGCGTTTCTCTGTCATCCGGATGAATCCGGTCTGTAAAATCCTGCTGGCGCAGACCAGAAACATCCTTGTATCCGAACATCTCAGCCAGCGTGGCAGAGAATTGAAAATTTGATTTTGGTACCTCCCACACAAACGATCCCATACCTGAAGCTTCCATGGCCAGGCGGGATTTCAGTTCGTTCTCCTTCAATACTTCTTCAATATTTCGCTGTTCGGTAATGTCGACTACTGTCCCGATGAAACGTTCCGGCTGTTTTTCATCATTAAAGAAAACTTTTCCCTGTGCGCGTATCCATCGTATCTCCTCGCTGCCAAATCGTAAAATGCGATACTGAATATCATAATTTCCATCGCCCTCCGGCAGCATTGATTTCTGGATTTCATGATTGACGAACGTGCGATCCTCCTCATGAATCTGTTTCGCAAAAGTTTCAAAGTCAAGATTGGTGCGTTCCGGAATAGCATAAATTTTTTTGCATTCGTCAGACCAGTTGAGTTCTCCCGTCAGGGGATAATAGTCCCACGTTCCGATATGGGTAGATTGAATCACCATGCGCAGGCGAATTTCATTTTCCTCAGCCTGCTTTCTGCGCTGCCTTTCTGTAGACTTTATTTCAGTCGTTTCTACAACTGTGGCGAAAATTCCTTTCACAGTATTCGCTGAATCGAATATCGGGCTGCAGGAAATAGTGAAATAACACATTTCGGGCGTGCCGGTTCTGTTCATCTCAAACGGCCTGTTTTCCAACTGGAAGGATTCTCCATCACGTAAAATAGCGTGAAGCATTTCTCCCACTTCTGGCCAAAATTCCTTCCACGTCTCCACTGCGGATTGACCTAAGGCAGCAGGATGCTTTAATCCAATTACATTGCTGAAACCATCATTGTATAGTTGTGACATCTCCGGACCCCACATAATGACGGTCGGAAAAGTGGCGTGGAGGCAAATATTGACGGAGGTCTGTAACGTTTCTGACCAGCTGTTTTTTGACCCAAGCGAAGTTTTGTCCCAATCAATTAAGTCTATTAATTGACTGACCTCTAATCCTGCTTTGGCATCTACATTCATTATCGGATGGTTATTCTTTGTCAGGCAGTGTATCTATATTGAATAGGGCCGACAAAAATTTAACCAGTATTACAATGCTCGGTGGCTTTACAATAAAATCATCTGCACCCAATCCTTTTGTCAATTCACGAACCTCTTCGGCATCGGTAGTGGAATACATAATGACTTTTGTTTTTTGCAGATGTGCTAGTTTTTTTATCTCACGCAAACATTCAATGCCATTCATACGGGGCATATTCAGATCCAGGAAAATATAATCCGGTGGATCCTGAGGGTTTAATTTGAGTTTCATAATGCCCTCTTCACCGTTGGATGCCATCACCCGTTTTATTGTATGGTTCAGTTCATCCAGGGCCATACTAAAAATTTCCTGATCATCCAGGTCATCGTCAATTAGGAAGCACAATACATCAGGTTTCACTGTTCAGGGATTAGAGGGTGAATATAATGCAAATAAATACATCAGCTTCACTCGTGCACCAGATCATACCTTGCATTAGTGGGATTCTTGCTACCTTACTAAATACTGAAATCGTCAATCCTTGAGCACACGAACAATCCCTGAGTCACCTTTACCAAAAGCAAGCCGCTTTGTTATTTCCATTTACTTATTTGGTGCACCGGCTTTGCTCATGCTGGCAGACAGCTTTCATTATTATCACCACTATCTCATTGCCAATGTTATTTTTAAAATGGCGCTGGTTGCTTTCATTGTAGGCTCATTCGGGTTAGCGTATTTATTTCCGGATAAAACTAAATATTTTGGCTTGATTGGTACAGGTATGGTAGCGTTGGGTGCCATTACCATCTCGGCTATGTCTACCGAAACGTTATTTCTGGATTTAATAAACGACAAAGGATACTCCGCAGCGCAGGTGAACACAGTAAAAAATGTTCTCAAATCGACCGAAGCCATGCGGGTCATTTATTTACCCTCTGGCTTTGCTTTCCCTTTGGGATTAGTAGCATTGAGCATTGGAATATTCAGAACTCCGTATACCCCGCGATACATTGCTCTTATTCTTTGTGCGGGAGCCATCTTTCATACCATTGCCCGATTCGTAAATGATATTTCTTTGCTGCTGCTCTCCGAAATTGTTTTACTAACTGCCTCCTCGCTTGCCGGCTGGTTCATGTGGCGATATAAGCCGAAGCAAAAAAATACTTGAGCATTCCGTTTGCTCTTGAGATAGTATCAGCCATAACATGACAACCAACCTCATTGTTTTTTCTGCCATAATTTCAGACCGCTTCTAAAAAGAATTAAAAAAAACTTTAAAAAAATCACACCGACAACGGGTGTCAGTGTGGCGCCCTAGGTTTGTCACAACAAAATTTACATTTTTGTTGCCTTTGTAAATAATCTCCTATTCAAAATTTAGTATTGATCCCATATGGCTGACCAGGAAGTAATCAAGCATACCAAAAAAGTATATCAACTCTGGAAGGATGGGGAGCCTTCGTGGTGGCATAAGCTGAAAGAGTTTTTGCTTGAGATCTTCATTATTGTTTTTGCTGTGAGCATCTCCATCTGGTTTCATGATCTGAGTGAAAAACGTCATAAGCAACACGATGTAGACGAATTTCTGAATGGACTAAAAACCGATCTTCAACGCGATATCATTGAGCTCGAATCCGATCGGAAGGGTTTCGTCAATACAACGAAGGCCATCGCCTACATTAATGGCATCCCTTTTCAAGGTAAGCTAAATACGG
Organism: Chryseolinea sp.; assembly: GCA_039930485.1. Taxonomy (GTDB): domain Bacteria; phylum Bacteroidota; class Bacteroidia; order Cytophagales; family Cyclobacteriaceae; genus Chryseolinea. The sequence continues at coordinate 12,159 of JBDTTT010000008.1, forward strand.
ATAGTGTCCGTTACTATGGTGCCTGGTTTTACAATGAAGTTGGATTCATGCCGAACGATGGACGCTTCGAAGGTTTTAAATCGTCAGGTAAAATTGGCGACATTGAAGACAAAGAATTGCAAAATGACATTATGGATCTTTACCAGGAAGATATCTCGTCATTATTATCCAGCACCACTTTTTTCTCCGAGAGAAAGGGACGGCTTGTTGATTTTCTATCGAAGAATATAAAGCAACAAACGGACTCTACCAGTAACCTGAAATCCATCCTGGTCTCTGATGAGGCGCGCAACATCTGTCGGAATCTTTTTTTTACAAGCGAAATCATTAACCGCTATGATATCTGCATTGCTAAATCAAAGAAGATCATCGAAGCAATTGACAGAGAATAAAGGAGGCGGAACAAACACCAAATCCTTATTCTCTCCTTAAGCTTGTGGCTGGATTAGTGAAGGCTGCTTTGAGGGTTTGAAAACTCACGGTGATCAACGCGATGAGCAATGCTCCAAATCCTGTAAGTGCAAATACCCACCAGTGAATCGTGGTGCTATATTCATAGCTCTCCAACCATGAATGCATCAACCACCACGAAATAGGAAATGAAACGAGACAGGCAATCAGCACCAATCGCAAAAAGTCTCTCGATAATAATTGTGTTATCCCGTTCACGGATGCACCCAATACTTTTCGAATGCTGATCTCTTTTGTCCTGCTGCCTGCTGTATAGGCAGCCAATCCAAATAAACCCAAGCATGAAATAAAAATACCAAGTCCTGCAAAAACACCTGCCAGTTTTTCAATCAGACTTTCTGTTTTAAAAAGCTTGTTGAATTCATCGTCTAAAAATTTATAATCAAAAGGATATTCAGGATTAAACGCTTTCATGACGGATTCAATTTTAACCAACGATTCCATTAATGATTCGCCCGGCTTCAGTCGCATCGTGAGCACATTGTATTGAGCAGGATTGCAAATCAGAATCATTGGTGCTGCGTCAGCACCATATACGTTTCCAAAAACAAAATCTTCCACCACACCGATTACTTTCATTTTCCAGCTTTTTTCTGGATTAGAGGAATCAAATTGTGTAATGACATTGCCAACCTGATTACCACCACCCATTTGCTCCGCCATGCTCTCGTTGATAATCACATTATTCACATCATTCTCTGCCACAGCATAGAAATCTCTTCCATCCTTGAGTTTCATACCCATAGTGGAAATGTATTCAGGTGTGCCTGCTTCCACTATTACCTCTACATCTTTGTTGGGATTTTTTCCTTGCCAGGTGTAGCTGTCCCCGCTAAACCATCCTAATTGAAACGTAGGATTCATACTCATCGTCACATTTTCTACAACATTCGTATTGAGTAGAGAAGCTTTCAAGGAATTGAAATGATCCTGCATTTTACCCCGCACATCCATATACAGAACATTCGATCTTTCATATCCAAGATCCCGGTTCTTCGTATGTTGTATTTGCTGATAGATGATTATAGTACAAATGATCAACGTGATGGAAACTACAAACTGCGTCACCACCAATCCCTGGCGAATAAAGTTTGAACCTTTGCTGGTGCGCGCTTTTAATCCTTTCAATACTTCCACTGGATTGAAAGAAGAAAGATAAAAAGCAGGATAACTTCCCGCGAGTAGACCGCTTGCCAAACCAATAAAAATCAACCCGCCCCAATGAAGGGGTTGTGTAACTTCAAATTCAAGATTCTTTTCAACCAGCGAATTGAACGAAGGCAATGCGAGGTAAATAAATAAAATGGAAACCATCACCGCCAAACACGACATGACTAACGCTTCGCTAATAAACTGGCTAATCAGTCGGGCTCTCCCTGATCCTAATGTTTTTCTTACACCCACTTCTTTAGCACGTTGTTCGGAACGCGCGGTAGCAAGATTCATAAAGTTTACACACGCAATAATCAATATCAACGAAGCGATGAGCATAAACAACTTCACATACTTAATCTGACCATCGCCATCTTGTTTTCCATTGGAGAAATGAGCGTACAAATGCCAGTCCGACATGGGGAAAAGAAAACATTCTGTATCGTTTCCACTCACTTTAGTTTTTAGATATCCTTTTAATTGTTCATTTACTTTTTCGACATTGCTTTCCGGCTCCAGTTCAACCAGCGTCACAACGGATGCTGCATCCCACCGTTTTATCCAATCGTACTTTTCTGCTATTAAGTCAAAGGGTGCAAGCCAATCGAATTTGAGAGAAGAGTTTTCCGGAAGGTCTTTCATCACACCAGCTATTGTGTATAACTGATCGTTGTCCATTTTAAGTGTTCGGCCAAAAGCAGTTCCCTCACCGAAGAATCGCTTCGCCATCTTTTCAGAGATGACGATGGAATAACGCTGATCAAATGCATGCAATCTTTTGCCTTCAATAAAATTCAAGTCGAACATGGAAAAGAAAGGAGCGTCTACATATCCTCCTTTTTCATAGAACACTTTATCATCGATAGAAAACAATGCGATGTTGTCGCCCTTCGTGCTGCGGGTAGCGTTCTTAATGCCTGGTATCTCTGCTTTTATAGCGGAAGTCATAGGACCAGGAGTTGTCCATACCGTTCGTACATCGGCATTTGAAATTTGGTTTTCCATCACCTGATAGAGGTGTTTCCGATTTTGAAAACTGTGATCGAACGTGAGTTCATCCTCCACCCAAAGGAATATCAGGGTAGCGCAGGCAATACCAATGGCAAGTCCGAAAATGTTTAACAAGCCATACGATTTTCTTTTCCAAAGATTACGCAAGACGGTCTTGAAGTAAATGGTGTTCATGACAGGCAGGATTTAGTTGGTTACTGGCATGTTGTTTAAAGGTTACACATTACAAACCTGATTTGATTTGTGACCGATAATTGAGGTATCGTCATCGAGAATTGAAGCGAGGATTCGTGTAATGGCGTGAAGCTATTCATTGGTTATGAAGTGTGCACGTTGTAGTCAGGGGATTGGTTAGTCAGCTTTTTTCAGCGAAATGCTGAAAGGTTTCCACGTAATACAGGCCTTTGCTAAGGATAAGATGGGAGTGATGCGGTTCATCAAGTAATATCTGCAGATGGTCAGACTTCTTACACCCACCCTGTTTTTCTCCGTTCCTTAGAGTAGTATTTACAAAATCTCACAGCGTAACTAAAATTAAACAACATGAAAAAGATTATTCCATTTTCCTGGGCTCATTCCATGGTAGGAATTGCCCTATGTGCCATTCTCGTCTCGTTCTCAATTGCGCCCGGAACAGGTGCACACAGTGTCAAGGTTTACCTGGATAGCAAACTGATGGTCGAGCAGTATTTGGATTTCCACAAAACGGATGCACCAAAATTGATTTTGGACCCTGCTGAAAAGTATAATCAACTCATTGTGAAATACAGTGAGTGCGGAAGAACAGTAACCGGCAGAAAGCTTACTCTTAAAGACAACAACAATAAAGTGCTGAAGGACTGGCGCTTTGAAGGTTCATCAACAGGCTTCAATGAATCCATGACGTGTCTGGTGAAAGACATCATTGCGCTGAAGCAAAAAGGAAGCAATACCCTTAAGCTGTATTATTCCTCTACTGAATTTCCGGAAGGACAGCAGGTAGTCTATGTAGTAATCAATGATAAAGCGACTACCGCCTTAAATTAAGTTTTCACATGTTCCGGTGCTCAGGTTTATCACCATCAGAGTCATCCTGCACCTCGCGGGAGGCTCTGATGTTTCAGCTACCTCTATCGCTTAAAAAGTGCGTTCCCTAAAATTTGCTGCACAACCTGATCTCGTAGCGTACGACTAATGGGAATACGCGCATTCTCCATTATGATCTCATCACCTTCAATCGCCTTGACGTGGGAAACAGAAATCAAAAAAGATTTATGAACTTTTAAGAATTGACCCCGGGGTAATTGATTTTCAAGGCTGGTTAACGTGATGTAGGTAATTAATTTTTTATCGGGAAGATGAATTACAGCATAGTTCTGAAGTCCTTCAACATAGGACACATCACGAAAAAAAACTTTTTCAAATTTGCGGTCACAACGAACAAAAAAATAATCAACAGAAGGTGCACTGCTATTTTCTGCGCGCGCTTTCAACTGAAAATATTCCAGCGCTTTTTGAGATGCTTTCAGGAACCGCTCAAAGGTGATGGGTTTCACGAGGTAATCGATCACATCAAGTGTATAACCTTCCAGCGCATAGTTCGAATAGGCCGTTGTAAAAATAGTGAGCGGTGGATTCTTTAAGGCTTTGAGAAAATCAATTCCACTCACTTTCGGCATGTGGATATCCAGATAGATCAGATCGATCTTTTGTTCATTCAAATAGGATGCTGCCTTCAATGCATTTTCGCACGAAGCAACACAATGAAGAAAATCAATTTCCTGCACATGTTCTTCCAGACCCTTGCGGGCAAAGGGTTCGTCATCGATAATGAGGCAGTTTAGTTTCATGTGTTGGTATTGTAAAATTTCTTGTCGCTCAATACTTCAATGAATGCGAAGGGAAAGATGAACTTCATAACGGTCTGCTTTATTATCGATCACCAGTTCATGGCGGTCTGTGTAAAGTAATTCCAGTCTGCGCTGCACGTTTTTCAATCCGATGCCTGTGTATCCATTCACAATCGTTTTGCTTTCTTTTGAGTTGAATACGAAAAGTTCAATATTATTCTCAACCTTATCAATTCGTATTCTTACTTCATTCTTATTCGTATGATGCGATACATGTTTAAAGGCATTTTCAACAAAGGGAATGAACAACAAAGGTGAAATAGTAAAACCGTTAACATTTTCTCCTACTTCAAAAGAAATGCTATAGTTTTCATCTTTGCGCGATCGTTGCAGCGCTACATAATTTTTTAAGTACACAATCTCCTTTTCTATCGCAATTTCCTTTCCATTGCATTCATACAATTGATATCGGAGCATTTCCGAAAAAGCTGACAAGGATTCACGCGCGTGGACATTGTGTTTATCAATCTGAAAATAAATGGTATTAATCGAGTTGAAAACAAAATGAGGATTGATCTGTGCTTTCAGATATTCCAATTCGGAACTCAGTTTTTCAACTTCCAGTTTCCGGATTAGCTCGCGCTGAAAATACCAGGCCTTACTTAAATAGAGCGCAACATTAAAGGCTAAGTAAAAGAGGGCAATTGAAAAATTGTAATAGCTGTTATAAAACAACGACCTCCGGCTTTCATCACCCAATACATAACCATTCAGGTAAACATCATGTATATTTTTCAGCAGCACGTATAATGCCAGGGCAACACATAATAAAAAGGTGTAAGCAACAAACTTTTTTTGCTGAGCATACTTTGGAATAAGTATAAGCAAATTGAAATAAATCAATAACGCCAACAGGCCGTCCCGGATAATAATTTCAAGCATGAACTGATCAAAGCCTGCTGCTTCAATCATACTGCTTTTTGTAAACATATGGAACGCAACGGTGGCAGTCCAAAAAATGACGTGATCAGCTTTGTACTTCCAGAACCGATTCATGCATACAAATTAAGAATTTTCATCACGCTAAACCGTATTGAAAGTTGCATTTCGTCAAGGGAATGATACCGTTTGTCAAAAGGGAATGATTTTTTTCCGCAGATTAAAAAGGCACGCAGATTTCTCAGATTAAAATGCAAGATGGTCATGGGGGTAGTCATTCATTTTATTGCCACGAATGCACGAATTGAAATACAATCATATCTGCGCAATCTGCGGGAAAATGCATTTGAATTCTTCTTCTATAGTCATGTGACGTAAGCTGCTTCACCAATCCTATTTTTTATTACCTTAAGTCTTCAAACCTAAACATTCAGCACACATCATGAAATCATTGATTCTATTCTTCTCCGCTTTCATGCTAATGATAGCTTATAATCCTTCCTCTAAAACTCCCGATGCCAATGATGGACTATCCTCCTTCAGCGCAAGCCGATTGGAAGGTTACATTAAAACTTTGTCGTCAGATGACTTCACAGGTCGAAAGCCCTTCACCGAAGGAGAAACAAAAACTGTTAATTTTCTGGAGAGCGAGCTGAAGAAGATCGGGCTTGAGCCAGGCAATAATACAAGCTACCGACAGAATGTTCCACTTGTGTCCATGACATGTGTGGCTGATTCTTTCATGACGATAAAAGGCGCCAAATCAAAATTCAATTTAAAAGGATACAAGGACTATGTGCTCTGGACACAACACGCTGAAGGTGCTTCGCTGGAAGATGTTGAACTTGTCTTTGCCGGATACGGAGTTGTAGCTCCGGAATATAACTGGAATGATTACGAAGGCATTGATGTAAAAGGAAAAGTGGTAGTGGTATTTGTCAACGATCCCGGATTCGGAATAGGTGATTCTACTTTTTTCAAAGGCAATACCATGACCTATTATGGTCGATGGACCTTCAAATTTGAAGAGGCTGCACGGCAAGGTGCGAAAGGTTGTCTCGTGATTCACGATGATGTACCGGCAAGTTATCCGTTTGCTGTTGTGCAAAACAATTGGAACAGTTCGAAGCTTTACCTTGGTGATCAGAATTCAGTGAATACATCTTGCGCCATTGAAGGATGGATATCGCTACCTGCATTAAAAAAATTGTTCGATGCTTCTGGTTTTAACTACGCTGAAAAATTATCAGCAGCGCACAAGAATGGTTTTCGTGCTGAAGCCATGAACTTGAAGGCTTCTACTAAAGTAAAGGCAACACCTGTTTATAATACATCCGGTAATGTAGTGGCTCAAATAGAAGGTTCAACACATCCTGACGAATACATTATTTACTCTGCTCACTGGGACCATTTAGGGATCGGGAAGGCTGATGAAAAAGGGGATTCGATTTACAACGGTGCCATGGACAACGGAACCGGAACAGCAGGGTTGTTGGAATTGGCCAATGTCTATATGAGTCTGAAGACAAAACCAGAACGGACTGTAGTCTTTCTCTTTGTTACAGCAGAAGAGCAAGGTCTTTTAGGATCAGCGTACTATGCAGCTCACCCCATCTTCCCAAAAGAAAAAACAGTAGCCAATATTAACATTGATGGATTGAACATCAAAGGTAAGGTGAAGGATATTTCACTGATTGGAATCGGGCAGTCTGATCTTGAAGATTATCTGAAGCAAGAGTGTGAAAAAATAAATCGATACACCACCAATGATCCATTGCCTTCAGCAGGATATTATTTCCGCTCCGATCATTTCCATTTTGCCAAGATTGGAATTCCTGCGCTCTATACACATAGTGGAATCGACCTTGTTGAAGGAGGAAAAGAAAAGGGCGAGCAATTGGAAACCGAATACCGCGCAAAACATTATCACCAACCCTCTGACGAATTTGATCCCGCTACCTGGCAGCTTGATGGAAGTATCGATGATCTGAAATTATTATTCATGGTTGGCAAACGTCTTTCAATGGAAAGCTCGTGGCCACAATGGAAAGTGGGATCAGAATTCAAAGCGATGCGGGCGAGTTATATGAAGTAGCTTAAGTTCCATAGATCGAAGTGAAATAAATAAAAAATGGAATGAAGTTTTTACACCTTCATTCCATTTTTTATTCACACTATTATTTCTTAACGCGAATAGGATAAGGAACAAATTCTATTTCGTCTCCTTTTACTTTATCAAAACTCTGATCCTCCCATTTTTGCTTGGCTTCTTCGATGCTTTCTTTTCTGGAGGACACAAAATTCCAATCAATAAAACGTTCTTCTGCGAAAGGCTCACCCCCAAAAATGTAAAGGGTACTATTGGCTTGAATAACAAATTCACAAAGCGTACTGTCTTTGGCTACCAGAATTTGTTTCGGTCCATATACATTTCCATCGCTTTCAATTCCTCCTTCTAAAATATAGAGACCTGATTCACCATACAGATGTTTGCCAATGCTCAACATTTGTCGCGTCTCACTTTTTATTTCGATCATATACAATTTGCTGTACACCGGCACTGCTGATTTGCGGCCGAACGCTTCACCTGCCACCAATTTAAACTGAACATCATCTTCACTCCAGGTAGGGATTTGATTCTTCTCAATGTGAAAAAATTCAGGATTCATTTCTTCAAGGTGCTTAGGTAACGCAACCCAAATTTGTAAACCGTGCATACTCTTATCAGAATGTCGTAAGTATTCAGGAGTGCGTTCGGAATGCACAATTCCTTTTCCGGCCGTCATCCAGTTTACGGCTCCTGGTTTTATCTCCACTTCGTTGCCTAATGAATCGCGGTGCATAATGCTACCTTCAAACAAAAAGGTAAGAGTGGAGAGACCAATGTGCGGATGCGGAAGTATATCAAAGTTTTGTCGCTCGTTCATTTTCACTGGTCCCATATGATCGATATAAATAAAGGGACCAACCATTCGCTTTTGCCGGAACGGAAGTAATCTTCCCACCATAAATTTTCCAATGTCGGCTGCGCGTTCTTCGATGATGAGATTAATATTGGACATATTTTTTCTTTTTCGTTGATAGGTAATGACACTATCTGGTTTCCGGTTGTCCGTTCAAAGAAGGTTAATACCCTTCGTTCAGAATTATGATGTATTGAAATTATCCTTTCCTATTTTAATCCCTAAATTAATTTCATGAAAAATATAAAAAGAACCCTCTTCGCCATTGTGATAATGGCACTCTTTTCTGAACTGACACATGCCCAGAAATTACCAGGCCTTGATCCGAGCCCTGCTGACATCGCTTACCTTCGACAGGATGGGAAACGATCCGCACCAATAATAAGAGTAACCTATGGTCGTCCTCAGAAAAAAGGAAGAACCATGCTGGGAGAAACAGAACCGTTTGGAAAAGTGTGGCGCACCGGTGCCAACGAAACAACCGAGATTAAGTTCATTAAAGACGTAACGCTTGGCGATAAACAAATTGCAGCCGGAACCTATTCACTTTATACTATTCCGGATAAAACAGAATGGACCATCATCCTCAACTCGAAACTAGATACATGGGGTGCATTTGAATATGACGAAACCAAAGATGTAGTACGCTTCAAAGTTCCGGTCGATAAACCAGAAGCCGAAGTAGAAGCCTTTACGATTGCTTTTGATGGTGGTAAAGGTACTGCCACGATGATGCTGGCGTGGGAAAATACATTGATTAAAATTCCTGTGAAATTTTAAATTAGCATTTCTGCTGATTTGAATCAGAACTATTTATTCTAAATAACATAAAGCCTGAGCGAAGTGCTCGGGCTTTACTTTTTTGACTTCCGTATTCCGTTCATCAAATGAATATCTTTAAAAACAAATACTTCGCTATGATCCGATCAGCAACATCAAACGATTTCCATTTTTTTTACAACTTATACATGCATCCGGATGTCAATCCCTTTCTGTTGTACGAGCGAATGGATCACACTTCTTTTGCACCAATATTCAATGAACTTCTTGCAGATAATCTTCTTTATGTTTTCGAAATGGAGAATAAACCTGCAGGCATGTTTAAATTCATTCCCCTTAAACATCGGAATTCTCACATAGCATATTTGGGTGGCTTAGCCATTGATCCTGCACAAAGTGGAAAGGGGTATGGTGCATTGATGATGAAAGAAATTATTGAGCTCGGGAAATCAAAAGACTTAGTTCGAATTGAATTGAGTACAGCGGTAACCAATACCAAGGCAGTTGGTCTTTATGAAAAATGTGGTTTCAAAAAAGAAGGTGTACTACAAAAGTACACCCATCTTAAAAGTGAAAACAGGTTTGTTGATGAAGTGATGATGGCATATTTGTATCCTTAGCTATCTAAATATCTTAACTCTCTATCTGGAGCAACTCTCATATCTACACCTTTTAAAAAGGTTTGATTGAGTATTACGTTAATAAAGAGAAGTTAATTTCTATCCATAAATATACTTCTTCAACAATCCTTCAATCTCCTTGTAAAACAATTTCTCGTTTCCTTCCGATAAGGCTGCACTTCCAGTAGTGTTGAAATCATCCACAATCGGTTTATACCATTCCAGATCAACAGGAACAAGAAGTTGTCGCTTCAATTCTGCTTTTATAAATTCTACTTTTACTGCCGACAACTCCATGATCTTGTATTGCTCAGAGAGGTAAGCAATCAATGTGCGTTCATCCAGGAAATCCTTTATCAGGTCGTTGCGTAATTTGCGAATTACAGATACAATGTTGATGGTTTCGTCTTGGGTAGTTGAAAAAATGTTAGGGTCTTCGTTCATATCGAGTTAAGTTAAAAAAATCAATTCAATGTTCAGTATTTTTTTACAATATACGTTAAGATGTTTTGCCAAGTGGGGTGATATTCTTTTCTTCTTAAAATCAAGTTCAGTATGGGGTTAATATGTTCGTGACCAAACTGAACAAACGCTTCCCGATACTCTGTTGAAGGCGTTTGCTTTTGAAAGTCATTGAACTCTTTTCTCCATATCTTCACGTTAAAGCAGAATTTTTCTTCCAGCAGCTCCCACACTTTTTCAATGTGAAGTGAAGAGAGTTCGTCTTCAACATCACGTGGCAACGTGCCATGTATTAACCGGCTTCTCGTTGACTGTTCCATGAGGTATTTGTTTTATGAATTTAATCCATGCCTTGTGTCGTTGTACATTAAACAAGATGTTACTGAAAAAAACTGTGTTGTGTTTCCGGAAAAAGTTGTGGTTGAAAAAGCGTTGCTTTGATTACCTGGTTTATCTCACTGTAAAATAGAGTATTGTCCAATGATGTGAATTCATTTTTCAGAACAGCATCAAACATTGGAGCATATACAATACTATCAATGCCATCATGTTTCAACAGGCTAAGCGAATCTTTGATTTGCTCCATTAATTTAGGGGCTGCCTTCATGGAAAAAGTATAATCAATGTAAGCACTCAATCCACCCTGGAGAAGTTTATCAATCAACGTAGCGCGATGCTCCTGCAAAATTGTTCGAAGCTGAAGTGGTACCAAATGCATATTCCAATCCTCAATTTTCTTTACACCATTGGCCGTTTTAATTGTTTTCATAAACTAATATTGTTAGTGACAACAAACCTAATAAACTAATTATATTAGTTTATGCATTCTGAGGGATTTAGTTTTGTAAGCCTTTTTTTGCTGATTAAAGGGATTTTCCTGAACAAAGAATCAGATTTCATTCGCCCAGCTTTAATCCGTTGAATAAAAAAGCCACGCATGGACAAATACCAGACGGGGCACAGGATAGGCTCGCTATTTCAATTAGGAAGTATGATTTGTGTCGTTGATCTTATTTGCCAATATCACAGTCTTCTGAATAACCTTATCCAGTTTCAATGCTGTCTCTTGCATCAGATTAACGATGTGCTGATTATCCGGAGTAAGAGATTGTTTATCCAGAATATTAATCAAACCCAGCATGGTTGATACAGGCTGTCGTGTTTCGTGTGATTGCGACCATGCGATATCCACAAGTTGTTTGTGTTGATGTTCATTCTGAAGTTGAAATTTCTTGCGCTCACTAATATTCAGCACATGAAGCAAGACACCAATTAATTTTTGGTCATCAAAAACAGGAGTATACTCCATACGCACCCAATAGTTTAATTGAGGATGGCGCATCTCGCGCTCGCGTGCTATGGGGCTTTTGGTCAGAATGGCATGTTGGAAATCCTCCTTAAAAATTTTAGCAGTGACTTCATCTCCATCCTGCCGATAGAGCAGCAAGTTGTCTCCGATGAACATGCTTCTTCCATACAAAACCTTGCAAGCATCACTGGCAAATTTGTTGAAGAACAGAATGCGATAATCAGGAGCAACCAAAAAAATAGAAGACTTCGTGCTATCTAAAATGGCTTTTAATATTTGCTGCGAGGTAGCAGTTTTGTATTGAATTTCAGAGGAGGGACTGTCGTCCTTATTCATAGAAGTTTGATTATGGCTAATTGAATCTTAAATATAAAAGGAATACATATTCACGCAAAATGTATTATTTGTTTCGGCACATTTCATTTTTTAAACGGCACAAAACTTATTCATGCATTGATAAAAAAAATAGGAGAGCAGCATGCGCTAAAAAACAAAAGAGAATTTACTCATCGTGGACAGTAAAACTCAAAGGTTATCAGTCAGCATATGGTTATAAATTTTTACATTGCCATGATCTCAATAGCATACGATTGAAACGACTCTGTGACTTATGTTAAAGCTCCACGTGATGTAAATCAAAATTAATTCTACTAACACGATCATGATATGATACAAGGCAATGAAGAGCAGAGCAATTCAACAGACCGCAGAACTTTTATTAAACAAACTGGTGTGTTAGCATCAGCCGCATTTCTGGGCCTTACCTCCTTTCGAACAAAGTCAAAATATAAAATGGGGCTGCAGCTTTTCTCTATTCGGGAGCCTTTATCAAAAGATGTAAAGGGAACGCTAAAAAAAGTTGCAGCATTAGGGTATGAGAATCTTGAAACGTATGGATTTGATCCTACTCAAAAAAAATACTATGGCTTCGAGGCAAAAGAATTTCAAAAGCTATTAACCGATTATAATTTAACAACCACCAGTGGGCATTATGACTTTACGGGTTTCTTAACAAAGCCTGACGATGATCTGAAGCGTTATGTTGATCAAAGTATTGAAGGAGCGCATGCCCTTCACCAAAAATACATTACCTGGCCCTGGCTCGATCCGGAATCACGCACGATTGAAAAATTTAAACTTGTTGCAGAAAAGTTAAACCTGATTGGTGAACGCCTGAAGAATACAAATGTATCGCTTGCGTATCACAACCACAATTTTGAATTCATTGATCAAAATGGAAAAATCGGTTATGATGTTATCATGAACGAAACCGATCCGACACTAGTCAAACTTCAACTGGACATATATTGGGCTATGCATTCTTCAAAGTTGAGTCCACACGAATTATTCAGCAAGCAGCCTGGACGATTTGTGATGTGGCATATAAAAGACATGGATAAGAAAACGCGGGATTACACTGAACTAGGCAATGGCAGCATCGACTATAAACCCATTCTACCAGATGCTAAACTTGCCGGGCTAGAGAATTATTTTCTTGAACAAGGAGGTAATTTCGCTAAAGATCCGATGCAGAGTATTGCGGATAGTGTAGCGTTCATGAAACAGCACCTTGAGAAATATTTTGATTAGAATAAATTAACGCTATTGTGTTGCGTCCGTAGTTTTTATTCTCAAATGTTTAATAAAAATATTTTCTAATCCTTCTAAATCCACTTGATCAAAGTCCCCAGCTGGTTCGTAAGGATGATCATTGTCCCCTTGAGTTAGATTCTCCAATGAAACGTAAAATTCATTCTTTTTCTTTCCGTAGTTCGAGAAGTAGATTAAGTATTTTTCTGAAACGTCCGTCAGTCCGATTGCTTGTAAGTCAGCGTCCCAATTGTCTTGTATTTTGAATTTATTGGCCCCAAACTTATCAGCAAGGTGCTTGATAGTCAACTTAATTATATCGTCTTTATTTAAATCTTTAAAATTCATCTTCTGCATGTTTAAAAACTATAGTGCACAACATCTCTTTAACAACAAGATTAACTTGCTCTTTTTCTAATAGCAGCACGCAGCATCACCACCGAAGTATACAATATCACCACAATAACCACCCATCTCAGAACTTCCATGGGCAATGATTTTACAAGGTAGGCTGCAATGAGAACGGCAACGGTGCCCGTAATCGAAATGATAAACGAAGCGCGCTTGTTATAAACACCTTCTTTAATAAATTTCAAAGAGGCTACCGGCATTAGAAATGCACACGATCCCATCATAATGGGGAACGCTACTTGTGGTGACATGCCAAGTGCAAACACCAATGCCATACACGGAGCATAGAGTCCAATACCTGCTGTCATTAGAGCTCCTAAAACAAAATTTACTGCCACAGCAAAAGCAAGTGTTTTGCCTTCGAGGCCAAGCGCTTCTCCACCTCCCTGAATCCAATTCATATTGGTTGACACCATAAAACATGCTGCTACGAAAAGTCCTATACCCATCGTTATTCGAATACCATTTTCCGGCAACCTCGCCACAACGCCTGCACCCAGCAATGCACCAGCACCAGAGGCCGCGATCATCAACACTAGTGTTAACGGCTCTACCTTTACGATCTGAATAAAAATAATGGCCTGAGCAATAGTTGGAATAGCGTTCGCTACATTAAGCGTTCCCGGAATAAGTCTGTCATCAGATTGTTTGAAGAATTTAAACATCGCTGTTTCCAGAGAGAAGGAGCCAATACCCAGTGTATCGAAAAAGTTACCGATAAACCCAATGGTTCCTGTCTTGACCCATGAATTCGCTTCCAGGTTATTCTTGTATTTGATATAATCTTTGATGAGTAAAAAGGCGATCCACAAGCCAAGAGCCACCAGCGTAATCCAAAGAGCAGTTATCATTCAATTATAGTTTGACACGAAAATGCAGATAAAAAGCACTTGTACAAAATATTTTTATCAGGTGGGTATTCTGCGTCAGAAGAAGGTATAAATAGTATCACAAGGTGGATATATTCTATAGCAGCGCTAAATTGAATTGGCGTTTCAACGATTGTGAGCTTTAACCAAACGAGATGATTGTCCCGAGTGAAATTTATACCGTGGCAACTGCGATTCGGGTATGAGTACGTCTTAGTTATAATTGTATACCTATACGATAACAATAAAAGTAAATTCAAATCCTCTGTATTCACATCAAACATCGAAGCAGTGTTTTTCAAAGCGAGCTCTGCTTCCTTGAAAAAAACTCATTGCCTTCAGCAATTTGAAATACCATCCATTATTGCACCTCGTCTTTGTACAGGTTATTCATTCAACAAAATAATTTTTTAATCTTCCATTCGGTAAAGCGGCAAATAGCGTTATGTTTGCAAAAAATATCGTCCGGCATTCTGGATCGCTATGAAAACCCGTCATTATTAATTTCACTGATTTTTTTAGGCACAAGCAATTTATTTCAATCCTCCGGAAATTCCATTCAGTGTTTATTTAAAGTCACCATTTGAGATAATCCAACATCTATAAAGCTTATGAAAGGCATCATCTTATTTCTTTTAATGTCGATGGTATTTACAATGGCCTGCGCACAGGGAGATTTTATTCCTGGGTACGTCATTGATGTTAAAGGTGATACCATCAAGGGATTCATAGATGATAAAGATTGGGTTACCAATCCCTCCGTTATCAACTTTAAAATCAGTGCGGAAGATGTCGATTCCAGAAAGTTAACGGTCAACGACATTGCTGTTTTTAAAACCAAAAATTCCTATTACAAATCTAAGGTAGTATCCTTTGAGAAAGGTCTGATTCATAATGGGCAACCTGAACTTGAGCATGCAACAGTTTTTCTTGAAGTGCTGGTTGAGGGAGACATAAGTCTTTATTTCCTAACCGAATCAAACGATAAGGTGCATTTCTTTATTGAAAAGGCCGGCACAATTGAGGAGCTTGTAAAACGGAAAATGATGACCATCACCAATGGCTCAAAGTATTTTACCACACTCGATTTATATAAAGGTCAATTATCACTGGCACTTAAAGATTGCAACACAATCGATTCAAAAATTAACTCTCTGAGTTATAGTCCAGCGAAGATGAGAGCACTTTTTCAATATTATTATAATTGCAAGACCACTACGCCTTCCTACATAAAAAGCCCTAAGCAAAAAGGGAAAATAGAATTCGGGGTAATGCTCGGAGGTGCTGTGAATAAACTTACTTTCAAAAGCAACTCCTCTACCTTCGACAGAGTAGAAAATGCTCATCTTGTAGCTCCGAGTTTTCCCATTGGTGTCAACCTTGAATTTACGTTAGCAAAGTTGAATCAAAAATGGGCTGTTAACGTTGAATCATTCTATACCGCCATGAATTTTAAAGATGGTGATGTTGAATTCGATCTTGCCTACATTAAAGTTAACGCAATGGTGAGGCGGTATTTTGTTACGGGTTCTTTTAAGCCCTTTGTCAACGTTGGACTTTCTCACTATTTCGCATTAAAGAGTGAGGGTATAATATACTCTGGCAACCCCGAATACAATGAACTTAATAAAACTGGTTTAGGATTGACCGGAGGTCTTGGAGTTAGAAAGAATAAATTAAGCTTTGAAGTTCGATATGAATACGCTGACGGTGTAACCAGTATGTCCACTCTTAAATCTTATTTCAACTCCGTTTACATCCTTGCTACGTATCGGTTGATTTCAAAGAAATAAAATATGTAGAGAGATCTGATACTGTAATTTCGAACGCTGATCGTGTTGCTGCTTATTCACTTCTGATCTCCATTCAGAGTGCAAAATCAATTGGTAGGCTATTCCTATCATCGTTAGGGCATTATACTCCGGGATGTCAATATCCTGAAGTTTCATAACTCCCTGACCCATTTTCCTTTACAAATCCGGATGGAATGTGGCATCATTTTTAGTCTATATATCATAGATTAAAACAATACAGCTATGAAAAAGGCATTGCGTAGAGGAATGATTCTGGCTTTCATCATGGTGAGCATGCTAGGCATCAACACCAGTAAAGCCCAGGGAAGTGTTTCGTTGCAGGTATTTTACGATGAACTGCAGCCTTATGGAAATTGGATGGACTACGGCAACTATGGATATGTATGGAGACCCAATGTAGGTTCGGATTTTACTCCGTATGCAACCAATGGTTATTGGATCAACACGGAATATGGAAATACATGGATATCTGATTATGCGTGGGGATGGGCACCGTTTCATTATGGCCGATGGTTCTATGATGATTTTCAAGGATGGATGTGGATACCCGATACAGAATGGGCTCCGGCATGGGTAGCTTGGAGAAGTGGTGGCGGATATTATGGATGGGCTCCGTTAATGCCTGGTCTTGGTATTAATGTGTCGTTCAATTATTATAATAACATCCCACACAATTATTGGAATTTTGTTCCTTATCGATACATCACATACCGCACAGTATATCATCATTGTGTTGCGAGACCTCAGGTGATTAACATTATTAATAATACAACCATTGTTACACACAATCATCACAATGGAAGAAGAGGTGATTTCTTTACAGGTCCATCACGAACTGAAATCGAAAGAACCAATCATGAACGTGTACAGGTGTATACTGTTAATGACAGAAATCGTCCTGGCAGATCAGAGATCGATCGTGGTTCTGTAAGTTTTTATAAACCTCGAATTGAAAATACACAAGATGGAAGAACACATTCTGCACCTTCACAGGTAGTGAGAGGCGATCGAAGCAGAAACGAAAATGGAAACAGAAATCAGCAACTTGATTTGCAAACTAAAAATGAAACTCGAAATCGCGCATTTGATAATGCCAATCAGGATCAGCAACTTTCCAATCATCAGCAACGATCACAACAAACCCAGCAACAAAGTGAAAATCGTCAGGCTCAACAAAACGTGCAAGACTTCAATCGGAATAGTCGACAGCGGACGTATGTAAAACCGCAGCAGTCTTTTGAAAGGCAACAAACCAATAGACAAAGCTTTCAACAAGAACGTACGGTGACAAAACCGAATAGTCAGCAGCGTACAAGTGTTCAGCCTCAAAGAGAGCAGCAATTGCGTAAGAGCTCTTTCGATCAGAGAAGCAGTCAACCTTCCCGTAGCACAGGTCAAAGTAAGGGAGGCTCTTCGCACAGGCGTCACTAAGGAATACTCTATAAAATTAAAGCCCTTCCAGGTATCGAGATCTGGAAGGGCTTTTTCTTTATGTAACCTCTGGCCGTTTAGTACACAGGCTCAAGAAGTTAGTTTTATTTTAATATGATCGGTATACCTACAGTAAATTGCACTACCCGATTCTTTGACTCGTTGTATTCATTCACATTCGTAAAGCTATTACCGTAACGAACATCTACTGCAATGCGATTGTAAAGTGAAACTCCCGCTCCTATTTGCAATCCAAAATCAATATTGTGATCGAAGCTTGCATCATTTGGATCTTTCGATTGAAAGAATTTAATATCACCCTTGGTGTTAATAAACTCCGTTGTTTCTACATCATCGGTTTGCGTTGCCACGGACTTATAGCGTTCTCCTAAACCAAATGCAACGGAAGGCCCAGCACTAAATGAGAATCGGAAGTTGTCTGGTCCGATTTCATACTTTGCTAATATTGGAAACTCAAGATAACGTATTGAATATTCCTGATGGGAATTAATAGTATAATAGGCTTCGTTAAAGTAAAATGCACCTTCAGCATCCACCTTAAATCCTTTTTGTACATAGGATATTTCCGGTTGAATAGAAAGTAATCCATTGCCGTTTAACTTGAGGGGAATATCATAGCCAACGCCTAAGCTGTAGCCAGTCTGGCTTTTGAATTTGTTGCTCATCTGGGCTACAAACTCATCCGCTTTCAACGAAGAGAACGACACACCTACTTTTGGAATTGAGGTTTGACCATAACCGGAGAAACCAATGAAAACACTTACCAGAACGATGCCTACTACTTTTTTCATTTTAAATTAAAGTTGTTGTTGGTTGATTAGAATTTATTTTTTCGGGGATTAATTCCCACGCGCAGTTTTACGGGAATGAAAAAAGAATAACCTACGCGAAAAGGAGGAATAACTACGCGAAACGATTTTTATACAGATACTGAATATGTATACCTTTACTCCCGTACCACATCCTTTTGATATGAAATTTAAAATTGCCTTTATATTAACAGCGTTCATGGCCCTTTCCTGTCATGAAAAATCGGGAAACAATGATTCAAGTTCATCCATCCTTCCAATTCAAGGAACGTGGGAATTAATTTCAGAAACTAAAATTGAAAATTCAGATACGATCTTTACGCCAGCAAGTAAGGATCAAAAAATGATTAAAATTTTAAACGATTCTCATTTCAGTTTTCTACGACATGATTTGAATAAAGGAAAAGATTCAACCGCCACGTTTGTTGCAGGAGGAGGATCTTATAGTTTGAAAGACAATCAATACACCGAACATCTTGATTATTGTAATTTCAGAGAATGGGAGAGAAATAGTTTTGTCTTCACTGTTGCCATTCAAAATGATACACTGATCCAAAGTGGAAGGGAAAGGGTAGAAGGCACTGGTATCGACAGAATAATAATTGAGAAATATTTCAGGGTAAAATATTGAACGAATCCAAAACCTATCTTTTAAAGTCAGGCTTAATGTCTATCAGTGGCGTCTGGTCTAAAACTTCAAGCCCTGCCACTTTTAATCTATTGTCTCCTGAAACAGAAATTACCTTTACAAAATGAATTCCGATAGGATTCGGTCTGTCGGGTGAGCGTGTTGAGAAAACGCTTGTTAATTCTGTCTTCGGATTATTTCGCGGTCTTGTCTTTAAAACGGTTCGGTCTGCCTGGTGTAGCCATGTAAATAAAATGATTTCAGAACCCGATTTTATTGTACTCACTCCTTCCAGAAATTCCGGGAATATTTCAATAATTGCTTCAATTGCACTTTCGCTTTCTTGCAACGGACAATCTTCAAGTCGTTTGAGATCAGAATGAATTGTGCCAATATATTTAAGTTGTTGTTCCATCACTATAAGGATGTTTTGATTTCTGTTTAAAGAACTACCAATGATTCTATCAACTTGAATTACATCTTTGCTGTCGTTAATCAATATTGCGAACTTAAATACTTTAGTATTTCAACTTGTTAACAATAATTTTTATTACTCTGTAGAATCTCTCCCCATAATCAAGTTGAATCTCACCGTCATATTGGTTTTTCAAGTCTCGTTCTGTCCATCTAAAGTAATTTGTCAGTTCTTTCTCCTTCTCACTAAGTTCAATTCCTTTTGAATCTCTTGATTCAGAGAACTCATAATAGACGGAAATATGCCCTCCTTTAGATTTTAATTCCACTTTCTTAAAGCTATTTGAAATTCTGTTTAAAGTATCCGCCTGCACCAATTCAGCTAGGTTAATATCTCGTCCATTTGTCTTTCTCAAATGGTCCTGGACTAGGATGGATAAAATCAAAACGTCATTATTGTTTTCTGAAAGAGTACCGGTCACAGAAGTCGAAGCACATCCCCCAATTAAAATCGTTAGTATGATTAGTATTCTCATGTACATTTTATTGTAAAATCCTATTTGTAAACCACTTCACTGTCCATGTTGCCAAGCTAAGTTAGTTGAAAACATTTTCACTTTGAAGTATCCGCGCCATTTCTATGCATGTTGAAGGTAGTATTTTTTAGAGCCGACTCAATTTTATCACCCATGGAGGAATTCTTTTTTTGTGATAAAATACAAATGCAAGCTAGTACATAAACACTCCACTCGCATGGTATGTGATGCAAACGTGGCTGGAAGATTATGAATATAGGATTATACTCACATGGGACATCTTTGCTATTGCCGGAATATCTGCAGTTGTCATTGCTTTGCTCACTGTAAGCTATCCATTCGTTCCGCGTTGGCAAATCCTGCCAATCGACTCAGATCCGAATAGAAAGTAAACTCAAACAATGTTCAGAACATTAGTGCTACTCTTAGATAGTGCTGATGCTTTGAACATTACCTTAATATGCCGTATTTTATAAAAAATGATTTATGAAAATATTGGTGTGTGAAGATGATATTGTAGTCTTGAAAGTAATTCAAACGGCTCTCGAAGGTGAATCGGTTGAAGTTATTTCCGTTAAGGATGGTATACGTGCTCTTGAACAGTTACGCGAAAATACGTTCGATCTCATCATCACCGACATCCACATGCCACACCATAATGGCGATGAGGTTTTGAAGCTTGTGCGCATAGACCAGAAAAAGAACACACCGATCATCATGATCTCGTCCGATACCGAAGAAGAATTAATTGCCTTAGCCCTCAAGCAAGGTGTGAATGAATTCATTAAAAAGCCCATAGACGCCATCACGCTCCGCAAAAAACTCAAAAAGTTTTTGGCCGTATAAATCACCTTTGTACACCTTGTATTTTTCAATATTTTGCTGCGAGGGATCATTCTGTAGATTCCTCAATACGTGATTATGAAGGTAGTTTTATCCATTGCCCTGTTTTTAAGTTTTCTAAAAGTTAATGCTCAGGATGCGGAAATCTTCAAGCCCGATTCTATCAGGAAAGAAATTGTTGCATTAGAGATCGAATCATCATTGCGCGTCAATGGTGTTATGAATGAAGATGTTTGGAAAAAAGCTGGTGCTTCACCTGCCTTTATTCAAATTGAACCCTTCCAGGGAAGTAAACCCAATCATGCTACTGAAGTGAAAGTGCTGTACAACAAGCACTATTTATACTTTGGAATTTTCTCCAAAGATTCACTGGGAAAAAAATCTATCCGTGCTACTGATTTTAAACGCGACTTCAACTATCGTCAACACGATATGGTAACCTTGTCGTTTGATGCCTTCAATGATAATCGAAACGCGATTGCGTTAGCCACTAATCCATACGGTGTGCAACGCGATCTTCTGTCGTTTGATGATCTCTATTATGATACTGACTGGGATGGACTATGGCGCGTTCGCACATCACGAACCGATTCCGGATGGGTTGCTGAAATTGCCATTCCCTGGAAGACTTTGCGCTATCCAAAAAGTACGGACTCTCTACAGCAATGGGGTTTTAATATCTATCGCAACAGACGACTTACCAATGAGATCACTGCCTTCTCTCCTTTTCCGCGCGCTTACAGTTCGCTGCGCATGGCATATGCCGGAACGTTGAAAAATCTTCAGCCACCCCCGCCCACAACAAACATTCGCATTGTCCCTTATTTTTTAATGTCACGCAATCGCTATGAAAATTTTCCGGATGACACTCCAGACGAAACGAATTATAAAGTAGGTGGTGAACTAAAGTGGGCAATAAGTCCACATGCTATTTTAGATTTAACAGCCAACACAGATTTTGCACAAGCCGATGCCGACCGACAAGTGAACAACGTTACACGATTCTCTGTATTTTTTCCGGAGAGGCGTCAGTTCTTTTTGGAAAACGCTTCGCTCTTCGGAGTGGGCATCGGCCCATCAGATGACGGGTCCGGTGGAAGCATGCGCATGCAACCCTTCTTTAGCAGAAGCATAGGGCTAGACAATAATGGAAAGCCCGTTCCGATTGATGCGGGTGGACGATTTGTCTATCGCTCATTGAAACGAAACTATGGCGCGATTGTCATGCGGCAACGAGGTAATGATGATACGCCTGCTACTAATTTCTTTGTCGGAAGATTTTCTGAAAACTTTGGCGAACAGAATCGCATAGGAGGTATGGTATCCGTTAAGAACCAACCTGACAATACTAATATTACCTCTACGCTCGATGGTTTTGTACGACTCATTGATGCACTCTCTATCAATGCCATGGCCATTCATTCTACATCAACCCAATCAGGTCAACAAGGTTTTGCGGGATTCACACAATTTCAGTACTCCACCAATCAGGTCAAAATCTGGTGGACCGAATCGTTGGTTAGCAAAAATTTTAATCCGGAGATGGGATTTGTTTCACGCTACGATGTAGTGGGGACAACACCGGGAATAAATTGGTATTACCGCGGGCGGCTTTTACCTTTTAAGAAATTTATTCGCGCTTTTGAACCCGGCTTCCTTCCGGAGATGTATCACCAGGCGTCTACTGGTAAGTTAATTGAATTGCAGCTTCCTCTTTTTCCAGTGTGGTTCAATTTTCAGAAAGGTGGTTACTTCGGTTACTCCGTAAATCCAACATATCAATATCTGACAGAATCATTTAAACCTCTTGACATTATTATTACATCCGGAGCGTATAATTATTTCCGTCAAGGATTATGGTTTAGCACTGATCCATCACGAATCATAAGTATCGGGGGCCAAAATGAATGGGGTAGTTACTTTGATGGGAAACTGGCAACATACGATGTGAGATTACAATTTGCTCCTATTCCTCATGTCTCTGTAATTACACGGTTCAACCGCAATCATTTTAAAGGTGTTGGAGAAAATAATACTACCACTATTGTTGATTACTATAGTATTGAAGGACGCTTTGCGCTGAACCCGAGAATTCAACTCATCGGGTTTTACCAAAAGAATTCTCAAAATGATTTTGACAATTATAATATCAGGCTCTCTATTGAATATTTACCATTGTCGTACATCTACCTGGTTTATAATCACAGTGGCTTTAACACGCCAGAAACTATTCCTATTAATAGGCAACAAGAAGATCATGCCATTGCGAAAATCAGTTTTCTGAAACAGTTTTAAGTTTCTTAGTTGCTGTTCTAAAATAATTCGTCTTAAGCTCCTTACTAGTACAACGTGCGAATGTTTCGTGCCAGAGCAATTTGCGCCAGATGAAGATCGTGCATGGCACGAATAAGAGTGTTGAACCACATCGAACCGTCACCGGTTCGATGTGGTTCAACATGCAGGAGCTTTTTTGAAAACGGACGCTCGTGTCCGTTTTCAAAAAAGCTGTAGTGTGTCACCGATGAGATACGTTCAGAAATGCAAACTATTTTCTGGCGCAACGTGAATGCACATTTTACTTCAGTCATGTATTTGCAGTTTTTAGGTAGGACATTGTTGAGGACCTTAAATAGAACATTGATCAACTAGTGGCGATACAGATTTCAAGGAAGTCAACAAGAACCGTTCTATTTATTAAATAAACTGTCCGATTTTGGGATCATTCTATTATTTCTGTAACCATATTTTTTTTATGGAGTACTAGCAAAGTTGTATTTGCCTTCAGTACGAAGCTTAATGCCTGGTCGTTAAATAAAGTGGCAGTATCTACAACTTAACTTTTTCATTCATCATCATAACAGCATCAATTCTTTTAATTACAATATTATGTTCAAAAATTTCCTAACCCTCGCCATTCGCAATCTGCTGAAAAGAAAATTGTATTCCTTCATCAACATTTTTGGACTGGCCATTGGTGTGGCGGTTTGCCTGGTCATTTTAAAATATGTTGATTTTGAAACAAGCTATGACAGGTATCATAAGAATGCTGACAATATTTACAGAATTACAACAACGAGTTATCGTAACGGGGAGCTGCGTGGCACGAGTCCGCTCACGGGTTATGCTCATGGTCCTTCTATGTTGGCCGATATTCCTGAAATAAAAACATATGTTCGAACTCATCCTATGTACGGAGGATCTGTGGTGAGTTATAAAAAACCAAAAGGCGATCCATCAACTTTTCATGAAGACAACATTCAGTTTGTAGATTCCACTTTCCTTGATGTCTTCACCTACACATCGATTCAGGGTGATTTAAGTACAGCATTGGATAATCCAGAGTCAATTGTCATTACAAAAAAAACTGCCGAACGCTATTTTGATAAAGATGAAGATCCGATAGGAAAAATCATGAAGGTATCGGGTGGATGGTCTGATGGAGATTATCAGGTGACTGCTGTGATTGAGAATGTTCCTGAAAATTCACATCTCTATTTTGATTTTCTTATTCCCATCCACAAACTTCTAACCAATGGACAATATACCAACGACAATGGATGGGGCTGGTACAATTTTGTAACATACGTTGAATTGAATCCGCACACTGAGGCCAAAACCGTTGAAGCTAAAATGCCTGCTTTCGTTGACAAGTACCAAGGTAAAGACCTGGCAGAATCAAACAGTAAAAATGTAATTAACTTTCAGCGTCTTGAGAATATCCATTTAAGTCCGGGGTATGCGAACGAATCAAGTCCGACAATTAATACCAATACAATCTATTTCTTTCTCGTGATTGCAATCTTTATTTTAGCAATTGCCTGGGTCAATTACATTAATCTTTCTACTGCGCGTGCAATGGAACGAGCACGTGAAGTCGGTATTAAAAAATCGATTGGTGCATTAAGGAGTCAACTCATTTCGCAATTTGTTTGTGAATCCATTCTGGTAAATTTCATAGGTGTTGTCGTTGCTGTCTTGATCTCAATTACATTGTTACCTGTTCTCGGAGACATTGTTGGCAAAGATTTTTCGTTCGACTTTAGTGATCCTCGCTTCTGGATAATTCTTTCTGGGTTGTTTCTGATTGGTTCAATCATCTCCGGCATTTATCCTGCACTCGTGCTATCTTCTTTCAATCCAACAGAAGTATTGAAAGGAAAATCCGAAAAAATGAGTGGAGGATTTTCGCTAAGAAAAGTGCTGGTTGTATTTCAGTTTGCATCTTCTTTGATTCTGATTGCTGGAACATTTGCCATCTATAGACAAATGACTTACATGCGCAATCAGGACAAAGGATTAACAATGGAACAAATGCTCATCGTTAATGGACCGAGTATAGTCGAGCCGGGAACTGGAAGAGCCAGACTTATTTCTTTGAAGCATGAGCTCAAACAAATTCCAGGTGTATTAAATGTTGCTACCTCTGGCGCCATACCTGGTGGTGGATTCAATTGGGGAACCGGACTGCGCAGAGATGGTGCCGAACAATCAGAAAGTAAAACCGGAAGTGTCGTTTGGATTGATCCTGATTTTATTGAGACCTATGGTATCACTGTGTTATCCGGAAGAACATTTAATCCGGAAATTAAATCAGACATGGAATCTGTACTAATAAATGAAGCTGCGCTTACTGCTTTCGGATTAGGTGATGCAGAAAATGCATTGAAGGAGAGAATTCTTTTAGGTGATGACACCACTGCTATTCTTGGTGTGCTTAAAAATTATCACTGGAACTCTTTAAAAACGGAACATACACCTTTCATTTTTAAAGCCGACACCATTTCCGGGAGGAGTTATTCGATTCACATCAGTAGTACAAATATGACTGAAACGATTAAGAAAATTGAAAGTCAATACAAGGAAGTCTTTCCAGGAAATCCATTTGATTATTATTTCCTCGATGATTTTTTCAACGGTCAATATAAAGACGATCAGCAATTCGCAAAGATCTTTAGTTTGTTCGCCCTCCTTGCGATTGTAATTGCATGTCTGGGATTATGGGGACTTACTTCTTTTACAACAACTCAAAAACTAAAAGAGATTGGAATCCGAAAAGTATTAGGAGCTTCCGTCAGCAGTATACTTTCATTGTTGTCGTGGCAATTTTTGAAACTTGTATTAATAGCAAGTGTCATTGCTTTGCCGCTAACATGGTATGGTCTTAATGCGTGGCTTGGAAACTTCGCCTTCAGAATTGGATTGCAATGGGATTTGTTTGTCGTGCCTGTTATCATTTTAATAATTATTGCTCTTGGCACTGTGAGTTTACAAATACTTCGCGGGGCGAATATTAATCCTGCAAAAATATTGCGATCGGAATAATATTGATCAACAACTAAATCAACATGATACCGGCAGCAAATCTGCCGGTATCACCTTTTCGGGCAGAAAAAAAATGATTGTTGTTTTTTACCGAACATAAATCAGAAACTTCAATGCGTGACACATCAACACCAAACTCAAGCAATTGAAGTTTGTTGGCGCTCCAGAGATCAAGCTTGACTTTATTGTTTGCTTGAGGAATCATAAGGTCATTCTTCTCTCCAAATACTTTTTTAATTTCTTCAACCACTTCCTCTCCTACCTCATACGAGTCCTGACAAACAGAAGGTCCAATGCAGGCAATCACATCTTCACCCTTTGTGTTGAATTGTGAATTCATTTCGTGTAAAGTTTTCTCCAGGATCTTAGCTACCGTTCCTCTCCATCCTGAATGAACAGCGCCAACCGCTTTGTTCTTTACATCATATAAAAGGATGGGAACACAATCGGCAGACATCACGGCAATGCAAATACCTTTTGTGTGTGAAATCAACGCATCGGTTTCAAGAACTTCATCTTTTGAAGTATGGTGTGTGACGTTCACAATTTTTGTTTTATGCACCTGAGAAGGGAAATATAAGTTCGACTCCGGTATGTTCATTGCTTCGGCTAGCAAAATTCTGTTTTGAAGTACTTCATTCCTATCGGGTAAACTTGAGTAGCTCAAGGTAAATTCCTTCTCACCGTGATTTGATTTTCGATCCGTAACGAAATGTTTTATTGAAGGCTCATTTGTTAAACTATCAAACTGCCACAGATGCAGATCTTTTATTAGAACGTTCTTCATGCTACTTTTTCAAAAAAATGAATTCAATATTTTTCCAATATATCCATAAACAATTAACTCGGAGATCAGCCACCTTCTTTCTCATAAAGCTTCAAATGTTTTAAAAGTCGGTTAATGGTTTTCGTCAATCGATCAATTTTCGTTTCTTCTCTCTTTGCAGAATAAACCCACTCGATATAAAATTTGCGCTCACTCTCGGATAACGAATTGAAAAAAGTTAACGCTTTAGGTTCATCTTCTAAGCAAAGCAGCATTTCCTCAGGCACTTCCAGTGGTTCATTGTCTGGGTAGAGGATAATACGAACTGAATCGCCAGCATTCTTTTTTATCGTCTTCCGAATTTCAGCTTTCACCGGCAACATCAAATTTCCATTGCCCATTGGCATCAAATGATATTTTCTTATTTCATACCCATCAATGGTTCCTCTTACTTTCACCCAACCGAATTGTGCATTCTTGTCTTTTAAGATCTCTGGGATACGTGCAAAGGTCCAGCCTCCCTTGCCCTCAAATCTTTCCAGGCGATATTTTTTATTGACAAGAGGCTTCATTCAAAGATTCTGTTTTTGAAATAATCATTATCAACTCTATTTGCTGCTTCTAACAATAGTTAAATGTTTAAATCATTAAATGTCATCCATTTCTTAATTCTGAAATTAATATATCTTCTCAGGTGCTCTTCATTAAAAAAGACAGTAGCAAACCGTTCGCGTTGAATACCCAAATAGAAAAAATAAAGACTTGCGCCAATTACAGGGAGCATGCGCTTCTCTTCATCACTGATAATCGTAATGGACTCATATCCTTTTAAAAAAAATTCACTCTTCTTTTTATATTCAATCTCATTTGTTTCCATGCCGTGAAGCATAAGAAGATTAAAAGCAATATCATAACAAAGCCATCCATTTCCACAAAAGTCAAAATCAAAAAAGGTAATACCATTGTTCGCATCAACATGAAGATTATCGGCCCAGATGTCGAGATGCACTGCACCTTGCCTGATTTGTGAAACATCAGCGTTCTTAAAGGCATTTACCAAAAACTGTTGTGAAGTCAACATGAATTTCATCTCATCAGAATCGTCAGCGAGATACGATTTGAATTTATCAAACGAATCAATCAGCAATACCTTTGAATTATAATTCACTCTTTGTAATTCCAGGTTCAATGTCTGCTGATGAATTTTAGCCATCATTTCACCAATCCGAAAGTTAACCTCAATAGAAGGGTTAAAACTTTTTTCTCCTACAGCAAAAGAAAACAATACTCCAAATCGATTTCCTTCAGGAGCAGCCAATTCTTGTATGTACTTCCCTGACACATCTGAAATCGGATAGGACACTCCAATATTGTTTTTGTGCAAGAGGTTAATCAATCGGAGCTCTTCAGCAATTTCAATTTCTGATCGCCAGCTAAAACTATAAACCCGAAAAATATATTTAACTGAGTTGTCTATAACCAGATAGGTGTCATTTACAAAAGTCTTGAGCAGCCGACAGGTAACATCCTTACCCAAAGAATAATTATTGCCTACTAAGCGAGCAAGGTTTTCAGCGGCAAGTACGGAGCTGGTGACAGGAAAATGCTTCATTGCTGTTACTTCTTTGGTTTTGCTCCCATATAAAAAACAATCGTTCCACCTTTCATGATTTCATCATGAGTCAGATAAAGTCTTTTCAGTGCAACACCATTTACCTCTATTTTCTGTACATATACATTTTTGTCACTTTGATTTTTAACATCAATCGTTAAAGCATTTCCATTTTCATGATTTAGTGTGGCGTGTTGTATGGAAGGACTTCCAATCGAATACTGATCCGATCCCGGTGCTACAGGATAAAATCCAAGCGCATTGAAAATATACCATGCACTCATCTGTCCGCAATCATCATTGCCACCTAATCCATCTGGTGCTGGCTGGTATTGTTTTTTCAAAATCATGCGCACACGCTCTTGTGTTTTCCAGGGTTGACCTGCCCAGTTGTAGAGGTATGCAACATGGTGAGCAGGTTCATTGCCATGCACATAATTTCCGATAATACCTTCGCGTGTGATATCTTCAGTTTCAGCAAAATATTTATCGGGCAGATACATCGTGAATAGTGAATCGAGATGGGTGACAAAACGTTTTGTTCCTCCCATCAACGCAATTAATTGATTTGGATCTTGCGGAACATATAAACTATAGTTCCATGCATTACCTTCAATGAACCCCTGACCATGCGTACTCAATATATCAAAGCTTTTCTTAAAATTTCCATCCGCCAATTTAGGACGAGTGTATTTAATGGAAGCATCAAAAACATTTTTCCAGCTCTCAGCACGCTTTATAAACTCATCATAAATATCATTTCGATTTAATTTCTTAGCGAGTTGGGCGATGCACCAGTCATCGTAAGCATATTCGAGTGTCATCGAAACAGAAGAAGAACTCTTTTCATCAGGAACATATCCTAAGGCAAGGTATGAATCAAGTCCACCATACAATTTCTGTCGTGCAGTCGTAACACATGCATCCAGTGCTTTTTGCAAATCAAAATCAGCATTGCCTTTTAGGGCGGCATCGGCAATAACGGATACACTGTGATACCCAATCATACACCAATTCTCATTGGCATAATGCGACCATACTGGCAACATCGGATGAACGCTTTGATCATAATGTGCTAGCATCGATTTCACCATGTCGGCATTTCTTTTAGGTTGCACTATATTAAAGAGTGGGTGCAATGCACGATAAGTATCCCAAAGTGAAAAGGTTGTATAATTTGTGAAATTTTCTGCTTTGTGATTGTTCTGATCTAAGCCACGATATTCTCCATTCACATCCATGTAAGTGGTAGGACCGAGAAAGGTGTGATACAACGCTGTATAAAAATTAATTTTCTCATCCTTCGTTGTTGTAACGATGATTTTACTCAGCTCCTTATTCCACAATGCTTGTCCGTCCTTCTTCGCTTTATCAAAATCCCAATGTGGAATTTCTGCTTTCATATTTTGCAATGCACCTTCTGTACTGACAGGAGACAAAGCCACTTTTACTTTTATCTTTTCATTCGTTATTGTTTTAAAATCAAAATATAGTTTGATCTGCTTGCCGGCAACTTCTGGAAAATTCTTTCGCTGATCAAACTTTCCCCAAAACCCTTTGTACACCTGGGCCTTGGAATAATCTTTATTGCCATACTGATAGAAAGGTTTTGAAAAAGATATGGCGAAATAAACCGTTCGTGTCCTCGCCCATCCAGTTGTTTGACGATATCCTGTTATAAGTGTATCATTTTCTATTCGAACAAACGTCCATACATTTTTATCTTCATAATTATAGATGCCGCTCATCAAATCAATAATGATATGTGATTGATCCGACTGCGGAAAAGTATATTGATGAAAGCCTACACGATTGCTGGAAGTAAGTTCTGCAAGAATATTATGATCCTCCAGAAGAACTTTATAGTAATCAGGTTCTGCTACTTCAGTACGATGCGAGAAAACAGATCGATATCCCTTTTCAGGATGATCTTCTGTTCCCGGATTGAGTTGTAGTTTACCTTCCGTTGGCATAATCAAAATATCACCTAAATCAGAATGACCTGTTCCGCTGAAATGAGTATGACTAAAACCAACAATTGTTGGATCATCATATTGATAGCCCGCACAATATTTATAGATAGGGCCATTGTATTTTCCCTGATAGTCATACGAAAGCGTATCCGTCTCCGGGCTCAACTGCACCATTCCAAAAGGAACGGTTGCTCCCGGATAGGTATGTCCCATCTTATGTGTGCCAATTAATGGATTAACATATTGGATTAAATTTTCTCCAGATTGACTTTGGCCCATCAATGAAGACCGAGAAGTAAGCAAAAGAAATAGTACGATTTTTTTCATATGAAGTAAAAGATTCCAAAATACATAAGTTCAGTCGAATTTGATTTATAGTCTTACAGGGATGGATGATAAAATTACTGGAAAATATTTTGCCATAATGATTTGGCAAATCTGATTCCTACTCTGAGGACAAACGGTTACGGTAATTCTGTCAAACTCAAGATCTGGAAACAAATTATATAGATGAAAGTAAATTGAATTTTCAGCACTCACATTAGCAAGTTAATCACGACCTTAGTAAAATCAACAACTAATTACTTTTGCCTTAGAATCAATTTTTGAACGAACATAAGAATGTAGCATGACTATCAAAACAAAAAAATTGCAAGGCCAGGTAGCAATTATTACAGGTGCCAGTTCAGGTATTGGAGCAGGAGTCGCCAAGGCATTAGCAGAAGAAGGTGCCACGGTGATTGTTAATTACTCCAGTAGTCCGGAGAAAGCTGAAACCGTATTAAATGAAATCAAAGCGAAAGGTGGCGAAGGTATAACGATTAAAGCGGACGTCAGTAATGAAGCGGAAGTAATCGCCCTGTTTCAACAAACTATCAAACACTATGGCACGGTTGATATTTTAGTAAACAACGCAGGTCTACAAAAAGATGCCAGATTCCATGATATGACATTGGAAGAATGGAATCACGTTATCAGTATTAACCTAACCGGTCAATTCTTGTGTTCGCGTGAAGCAATAAAAGAATTTATGCGCAGAGGTATTGTGCCTGAACGATCTAAGTCTGCTGGAAAAATTATATGCATGAGTTCGGTTCACGAAGTTATTCCATGGGCGGGTCATGCAAATTACTCTGCTTCGAAAGGTGGAGTGATGATGTTAATGAAAAGCATTGCACAAGAATATGCTCCGTTAAAAATTCGTGTTAACAGTATTGGGCCGGGTGCCATTCGTACACCGATTAATCATGCTGCCTGGCAAACGCCTGAAGCATACAATCAATTGCTGAAACTTATTCCTGCCAAGCGCATTGGTGAAGCTGAAGATATTGGCGGTGCAGCAGTGTGGCTTGCTTCCGATGATTCAGAATATGTAAATGGCATAACTCTATTTGTAGATGGTGGCATGCTTCTGTATCCAGGTTTTGAAGACAATGGGTAATTTGAAAATGATCTGATTTGAAAATTTGAAAATGCTGATGCATTACTTTCAAACTTAAATATTCAAAGCACCTGTAAACTAATACAATGCCCATTTTCAAATTTACACATTGTCTAATTTTCAAATTAATTCATGACTGCAGAAAAACAACGTCTCATCGAAGATCGGGATCTGAAAAAAAAATGGCGCAAGTTTGGTCCTTACTTAACCGAGCGCCAATGGGGAACGGTGCGTGAAGATTACAGCGCGAAAGGAGATGCGTGGAATTTTGTAACGCATGATGCCGCTCGCAGCAAAGCCTATCGTTGGGGTGAAGAAGGTATTGGAGGGATTAGTGATGATAAGCAGCTGTTGTGTTTGTCTGTCGGATTGTGGAATAAGAAAGATCCTATCATCAAAGAAAGAATTTTTGGCCTTGCGGGAAACGAGGGTAATCATGCTGAAGATTGCAAAGATCATTACTACTACATCGACAGTACACCTACACATTCTTATATGAAGATGCTGTACAAGTATCCTCAAAATGAATTTCCTTACCAATGGTTAGTAGAAGAAAATAAAAGAAGAGGCAAACTCGATCCGGAGTTTGAATTAATCGACACCGGCATCTTTAATGAGAATAAATATTTTGATGTATTCATTGAATATGCAAAAGCAGATGAAGAAGATATTCTGATGAGGATTACAATTGAAAACCGTGGAAATGAATCCGCTTTGTTAAATGTATTACCTACTCTATGGCTTCGCAATACGTGGGCCTGGGGATACGACTCTTACAAACCAGAACTATATTTAGATGAGGACAATGCTATCTGCATTAATAATGATGTGCTCGGAGATCGCTACCTATTCTTCGATGGTAAGCCAGAAGTTCTGTTCTGCGAAAATGAAACCAATACCAACCGACTGTATAATTTTCCAAAAGAAGGAACGTTCAAAGATGGTATAAACGATTACCTGATATCCGGAAATAAGCTTGCTATTAATAAGATACATAAAGGAACCAAGTCCTCGCTCAACTACGAATTAAAAATCCCCGCGGGAAAATCTCAAATCATTCAGCTACGATTAACTCCAAAATTCTCGACCGAACCATTCAAGGATTTTAATATTGTATTCGATCAACGGCTAAAGGAAGCAGATGAATTCTTTCAAGAACTTCAAAATCAAATTAAAGACGAAGACAAAAAGAACATTCAGCGTCAGGCCATTGCCGGAATGATGTGGAGCAAACAGTTCTATTATTATGATGTTGCCAAATGGTTAAAGGGAGATCCTGCACTACCCGCTCCACCACAAGAAAGAAAAAGTGGACGCAACAAGGATTGGACGCACCTTAACAATGCAGATATTATTTCCATGCCCGATACCTGGGAGTACCCCTGGTATGCTGCATGGGATTTAGCATTTCATACCATCCCAATTGCAATGGTCGATCCCGAATTTGCAAAACATCAATTGCTTCTGCTAACAAAAGAATGGTACATGCATCCCAACGGACAACTGCCGGCATATGAATGGACCTTCTTCAGTGATGTTAACCCTCCTGTGCATGGATGGGCCACGTGGCGCGTGTATAAAATTGACCAGAAACTCCAAGGCGGAAAAGGTGATCGTAAATTTTTAGAAGAAGTATTTCACAAACTCTTGTTGAACTTCACGTGGTGGGTAAATAAAAAGGATCGCACGGGCAGTAACATTTTTCAAGGCGGCTTCTTAGGAATGGATAACATTGGCGTTTTCGATCGCAGTACACAACTTCCTACCGGTGGATACATTGAACAATCTGACGGAACAAGCTGGATGGCAATGTTTACATTGAACATGATGCGCATGGCCCTTGAACTGGCGAAAGAAAACCCAACCTATCAAAGTTTAGCGACAAAATTCTTTGAACACTTTCTTTACATCGCGGGTGCCATTACCAATGAAGGTATTGATCTGTGGGATGAAGAGGATGAATTTTTCTACGATGTACTCCACACTCCGGATGATAAACGCACGCCAATGAAAATCCGGTCGATGGTTGGATTGATTCCATTGTTCGCGGTAGAAGTTTTGGACGAAGATCTTTTCAACTCGATGCCGGAGTTTACGAAACGTCTTGAATGGTTTTTACAAAACAGACCTGATCTCGCTAATCTGATTTCACGTTGGGGAGATAAAGGAAAGAAACAAAGACATTTGCTATCCTTGCTACGCGGTCATCGAATGAAAAGTATATTGAAACGCATGCTAAACGAATCAGAGTTTTTATCAGCATACGGAATCAGGGCATTGTCGAAAGTATACGATGAGAATCCGTTTAGATTTTATGCAAACAATAAGGAGTTCAGCGTAAAGTACACACCCGGTGAAAGTGATTCGTCCATGTTTGGTGGCAACTCGAATTGGCGTGGTCCGATTTGGTTTCCCGTAAATTATTTATTGATTGAGTCCCTTCAACGTTTCTATCATTATTACGGAGATGATTTTAAAATTGAACATCCAACCGGTTCAGGGCAAAAGAAGAACTTAATGGAAATCGCTAATGATCTTTCCGAAAGAATGATAAACATTTTTAGAAAAGATGAAAGTGGAAGACGACCTGTTAATGGACAATATGAAAAACTACAGAATGATCCGCACTTCAATAATTACATTCTCTTTTATGAATATTTCCATGGTGATAATGGAAGAGGTGTAGGCGCAACGCATCAAACCGGTTGGACCGGTCTGGTTGCCAAATTAATTCAACCAAAAAGAGAATCGAAAGTTGAAGGCAGTTGATTGATATTACTCCATCGAAGCCCGTGCAAATTCCACGGAGAATTTTTCGCACCAGACATGCACAAATGGATATTCATCAAGATCAGGATTGCCGGGTATTTCATAAACCTGTTTGCCACTTATCGCCATCAGCTTACCAACACGAATATATTCTGATGCCGTTTCATCTTTGCTGAGATATACTTTGAGATCAGGACCATTTTGCGATGCGTACGGATCAAACACAATAAATTTCTTTGCCGAGAGTTCATAGATTTTTACTGTTCCACTGGCTACATGTCCACCGATGCCGGTAAACATACCTTCTTTCAAAGCAGTCGAATTCGTAAAATCGATGTCGGAAGGATTTGATGGTGTAGCGGGCGTGGCATCTTCTGGACTGCAAGCCATCACCAATGAAAATAAGAAGATTGATGTTAAGAGTTTCATATGTTCTGCTTGTTTACTTGATTGTATAACTTATTCCCAAACCTAATAACAATGACTTTCTGCGAAAGCGGTCATTGGACTCCGGATATTGTTGCACTTCTGTTTCGGTAGTATATTCTGTAAATAAAAATTGTGCTCCTGCTTTTACATTCCATTTCTCATTGAGTTTGTATTTGGCAAAAAGTTCTGAATTCAAACTACCTCGATCATTATCACTGATAAGCAAAGCATTAAAATTACTAGGCTTTGCAGTTGTATTCTTACCCGTTATGCCATTGATATAATTTGCAGGTTGCTTTCCTCCAAAAGAAAAACCCACAGCATCAATATTAAAACCAGCTGTGAACAGGGAGGAAAATTCGTACTCTATATTAATAGTAAAATTGATCATCGTTACGTGTGGCGACTTCACCAATAATGTATCGATGTTCCCATCAATATTTTCTTTAAAGATTACAAGAGGTCCCACACTTCCGGAAGTTAGTTTAGCAGGCGCAGTAATGTAATATTGATTTGCTCCCCGGTAAGAAGTGATGCGACCACCTAACCCAATTGCTAACTTCCTTGACTTTCCGATCTTCCATAAATGTGAGTAGTGTAATGATAACGCGCCCTGGTATTTTCCAAAACTAAAAGTACCATCGAACTGATCAGTGGTTTTTCCTTGCTGTGCAATACAAGTCAATGAGAAAGCCAGACCAAAAAGAATAAGAGAGACTCTATGTAACATAATCAATTAATTTACTACAAAGATGAATGGTAATGTTGTAGTATTCTGTCGTGGCGATGACAGTTAGTCATTTGTCTGATTGTTTAACTAACTTTATAGGTAAGTGACCGCTGAATGAATCTTAAAATAGAAGAAGGCCTATTTGTTATTATCATCTTTCAATTGCTTCTGCTTAGCTTTTTTCTTTTTACTCAGGAAAAAGGAAGGCGATTCAGTTTGTTCTTAATGGGTTTCTTCTTTTTAGCACTCGGATTAAATATAGCCGATGGATTTCTTCTGTACCGAGGTTTTTATTTTACTTATCCTTCAGTCGCATTATGGGGACCAGCTTTAGCACTTGCTTTTGGACCGCTACTTTATTTCTATACCAAATCTGTTATTTTTCGCGATTTCAAATTTTCATTTTCTATTCTATTCCATCTTGTTCCATTTGTTGTGCTGGAGTGCGTTACTCTTGGTGTATATTCTTCTCTGTCTGTTGAAGTGAAGCTCAACTTGCTTCATACAATTATTGATCAGAACCTGCCTGGGGAATTTAATATCGGCTCTGTGCTTATCTTCATTCACTTTGTTATCTACGCATCGCTCGCCTGGCGGTTGATTAGTGAATACAAAAAAATTGTGAATGAAAAATTTTCCGATACACAACGGACGAATGTAAAGCAATTGGTTACGATGCTCATTTTTTTTCTGGTAATGTTTGTGCTTTCCATATTGAGTAGTTTAATTCATCTCACCTCTTTGGCCAGTTGGTATTATGCGCTGTTTACGATTGCTATCGTTCTGCTCTTTATTTTTATCAACCAAATACTTTTTGCTACTCTGAAAAACCCACATTTGTTTTCGATTGTTGAAGAAAAAGAAGTTTCCGCCATTCCCTTTTCGAATCCTAAATACGTGGCGTCTTTACTCAATGAAGATGAAAAGCGAACGATCAAAGAAAAAGTGCTTCTATACATGTTGAACGATAAGCCATACCTTGACCCGGATTTATCATTAGATCAGTTGGCTAC
The DNA here is from genome assembly GCA_039930485.1 of Chryseolinea sp. GTDB lineage: Bacteria > Bacteroidota > Bacteroidia > Cytophagales > Cyclobacteriaceae > Chryseolinea. Next base: position 49,116 of record JBDTTT010000008.1, read on the forward strand.
TCAGCTGCAGATAAAACCCCGATTACTTTCACAAATCATTAATGAGACCTTGAAAAAGAACTTCTTTGATTTTGTAAACTACTACCGTATTGAGGAAGCCAAACATATTTTTGATCACCCGGAAGACCCCAAAATAACTGTGCTTGAAGTTTTATACCAGGTTGGCTTTAATTCAAAATCCTCTTTTAACACAGTCTTTAAGAAAGAGACCGGCCTCACCCCAAGCGAGTATCGTCAGCAAAAGCGTTCGACTTCACGCTAAACATTCGCTAGAATCCTAAAAATGCGTTCGACTTCCTGCAGACGGACGATCTGAATATATGCTTGTCATGATCTTTGGCAAAAAAATATTGCCATGTCAAACGCATCTATCGAAAACGTATCCCCCATCTCAAAAAAAATTACGCTCATAATCTGGACTATTGGCGTTCTGAGTTTCATCTTGCTTTCGCCTAAATGGGTCGTACCCTTAGCAGTCTGGATTGCCCCAGCTTGCCTTTTATTTTTCGTTCGTTTTTGGAAAGGGAGAATAAAATGGCTATGGATTTTTGTGGGATTACTAACGGCACAATTAATTGCTGCCTATGAAGTGATCCCTGCGCCAACTTTAATTTTCATCATCATGTCGATTGTTGTTTCAATAATCGGATTGATTCCATACTGGTTGCACGATAGCGTTAATAAAAAATCAAATCGATTTATTGCCACACTTGTCTTTCCATCCATTTGTGTTGTGTTGGAGTTTTGGGATTCATTTGGTGGTGGTGGAATCTGGAGCTCAAGAGCAAATTCGCAATACTCCTTTATATACCTTGCTCAACTTGCCTCTGTTACTGGTCTTTGGGGAATTTCATTTCTGATCGCATGGTTTAATTCAATCATCGTTTGGTGCATTGAGAGAAAACTCTCGGGCGAATCTTTCACAAAACCATTAATGGTATATAGCTCTGCTTTTCTCATCGTCACTACATTTGGATTTTATCGCATTCATTTTTCAGATCGGGAGTCGACAAGAAAAATAAAACTAGGTGGAGTAACAATTCCTCTGTTTAAAACCATGGAATTGATTTATGAAGAATTTTCTGACAATAAAATAACGATCGATCCAAAGTCATCTCAAACATCCGAATCGCTTCAACAATTCAGCAAAGCATTTCTCGCCATTCTCGAAAATCCAGACACACTAAAGTTTCCTAAATCAATGAAAGCTTTGAAAAACACGTCAGACAGTTTATTCTTGTTCAGTAAGCGAGCAGCCAATCAGGGGGCACAGATTGTTAGTTGGTCGGAAGCAAGTTGTTTGATCTTTCCTGATCAGGAAAAAAGTTTGATAGAAGAAGGAAGGAAGGTTGCAGAAGAAAAGCAGATCTATTTATTGATGACATATGCTGTGTTGCATCCTGGCAAAGTAACTCCGGACAAAAAGTTTATGGAAAACAAAGCCGTCTTTATTGGACCAGATGGTGATGTGTTAAATGAATTCTATAAAAACAAACCGGTACCTATGGCTGAGAGTAGTGTTCAGGGAGATGGAAAAATCCCCGTGATTGAAACGGCTTACGGAAAAATATCTATTTCCATTTGCTATGATGCTGATTTTCCGGAACTGATGAAACAACTTTCTAAAAATGAAAGTGATCTATTGCTCCTACCTTCCGGTGATTGGTTTGCCATTGCTCCCTATCATAGTTACATGTCTGTTTTTCGTGGTATTGAAAATGGAACATCAATATTTCGTCAAGTAAATGGTGGATTATCCTTTGTAAGTAATTCTCATGGCGAGATAAGGGCTTCAAAAAATTTCTTTACAGACGATCGAAAGTTTTGGGTAACAGAAACACAGATTGGACATGTGAAAACACTTTATGCCAAACTGGGTGATTGGGTAGCTTATCTTTCCATACTGATTGCAAGCATGAGTGTTCTATATTTGATCACAGCATTTGTAAAAAACAAAATAGAATCCAGGAAACAAAAGTATGTGACTACTGCCTAAATCCGAGTCGTTTACAATTTGTTTCATTCTTTATTCTCTAAGCGTTGCTTATACTGGGTAACAACGTATGTCGATCTATATTTTGATTCAACGCATCAATTAATTTTAGAACGCTGGATAATGTTCCTTCGTCCGTGATTTTACCTTCGCTGCTCACTTTGGTTTTTACAAACGGGATTACAAGTTGTGTATCTTCTGTAATTCCTGCTTCAATTATCCTTAATGTATCTAATAATGATGCGTGTCCTTTTTCTCCCATCGAAGATGCTGTGATCAATGCCAGGGGCTTGTGCGAAAATTCGCAGGATGAGACGATCCAGTCGATAGCATTCTTTAATGTTCCCGGAACACCCATTGCATACTCTGGGGTGCAAATTAATATTCCATCTGCTTCCTTTAGCAATCTGCGAAAACGCACCACTTCGTGTGGTGGATTTTCATTGTCCAGGTCCGGATTAAAATGAGGAATATCAGTTAGCCCTTCGAAAATAGTGATTGAGAAAACTGAAGATGAAAGTTCTTCAATAGCGTTGATCAAATTTAAGTTGGACGATTTCTTTCTTGTGCTGCCAGAGATGGCGAGTATTTTTTTCTTATTCGTCATTGATTTATCATTAAGCGTTCCCATAAATTTTAAAAACAGAATCGCGCAACGCATTTCCATTGGCTGATGTTATGAACGCCATTACCTCTGCAATCTCTTCTGGTTTTACCCAATCGGAAAAACTAGCGGATGGCATTGCCTGTCTGTTAACCGGTGTGTCTATTGTACTGGGAACAATTACAGATGTAATAACATTTTTAGATGCTCCTTCTGCGTTTAAGAAATCTGCCAGTTTGAATAACAATGATTTAGAAAGAGCATAAGCCAAAAGATTTTTTCCAGCTTCAGCCTTTAATGCCGGACGCGCACCCACAAGAATGATTCTTCCACCCGATAATTGTTTTTGCATTTGAAGAAAGACGGGGCGCGCAGTATAATAGGCCGTCTCAAAATTTAACGCATACATCTTTTTTAAACTTGCTCCATCACTTTCTTTTATTCCACCGGCTGCAAAGCTACCTACCAAAAGTAACGCAGCGTCAATACTATGATGCTTGTCAATAATTTTTGAGACTACATCTTCTACATTTTTTTCATCTGTAAGATCGGCTTCAAAAGTTTCAGCATTACCTGCCACTTCAAAGCCTAATTTTTTTCCAGGTGACACCGTTGCAACAACCTTATATCCTTCTGCAATAAATTTTTCTACTGCTGCCTTTCCCAGATTTCCAGATGCGCCCGTAATCAATACATTCTTTTTCATAAATCGTTAAGTATTATATTCTAATTCATTACAGCTTTAAATCGCTCACTTAAAATTCTTTCTTCAACTAAAATAGTTCTGAAAATCGATCAGAATAAAGCTAACACAAAACCCAATACTGCTTTACTGGTTTCAATAACAATAATCATTGGAAACGTGTGGATTAAACGAATCTATGCCATCTGAGGTACTCTATATATAGAGTATTGCTTTGAACCTTTTCAATTGACTTTGCGTACTTAGAGCAGATTGATATATTTACATCATTCGATACGAATGGCACTGAGTACAAAACAAATAGAGAAGATTTCGAAGGCTTTGGGTGATGCTAATCGACTAAAGATCCTTCAGCACATCTCAAAAAAGGGAGGATGCGGGCAGTGTGCCGACATCCAGGAAGAAAGTCCGTTGGCCCAGCCGTCTGTTAGCCACCACATAAAAGTATTATTAGAAGCGGGGTTGATTGAGGCCGAAAAAGAGGGAAGAAACCACAAATACAACCTAAACGAGAAGCTTTTAAAGGAATATACGAGTAGCATCACTCAATTGAAATTCGCCTAGCGGTTTTTTTTATAAAAATACATCGAAAAATTTGAATACATCGATGAACTAAATGAACCTGAAAAGCATTTAAAGAGACATGCCCTGAAACCGGGCTTTTTTTTAAAATAAATACATTGAAACATTTAAATATATAATTCAATCAATCCAACAAACCATGAGTAACAACACAAACACTGCCTTTACAACCTACAAATTGGGAAATACAACACTTGCCAATCGTTTGGCTATGGCCCCAATGACCCGCAGCCGCGCGATTAATAATGAACCCAATGAGTTAATCGCGACATACTATGCACAACGCGCTTCTGCCGGACTCATTATTACAGAAGGTGTCTCCCCTTCTCCAAACGGATTAGGGTATGCCCGCATTCCTGGACTATTTTCTAAAGATCAAGTCAATGCCTGGAAACTGGTAACGACTGCTGTTCATGAAGCCGGTGGAAAAATTTTCGCACAGCTCATGCACACAGGTCGCATAGGTCATGCATTGAATTTGCCAGAAGGCGCACGCATCGTTGCACCGTCTGCTGTTATTGCAACAGGACAAATGTGGACCGACAAAGAAGGAATGAAAGATCATCCCGTTCCACAAGCATTAAGTGCCGAGCATTTAGCAGAAACTAAAAATGAATATGTTCAAGCAGCGCGTAATGCAGTTGAAGCTGGTTTCGATGGCATTGAACTTCATTCAGCGAATGGATATTTATTAGAACAATTCTTATCACCGCATTCAAACAAACGCACTGATACCTACGGTGGAAATATTGAAAACAGAAGTCGCTTTGTGTTAGAGGTTGCGAAAGAAGCAAGTAAAGCGATTGGAAAAGATAAAGTAGGTATTCGTCTTTCACCTTTTGGTGTGTTCAACGAAATGCCACATTATCCAGAGATAGATGCTACATACACTTACCTCGCGGAAGAATTAAATAAGATTGGTATTGCTTACGTCCACCTTGTGGATCACAGTTCAGGTGGCGCTCCAGAAGTTCCGCTAAGCATCAAAAAAAACATTCGTGAAAAATTCAAAAACACGTTGATCCTTTCCGGTGGATATACATTGTCACAAGCTGAAGAAGATTTATCATCCGGGTTTGCTGATTTAGTTGCCTTCGGAAAACCATTCATTACGAATCCAGATCTGGTTGAACGTCTTCAAAAAAATCTGCCGATCAACAGTAAACTTGACGCCAGCACTTTGTACACACCAGACGCAAAAGGATACACTGACTATCCTGTGTTTCAGGATGAATTAATAAATGCTTAATTATTTAATACCATAAATCATAAATTACATGTCAACAAAAATTAAATCGATCTCCGCCATTGCTGCACGCATTCTGCTTGGACTGATCTACTTCGTATTTGGTCTTAACTTCTTCTTTCATTTTATTCCTACACCTCCTCCTCATGGCGGTGTTGCAGATGCCTTTACAGGAGGGTTGTTTCAATCCGGTTATTTCTTTCCGATGTTAAAAGGAATAGAAGTAGTACTTGGCGCACTATTGCTAATTGGATTTTTCGTTCCACTGGCGCTTTTAATCCTTGCACCCATTAGCATCAACATTTTATTGTTCCATGCTTTCCTGGCACCCGATAATACCATAATGGGTATCGTCATTGTATTCGTACATATTTACCTGTTCTGGGCTTACCGCGATTATTATAAGCCATTGTTTGCTCCCAAGACTACGATTACCGTGTAGTATTCTTTCACAAGAATTTCAGATGAAGCGAGGCGATCTAAGATTGTCTCGCTTTTTTTTGACTATCCAATTCGTTAAAATCATTACCTGATTACTGTTTTCTTGAAGCAAAAGGGTTCAGATATTTTGCATTCATAACGTACATGCCTATATTGGTTAGACTGTAGTTATATCTCGGTCTTCCATAAAATGTTTTAACAATAAACATCAATCCAATAAAGTATGATAAAGCTTACTATAATCTTTAAGGTACTCTGTCTCTTTGTTATTATTGTTTCCTCCAACATCACGACTGCACAAGTATTAAGCTCAAAGCAAATCGACTCGCTGGTAAAGAAAACGATGGAGGTAATGCCATTGGCGGGGATTGCTGTTGCTGTTGTAAAGGATGGGAAAGTCATTCATGCAAAAGGATATGGTGTGGTATCCGTTAAAGGAAATGAAAAGGTAGATGAGAACACGCTTTTTGCAATCGCATCCAATAGCAAAGCATTTACTACCGCTGCACTTGCCGTATTGGTGGATGAAGGGAAACTAAACTGGCAGGATAAGGTTGTGGATCATATTCCTGAATTTAAAATGTATGATCCATACGTAACCGCTAATTTCAACATACAGGATTTGCTGACACACAGAAGTGGTTTAGGTCTTGGTGCGGGCGACTTAATGTTTTTTCCAGATGGAAGTGATTTTACTGTGAAGGATGTTCTCAAAAGTTTTCAATATCAAAAACCAATTTCTGCCTTTCGAACAAAATATGATTATGACAATTTACTATATGTTGCAGCAGGAGAAGTAGTAGCGCGGGTAAGCGGCATGAGCTGGAGTGATTTTGTAGAAAAGAGAATCATGAAACCCTTAAACATGAATCGGTCTGCGGGTGTCTATCAAAATCTGAAAGACAAAAAAAATACGGCAATGCCCCATTCTGTTGTAGATGGAAAATTAAAACAACTTGAAACCTACACAAAGAATGATGCCAGCCTTGGTGCTGCAGGAGGAATTTATTCGAGTGTAAACGATTTGAGTAAGTGGATGCTCATGCATCTGAATGACGGAAAATATGGAGAGTCATTAAACATGCAACTGATCTCCATGGAAAACCACAATGAAATGTGGAGACCACATACCTTTGTTGGATTTAATGGCAAGCCTAATCCCCAAAACAAAGTGCACTTTAATGCTTATGGTTTAGGGTGGGGAATTAATGATCTCAATGGTTACGTTGTATTTAGTCATACCGGTGGATTGCCAGGTATGCTCTCCAAAACTACGTTGATCCCGGAATTAAATCTTGGTGTTGTTGTGCTAACCAATACCGATCCGGGTGGATTTAGCTTTCAAACTATTTCCCGATCGATTATCGATTCGTATTTAGGAACGAAAAAAACAGATCGTATAAGTCAGGCGGCAAAATCAATTAAGGAAATGGAAAGTGAAGGTGATTCTGTTACTACTGCAGTTTGGAATACAGTGAAGAATGCATCGGCTGAAAAACTAAAACTGGAAAAATTCGCAGGCACGTATCGTGACCCTTGGTTTGGTGAGGTCACCATTATGCTGAGAGAAAATCAATTGTGGTTTACCGCCAAACGTTCGCCCAAGCTTACTGGCAAAATGTACTTCTATAAAGCCAACACCTTTGCTATTAAATGGGATTATCAGGACATGGCTTGTGATGCCTTTGCTACGTTTAGTTTAGACGAAGAAGGCATTGCCAACGGCATTCGCATGAAAGGTATCTCACCAAACATTGATTTCAGTTTTGATTTTCAGGATCTGGATTTGAAAAAAGTGGAAAGTAAAAAATAGTAGTGAATATGAATCATTGGAACTAAACAGATACTTCTGTTATTATTTCACACGTCAAGTTTGAAAACCTGAATGAGTTTATGGACACTAGTCTCGCCACCGCTCAAACCCATGCTGGAGACTGGCGCCAGTGTGAGGCTCGAATACATACCGTGCCATGCGTTATTATTTAAATAACCTTACCTGTAAGAAAACCTTATTTTCTATATGTTGCTTCTCTGAATTTTTTAATTGAGTGGCCATGAATACCGCCTGGTAACCAATGCCAATTCTATTCATATTAAAAAGAACATTGATAATCGGAGAAAACCCAAATTTATCCTCCGGTTTGGCGCTCGATGAAATCATATTACCTTGAGTTACTGTAGAATTGTTTTTTAGCTGATATTGAAACAACATACCACCCCCGGCTGCCAAAGACGATTTCTTAAACTGCGCAATATAAAAGTAAACTGAATATGTATTTCTGAGCTCTTGAATATCAAAATCATGATGCTCTGTGAATACCTGATATACCGGTTCATTCACATAATACGAAATTTCTCCACCTCCGGAAATGTGATCGTAGGTCAATTCTGAAATGAGGAATGCAGTTTTTTTCCGGGCAAAATCAATTCTTGCATACAAGCCCAGGCCGAAACCCGAGGCGGGTCGGTCGCCCTTAAAATAGTTTAGATAAGCACCTTTTGTTGAATTATAATATAATCCTTCAAGCTGTAACCCATACTGAAACTTTGCCTTGTACTTATTAACCCTGTTTGTTTTCTGCCAACCACAAGACATATTATATCGTGATACAATCTCCATGATTGCGAGTTCCCTGAGCGATACTTTATCGATGATTGCCTTGGTGATACTCTGACAATCCGAGAAGAATACTAAAAGAAACCCTCTAAACTCATTCTGATAAAATTTCTTCCCGTTAGCCTCCACTACCCTTTGACGCATTTCATATGTTGCTCCATCCTTCTCCACAAAAACAGCCTCAAGTCCTGATTCGAGCGGTGGTGTATAGACGCTTACTTTTCCTTCGATTGCCCTGCTTAAAATTGCAATACTATCGTTTCGGTTTACAATCGACTTAAGTAAATAGACGTTGGAATCCACCTGAATAGAATAAATGGCTGCAAGTGCGGACCTTTGAAAAACAGAATCCCTGGATGTCAATTCCCCTTTTTGAAACAGTTGATCTACATCAATCCAAGCTCTGAAAGTAGATTGATCTTTATTGGCTATTGTGACGTTCTTAAACTTATACTTTTCTGTTTGTGCTTCTAAATGAAGGGACCCAAGAATTGTGCTGATAACGAGAATTGCAAAAAGTAATTTCATATACTAAAATGTTGTTAAATTGATTTGAATGATCAAGCAATGTACCATAGTATTGAACTACATATTCAATCGATTTCCTAACCAAAGAATTGAAAGAAAAGCCATAAAGTTGTTTACAATATGCATGACAATGCCCGGAAGAAGCGATTGAGATCTACTCCTCAAATATCCGGCAAGAAATCCGAACAGAATGTAAAAGGGAATAAATTTCAATTCCATATGCAATAATGCAAATAGTGTAGCCTGAAAAATATTTGCCCAAACGAATTTAAAATGCTTCTCAATTGCTGATAGAATAACTCCACGAAAAATAACTTCTTCGTAAATGGGCACCAGTATCACAACAAACAAAGCACCGATCATCGGATGATAATACTTGTTAATGGAAATAATACTATCGTTAACTGAAAGAAGAGGGGCAAAATCAATCGAGGCGAAATCAAATATCTTAAAGAAACCCATCAAAAGACCAGCAGCGAATTTCAGCAAAAAGGCAGCACCAATACCTCTACCGATTGATTCTCCTGACGCCCAGGTGCCTCCCCAAAAAATTGACAGATCAGATTTCTTTACAAAAAAACAGGTAATGATAAGCATGCCTGTCATGAAAAACAGAGATGTATCTGCTTCAACTTTACTAATGAGTTCCCCAACATCTGCTGATTGGTTACTGGTGTAAACTGAAATCCAATCATTATAATTAAAAATCAACTCCGCAATCAGATCCCACGTGAGCCAAAGAAAAGATAGCATCCAGAAATGTCTTAACCCCCATCGAAAATCACTTTCGGGTAATATCAATCCCTTTCTGTTTTTTAAAAACAAACCGATATTATAAATAGGAAGAATCCATAGATAGGGTAAAATGAAAATAACCAGAAATAATACAAGCAACAATAAAATATGTGCAACATCAGAAATACTCCAACCCTGAGTAGGAGCATACCAGAAAAGCTTGAGCCGATTTACACCAAGGGCATCGTACCAAAAATTTTCGTTCACCATTCTCGTATAAACAGCTTTGGCCGAATCAGCATTTCCAAAACGCATGTCATAGTCCAACAGTTTCTGTAACGACTTAGGATGCGACCATGTACTTTCCGCCTCTTTCACAAGATATTCTCGTGCCTCTGATGCCAATCCATTTTCAATAAGTGCCTGCGCCAGATTTCCACTGTCTATCCAATTGGCCGTGTCACGTCTTGCAATTTGAAAAGCTTCAAGCGCTTTATCGGGAGCACCAAGCTCTAACAATAGTTTTCCTTTTTGATTTAATTCATACGCAGCACCAGTGGAGTCAATACCAGCACTGAGAACGGCAATGGCTATTGAATTTAATTTTTGCTTTTTATACTGTTGGGCCAGAAATAAAGAAAGATCCAATGTGTCATTTTCTGTTTTAGCCATTTCTGCATATCGAATTGCAGTTGCTGTACCTTCATCATCATCGTAATACCGGGCGAGTTGCTCATAAATTTTCCAGATTCCTTTGCCTTTCCAGCGTGACTGATCTTTATCATACTGCTCAATAACATTTTCTAAAAATAGTTTAGCGGAATCACCATAAGTGTGATCAGCTTTGAACAATAACACTTCTGGTTCACTGGGAAATTTTACAACCAGGCTATGCAGACACGCATCAAACTCTTCATACTTCGGATTGTACTCTTCATAATTATCATAGTACGCCTGATCAATAACCTTGCATTTTTCAATCTGCACCAGATAGTCTGATGGATTCTTCTCCAGATACACATCATACAATCGGATGATATCATTGTAGGATGAATCCTTTGCACTATTTAAAGTATTGAGGTAGAAGGTATGGCTTTCAGGTTTTACCAATGTTACCTTTTGCGCCATGAGCAATACGGGTAACATCAGACATACAATCAATACACTAACTCTTTTCACAAGTATCATTAAAAAATAAAAGATCAGAATGCCATTAGGGGGCCATATAAGATGCCGGAGTTTGTCTTTCGTGCATTGGAACTCGTCACTTCACGCGCGACAAAACCGCTAACCAACGCATTTCCTTTATTCTTATTCCAATAATTTGTTTGAATGCTGAACAGCCCGTTGCTTACATCAATGCCCATACAGGGAAGAGAACCAAAATAGGTATCAACGGTCTGGTTCAAACTTGATATAGTATAAATATACATCGCATTGTTGCCGGTCAAACCTGCCCATCCATAGCCGAGAGTCGCTATGCTTTCGTTCATATAAATGGGGTCTGCATTCAATACGGTCTCACCTTCTTCATACACCATTAGCATTCCGTTATCCTCAAACCAATATGAATACGAAACATCCCCTCCATAGGTCAGCTTTGCTTTATAGACGTTCCGTGAAGCTTCTTTGCTTTCCAGTAAAAGCTGAACAGCTATTGGATCGCCAAAAAAACTTGACTCTGAATAATTCCAATACTTTCCAACGGCAAGGAAGGGAAAGCTTCCAAATGAAATAGCGGGTGTTTTACCTTCTATATTGGGTGTTGTGCTTATAGTATAATGAACAAGCTTGTTCGGGGTATTTTCATCAATGGAACCCGTCCCTAACATTCCAACGGAAGGAGAATAATATTGAAAAAAGTCCTGACCACTGGGGGAATGTATTTTTGCTTTGATGGCATCCTTCACAACGCCATCGCCTGTGGTAATCGATACATTCAGCGCCTCAATAGAATAGGTATAGGTCACCCCACTCTTTGTAACATTCCATGAAGTACCAACGGGCACTCCAAATTTACATTCGAGTTTGTATGTCAATGGATCGCGGAGCCGGATCGACATATACAGATTGTTATCTTTTAACACCCAATATTGTGTAGCCGCAACCGTGATCGATTCGGATGAGTAGCGTACCAGGAAGGTATCGGTAGCCAGCTGCTTTTCAACCAGAAGTCGCATTGTGTCTACATTGAAAACCTGATCGTTATAAAAAAAGGTTTGTTTTGTCCCCACTTTTAAAAAAGTAACATCCACCGGTGTGTTCGGGGTTGGATCATCTCCGCCACATGAAAAAAGTACTGTGCTGAGGATAGCGAGGCAAATGATTTTGCTAAAGAATGAAGTCATGATTTTGTTTTAGAATGAAATACAAATTGATCTCAATTTCCAGTGGCTGCTAATGAACAACTTAAACGAAAGATTTTCTATGCAACGGCTCCGGTAAAAGACTTCGCAAACTACCAAATAATGGAAACTTCTAAAGCTTCAATGGGAATAAAAGTTAGAAGTATAGAAAAAACAGTAGGCTAAACGTGAAACCAATAGTTTATGAACACTGGTCTCGCCACCGACCAAACTCATGCTGGAAGGCTGGCGCCAGTGTGCCGTTCAACTTAATTTAGCTTATTGTCTACTACCGAACTTTTTAAGCTCCAAATCATCAAGGCAACACCACCCAGGATTAGAGGAATACTTAAAGTTTGTCCCATGTTCAAGGTAAGATTTTCTTCAAATGCAACCTGGTTTTCTTTCAAAAATTCTATCAGGAATCTCTGAGCAAATATCAACGCTACTCCAAGTCCACAGATGAACCCATTGCGTTCATAGAATTTTTTTGACTTCCATATAAAATACAAGGCGATGCTTATTCCTAGATAAAATATTGCTTCATACAACTGTGCCGGATGTCTTGGTGTTTGATCAACTCTTGTGAATATAAAAGCCCATGGTAGGTTGGAAGGAATTCCAATTATTTCAGAATTCAGTAAGTTACCCAGTCGAATGAACGCACCTAATGCTGCTGCAGCTATAGCTATTCTGTCTAGAAGCCATAAATAGCCCCGCTTGAACTTTCTATTATAAAGGTGCAGCGCGAGTAACGCTCCTAAAATTCCACCATGACTTGCAAGGCCTGCCAGGCCAGTGAATTCAAAAGTTGGATTGATTTTAAACGGGAGAATTTCAATTGGATTGTTCCAATAGTAAATCGGATCGTAAAATAAAATATGACCCAAACGAGCACCCAGAATAACGCCCAACACTACATACATTGTGAGTTTGTCAACTTCTACACTTGGAATGTCTTCTGTCTTGTAAATTCTGAGCATGATTTCATACCCGAGAATCATACCTACAGCCCAGCAGACTCCATACCACCTTAAAAATTCGAATCCATTAAAGATTTCCGGGGCTATATCCCAAATAATGTAAGCGATCATCCTCCCTGACAGAAAAATGTTATTACCATGAACACGATGGTGAGCATCAGCAATCTATTCGTTTTGCTTATCGCCATAATTTCAGTCCCTTCGAGTATCAATAGGATTTCTTCCTGATTCATTCCTTGCATAGAATTCAATACTCTCAATTGGCGCCACGCAGGCTTAAGGTTGTTTAAATTCATAATGCTGATTTTTAAATTTGGCTTTTAGTTCTGCTTTCACCCGATTTAACCTGGTGCTTACATTCGTAGGTGTGAGATTTAAAATTTGAGATATCTCTTTGTTCTTATATCCTTCCAGGTAAAGGATGACGATCGCTTTATCAATTCCTTTTAAAGATTGAAGCACGATGGTTAGAAGTTCTGTATCATCATCTGCCATTGCATTCGAAAAGATGAGTTCAGAGCAACTAATTGATTCAGCCGTTATTGTCCTCTTTTCCTTTCTGACTTTGGCGAGAATAGTGTTAAGACTTACCCTGTAAATCCAGGTGCTTATTTCAGACTCTCCCCGGAATGTCTCAAATGATTTCCACAACTGTAGAACAATATCTTGAAAAACATCTTTTCGATCTTCATAGCTTGTATAATAGGCATTACACAAGCTCTTTATGATACCTTGATTCGATTCTACTATCCGAGTAAAGTTGCGTTTGTGTAATTCCAATTTCGCTACTGTCTTTAGTGCATTAGTAGCCTAATTTCGGGAATTGTCACAGTGCGATGAAGTTATTTTCATGTAGTATCAATTCGACCTAATATTTTGTGGGCAAACTTAAACCAAGATGGGAGACTCTGATGGAAAAAAGGTCATAGCAGAGTCTCCCGTCTCGGGGATGCTGCGTCTAACCTGGCGTCCAGCTTGACCGATCAATTATTTCAATATATGAAACGCCAGCATTGTAATGAATACAAGCGGGACGCTTGTATTCAAATAGGCACAAGCGAGACGCTTGCGCCAGATGGTAATTCTATAAAAAAGATCATGTCCTTTTAACAAGTTCTGTTCGCTCTTTCTTATTTACTAAGCTAAGTTTGGATTACTAAAGAAATCGAGCATGGTTTGCAATGCGTTTTCACTGTGCATCCGCTCGCCATTTTCAAGCGATTCCTGCGATGCCATTTCTGCTCTTTTGCGCATCTTTATTTCATACGAAGAAATGGATTCCTTCACAGTATGGTATTTGTCAGACGTTAAACATTCACTCAATTCCAACGCATCAAGCATAGCCATATTTACCCCCTCACCTGCAAAGGGAGGCATCACATGTGCAGCATCTCCAAGAATGGTCAAGTTGGGCAGAGCTTCCCAAGCTTGGTTTAAAGGCATACAATAGATTGGTCGTGGAATAAAAGGTGTTGCTGCGTTTTCAAATAGCTCATACCAAATACTGCTCCATTCAGAATATTCTTTTTTAAACCATGACAACAATTGTGTTTTATCAGAATAATCTAAACCATTATTCGTCACCCAATTCTCATCCGCTTTGAGGCTTGCATAAAAACCTATTTCACCATTGGCTTTTTGTCCAAGCAAAATATTTTTTGTGTTCCCGAAAGCCATTATTTTTCCACCATTTAGTAACGCGCAAATATGAGGCGCTGTTTTTGGCGCATCGTAAACATTGCCTTCAAGCATTACTACACCAGAATAAAAGGGTTTTATATCGGTAATGTACGGACGGATTTTAGAATTAGAACCATCCGCAGCAATTACCACATCTGCATAAGCAGATGAATTGTTTTTGAAGTGCAACACCCAACCTTCGTTCTGTTTTTCCATTGAAATAAAATGACTGTTCCACACAATTGTTTCGGGCTTTAAGGATTCCAATAACATATTTCTTAACGGACCACGGTCTATTTCAGGACGGAAATGTTCACTTCCAAATTTATCATTCTCCCCAGTTTTATGTTGGTGGTCGCTGTACAGTATCTCTGCATTTTCATTTGCAATAATCATTTTATCTGCACCCGGACGATAATTCTTTTTAAACTCGTCCAGTAAATCAGCTTTGCGTAAAGCCGCTAATCCTGATTCTTCATGCAAATCAAGTGGTGAACCCTGCACACGGGCATTTTTATTTAAATCTCTTTCATACACTTGTATATCGACTCCTTTTGTTTGTAGAAGTCTTGCCAATGTTAATCCACCAGGACCACCGCCTACAATGGCTACTCGTTTGTTTTCCAGTAACATAATTTTTTTGCTTCGTTAAAGTTTACGATGCAAAGTGCTAAGATCCTGAGAAATGAAATAGTATAAATCAGCCGTTTTCAGGAGGGAAAATTTTTAATTGCAGTGATATTAACGAATTGATCATTCTTGTTTTTGCTCAATTCTTTCGGTGTAACACCAGCGTACTTTTTAATTTGTTTGATGAAATGATTTTGGTCTGCGAAATTCTGTTCAGGAAAAAGTTTGCCTTCGCTAATGTGTTTGAACGAAGCCCCGAAGCGGAGAATGTTGCAATATACTTTGAGTGAAATTCCAAACTGCTGATTAAAGTAACGATTGATTTGCCGACTGCTCCAATAGACTTTTTCGGAAAGTTCCTTTACGGTCATAGAGCCGTTGGAAGCGTAAAGGAGTTCAAATAATTTCTTCTTACGGCTGTCGATAGTTTCAGATGAAATGGTTTTTATTTTTTGTGTTGCCTTGTTGCAAAAGTTTTTTAAACTGCTGAAGTCTTTTTGTTCGAATAGCCAGAAATCATTCGTTATATGTTTGCCTTCGTTCAGCACATCTTTTATTGAATCTCCTAACAAATATTCCACAGCCAATAATTTTAGCCCGATTGAAAACATTTTTGTGTTTGCTGCAATCGTCACCTGACTTGGTATTGTGTCAATACCCCTCACTACTATTTCCCAGCTCTGTGAATTCGTTTTCGTAAAAATCAAATCAACCATTCCATTCGGCAGCACGGTTGACGGAATATCTTTTCCTGTCTTGTTTTCAAGCATCCAAAAGCTGTGAACAAAATGCGAAATGGAATTGTCGGGTAGGGCTGATTTAATGGTGAGTTTCATTTACTGTTTTACTTTACACATCTCGCGGAAGAATCTCTATCCATCACATCTGTCTGCACCAAAATTGAAATTTTCCACGTATGAATACTAACTCACTTTTTAATAACAATACGTCCGCAGGGAATTAATTCAGGATCAAGATGCGGGCCTAGAATTCTATAAAAAAGATCTTGTCCTTTTAAGACAAGTTCCGCTCGTTCAACACTACCTCCTTGATCAGATAGCGCTCCGATATTGAAAAAATATTCCTCATTAGGATTAATCGTTCTTTGCAACACGGTCGGTTCACTAAAGCTCTTATCTAAAAAAGATTTTACATCTACTCCATAGTCATACGCTATGGTGTTGGCAAGTGTCATGGTGTCTGAAGGCAGAAATAATTTTAAGAAGGAATCGGGCGAAGGGAAAAGGGTGAATGAATTAAAACTAATGGTTAGTTCTAACGGAGTATCCGTTTCATTAATTATACGAGTCCAGAATATTGAATATCCAAACCTTTCTCCGTTAGGATCAGTGTATGGTCCACCTTTTGGTACGCTGCTTTGTATGATTACGCCTTCGTAATAAGCCGTTTCCCAAACATATTCTTTTACGAAAAAGCTTGCGTCAAAAAGATCGCCATATAAATATTTTGATTTAAGAGAACTGTTGAATCCGAGTGTATCGTAATGAATGGCATGTCTGTTTCCCAGCATTCTATAGCGTGTATCAATCTTACACAATGGCTGTCCGTTTAAAACGGTTACGATAGTCGAAATTAAAATTGTTAAAATGTATTTCATGTTATGTAGGTGACGTTGCTCGCCTTTGGAAACCAAAATTGTGCCGAATAATCAAATGTAGTTTAAAACTAAGCTACAAACTTAAACTGAACCCAGCTAATTGGTTTCATTCAAAACCATTGGCCTACGGACTTTGATATTTTAATATTGCTTCCCTACTCTTTCAGGATTTTTCAGATCAATCCAAAAAACATGAATCTGTTCCAACTCATCAATCTTTCCGTTTTTGTTCTCGTCTAACTTGGCAAAAAGATAAATGAAGTCGTTGGCTGGATCATACTCCAATTTCTGAGCAGAATAGTCTGTGGGGATGATAGCTTTCTTGTTCTCAGCGTGTATGTCGAATAAATAGAATCGTCTTAAATCATGCACGTTTATAAATCCATCTTTATTCGTGTCTTCATCGTAAACTGAAATCATAAAATAATTTCGATTTACCGGCTTGTAGTTCAAGGTGTCTTTTGAAAAAGAAGGATAATACAATGTTTTTATCAGCACCGGTTTTTCAAAGAAGTTCTTTTGCTTTTGAGTTTCAATATCATAATGTGAAATATTTACCAAGTTGTAGCCATACACGGCTTCCAATCCAGGTAAATAATTATTGTGCCATTGGTTTCCATCTGTTTCTCCGAAGCCCTCATAGTTAAAGTGAAAATCATTTGAGCCAATAAAGGTGGTGCTGTCTCTATTGAAGTTCACTTTGTAAATGGTTGTTAAACGATAGAGAGGATTGCCCGTCAAAAGGACATTGCTTGGCCTTGTCGGAAATGCCAATGAATCTTTTGAAATTCCATCCACTGTACTCTGTTCCTCATTTTCGGTGGGACTTGCAACAGGAAATCCTTTTTGCTCTAATTTGTTTCTACAGCTTATTAAGGCACAAAAGCATGTTAAAAGGAAAAGTGTTTTTAGAATTCGCTGCATCGTAACTTTTTTATTCGCTTGAAATTATAATTATGTTTTCAGATCTGCAACGACAGGGATGTAATCTGTCAACGCATCAGGGTCCTCTGCGAGTGCCTCTGACGGGAGACAGAGCATCTCATTGGAGAAAATCAACTCCCATTGTGGGATTGATCGTGTTGGTTTCTTCACATGCGTTACAAGCATTCCCCATTTTTAAGCTTTAAGTCACGCCTTCAGGCGATAGGTATTGGTTTTTTAGCGTGGCACGTTTATTCATAAGGAGTGATCAAGCGAACGAAACACGATAAATTCAAATTCACCCATTCTTTAGACGATTGAACAATGAAAAAAATAATAAATAATTCCCTGGCTCTTGCGGTGGCATCGATGCTCACCCTTACTTCATACGCGCAAATGGCCGACAACTCCGATCTGCTGGTTGTAACCGATCAGAAACAAAGCAAAAATCGCCCTGCGGGTTTAGATGAACGCGTTACGATTGCCACCGATCAACCCGTAGAATTCTCGCAGTCACTTTACGGATACACAGCATCTTATATGCTGGGTGATACATATTACATGGCGACCTATGACAATCAAAGCCATTATATTGATACCTATAAGAAAATAGATTGGAATGATGCAGAAGTATCTTCGCTGGTAAAGAGTGCTTTGCTTATCAGTTCTTATAAAGGTCAGGAAGTTACAAGCTATTGGGAAAGTTCTAATCCCAGCGAAAATGGTTTTTACCTGGAAGTAAAAGATAAAAGTGGAAAACTATCCAGCATTTGGGCTGATGCGAAAGGTAACTTTTACGATAGGCCTTACGATTACGAAATGAAAGCTGTAGCGGAGATGAGCATATCGGTTTAAAATTCCGTTTTAAAATCGGAACAAAATTCTAGTTCAAGTAGTGCTAATAAATAATCTCTCTGGTGTTTTGTAAATTCATCGGAGTACTCTGCGAGTGAAGGACCTTTTACAAAAGGCACAAGTCACGCGCAATGCCCTCTCACATTCCTAAGACTTGCGGCAGCATGTATTTATTATTCTTTAAGTAGGAAGACTCGGACCAGATAGGGTCCACCTAAAATACCTGTCCAATAGTCAATCATACCTTTAAGATAACTTAAATTACTAGTCTACTTTATTATTCCAAAACTCAATTGAGTGTCTGTTCTTTAAATGTTAAACTATCTATTGATTCCCCGTAGGCTAGTGATCGGATTGGATCGGGTGGGTTAAGGAATCTTTTTCAATGTAAAAAAGTAATTCGTTTGTTGCAATAGGCAACGCTTGGTGTAACTAGCTTTTGCGAAATGATGGGTGAGAAATGGTTTCGTTGTCGATTGATTATGCCCTTTCCAGTTCGAATATGGTAATCTCTGGTCGCACATTAAATCGAACTTGCCATAAGTGCCCCAGTGCTCTGTTAATATAAAGAGTCCGTTCATTGCTTAGTTCAAATTTACCGGCCGTATAATTTTTATTTTCTACAGGCAACATAGGCGGTGGAAGAAATGGCGCCTTACACTGACCACCATGTGTATGTCCCGACAGAATCCAACCATCGTAATGATTCCATATATCTAAATCGCATACATCGGGATTGTGACACAGAATCAGATTGGCTTTGTTTTTATTAACACGCTTCATCGTCTTCTTTGGATTGAAGTTCAATCCCCAATAATCATCAAAGCCAATAAAGTTTAGTCCTTTTATTTCTGTACCATTATTTCTCAACACAGTCACTCCATTATTGGTCAACATACTGGATACTTTGTTGGCAACTTTGCCCTGAGACCAATTTACGCCATAGTCGTGATTACCTAAAATGCCAACGGTTCCCAGCTTCCCTATTACCATGTGTTTTAATACCTCGTCAAGCTTTTTGTATTGAACTTCATTCTTATGTGTGCTTACATAATCACCCGTGTATACTACGAAGTCAGGCTTATACTCTTTTGCTTTGCTAAAGGAATCGATGATGTAGTGATAGTCAAATTTTTCTCCAACATGCACATCACTGATCTGCATAAGTGTTTTACCTATTAAATCTTCAGGCAGATTTTTTATCGGCATTTTTAATTTTACAAACTCCAACCAAAAGGGTTCAATTTGCCAGGCGTATAATCCGGTCAAAACTGTTGCGGCTGTTAATCCTCCAATACTTCTCTTAATAAACACACGTCTATCCATAGTTGGCTACTAACGTTTTGAACTTATGAAGGTTTGAATTTTCGAAGTAAGTTGCTATTTCATTTGAAGAGCATATACAACCAGCGCCAAATGCTCAGTGAATCATAGCGAAAAATAAAGACCTCAACGCCAATAACGTTGAGGTCTCTTTGCTCAGCCTATAGTATACAATATTTACTTTATCGGAGTGATGATAATATTTCTGTATTCAATTGGTCCATGATCGCCTTGCATCATGATCGGGCCAGGCTCGCCTTCTTTACTGTCAATTGCACCTCCGGTAATTCCAGGAATTTCCTGATTGATAATGATGGGTTTGTTATTACCTACTATGGTAACCATTCTACCTCTTAATGTAATATCGTATGATTGCCATTCACCTGCATCTCTTGCCACCATTTCACTTGGTGTAAGAAATCCATAGACCGCGCCCAAGTAACCAACCCATGGTTCCTTGCCTTTGTCATCTTCAATCTGAACTTCATAACGTCCGCGAAGATAAACACCACTGTTGCTACCTTTCTGATAACGGAATTCGATGTGCAGTTTAAAATCGTTGAACTTCATCTCTGAAACCAAATTCGCTCCTGATTTATCACTGGTCAAAATTCCATCTTTTACTTTCCATTGGTTCTCACCCATGGCCTGCCATCCTTTCAGATCAACACCATTAAATAATGTAATCGGTTCACCATATACAGGTTCACCTTCCCGCTTAAGAGATGGCGCGCGAACACCAGTCCAGTTGTATTTTTTTCCATCGACATAAATTAATGTTCCGCTTATGCCACTTGCTGTAAGTGTACCTTCAAATTCCAAATCTTTTGTTTCCTTTTCCCACTGCGGTGGAATTGTAAAACTGAATTTTCCGTCTTTAAAATTTACTTTCGAGATAGGACGCGCGCTACCATTTGCATATACAAATCGACCAACAAGCATTTGCACTCCTGAATGTGTAACTTCCAACCACGAAGGAAGTTCTTTACCTCCCATTGAAAGTGTAATGTCCCATCGACCTTCAAGAGAATGAGCATCTTCATTATTCAATGCTTCTGCCGCACAGAAGGTAAATACTAAAAACATAAGCGCAACAATCCGTTGCAACATCGTGGGCATTCCAAAATTTGAATTTCTTTTCATTTCATTGTTGTTTATATTCTCATGTTATTGTTAAAGGTCATCAATCAAATATGCCGCAATTTGATTTACTTTCACAGCAATACTTTACGAATGGTTGGTGTGGAAATAACACGCTCATTTTCCCAGCATCGGAAACAAGCGTTTGATTTCATTGGCACCTGGTTGAACACCGTATTCACAAATCTCGAATGCCTCGGCATTCTTTACTTTAAGCGCGCGTTCCTTTCCATACCATTTCTTTAATGATTTTAGAAAGTCAGGTGTGACGGGTTCTGCTATTCTTTTTCCTAACCAGGCAAGACGATCAGCAGGTGAAGCCGGCACTTCTGATGCATAACCACCAATCCATGGTAGCCATTCATACACTTGTGATTGGTGTGCATCAAGTGCATACACCTTTTTATCAAACACAGATGAAATATCAACTGTGATGTCAGCGCGAAATGGATTGGGTCGTTGAAAATTATCCTGGAAGTATAAGAACACAGGATTCTTTTTTAATGGCGGTGTATCGGGCGCTACATTGGGAACTGCCACCATGTAAGCAGCATCCTGAACAAGTACTCCTGTATAACGATGATCGGGATGATAATCATTTGGACGCGGTGCAATTACAACATCGGCATTCCACTCTCTAATCTTTCGAATGATCTGAAGACGCACTTCAAGAGTTGGTGTTAATTCACCATCGTGATTATCGAGTACATCATATTCTACTCCAAATCGTTTGCCCGCTTCTTTTGATTCCGCTATTCTTCGTTTTGCCAACGCTCCTCCGCCTTCCGATTGATGGCCTGCATCTCCATTTGTAACCGAAACAAATTTTACAGCATAACCCATCGATGCAAATAAAATTGCAGTGCCTCCTCCTCCTTGATCACAATCATCCGGATGGGCGCCAATCATAATAATGCGAATGGGCTCATTCTTATTTTGCGCAAATGAATACGAAACGATGTATATTAAGACCAGCAGCGTGAGTGTAATTTTTTTCATGGTGGGATAGTTAAGATGGGATGATGAAAATATAGTTTTTTTAATTCAAAGTCTAATACAATGAATACGAACGGTTTTACAATTTGGTGTGCGTGTGTGTTCGTGGTTTTACTTCCTGAATCGATGTTCGCACAAAAGCTGAACAAAGCAGAAGGAAAAAAAGCTATGCTTACCATCAAGCACACAAATGATTTTGATGTATCGGGAGATACTTCTGCCACCGTATGGAATGCTACTGCCTGGATCACGTTGCCTAAACGAAATCCGTCAGCAATAAACTATCACACGAAAGTGAAGTTGCTTTATTCTGATAAAGGTATTTACACCTTGTTCTATTGCGAAGACAAAAAGATTACAGCAACATTAAAAGAAGACTTTGCTGATTTGTTTAATGAAGATGTTGTAGAGATTTTCTTCTGGCCGGATGAACAAATTCCAATTTACTTTGAATATGAACTGTCACCCTTAGATTATGAACTCGCGATTTTGGTACCGAACATGAAGGGAAAATTTTTGGGCTGGAGGCCCTGGCATTACTTTGGTGATCGAAAAACTCAGCACGTTGCCCGCATTATTAAAGAAGGAGAAAATACAGTGGGATGGATTGCTGAATTTTTTCTTCCCTATACATTACTCACTCCACTGAATAATGTTCCACCCAAGCGAGGCACAACGTGGCGAGTTAATATCTATCGAATTGATTACGACAATGGTGACAACGAATGGGAATGGCAACCCACAACCACAACGTTTCATGACTACGGGCGATTTGGTACGTTGGTGTTCGATTAAAGAATATCAAACTTTAAGTGTCTGCTTTTATTTTGCTTGACCTTTAGCACAGTTCGTTGTTGGGGGCAGTTTTCAATCTTCAGTCACTTTATAATCAAATGTGTATTTCATTGTCCTCAATACGTTGTCTGTGTGTTTCGTCAGAATCGTTACTTCCGAGAATTGTTTGACCCCAGAACTTGTCGGTTTAAATGCAATTAAAATTGTGTCATCCTTAACAATCAGTCCATGTTTACAACCTCTTACTTTATACGTAACAGTGTCTACAGATGCATTGCCAACACCCTCACAGTCCACAAATGCGTCAGCTATTATTAAGTCAGTCCCGGATAGAAAAATTTCGCAAGGAATTCTTCATCAATCCTGGCGGAGTCCGGTATCACTAAATTAATTTTTGGTTCATTAATTCTGTCCCCGTTCCTTTTGATTCCATTTAAGGTCAATAGTTGTCTGCCGTCAACATATTTAACAAAGTCCTTTTCGTTTGCTTTCTTGTCACAAGAAAACATTACTAACAAAATCGTTCCGAAGATTATTTTATTCATCTGTCCAATTAAAATTGATACCAACGCCCGACTATAAAACGTATGCGTGTGTTATAGTTGTTGGTAGCTATACCCCTACCTAATCTAGGTTATTTTTTTTCAATTTGTTAAGATCCCTAAGCAGAATGTGCGACCGTAAAGACAAATCTGTTGTACCCCAATTATAATTCCGCATGATAACAACTCCATATTTGCTATCCCTATCGAAAGCAAGTTGAGCTGTATATCCTGAAACTGATCCGCTATGCTCAATAATCGTTATACCGTTACCCCCGGAAATAAAAAATCCCAAACCATAGCTGTCTCCGGCCGATGACTTCCCTGTTTGCATAAGGTTAAGTGTCTCCGGCTTCAGAAGCGCACGATACCCCATATTCGATATCATGAACTTTGCTAAGTCATTTGGAGTAGAATAAATTCCTCCATTAGGAACTTTATAACCTCGTCCAGCGTGTTCAATCCTTGGTGTTTCTACATCGATTTCTCCAAACGGGCCACCATCCATACCTTTTGCAAACCTGGCTGTTTTGTCATTCGGTATTTGAAAATAAGAGTTATTCATCTTAAGGGGAATAAATATTTTGTCCTTCACTAATTCAACAAATGGTCTCTTTGCAGCGCGTGACAGTGAGAGCCCCAGAATTCCATAGCCAATATTTGAATAGTTAAATTGCTCACCTGGTCGATTTTCAAAAGACGTCTTTGGTATTGATTGTATAATTTTACTTTCCCAATTTTCAATTGGTCCAGAGGCAGCGCCTTCTAATTCTGGTTCACGGATTAGTCCGGACATGTGAGTCGATAGTTGCAAAAAAGTAATTTTAGTTGAGTCTGAATATCCTTTTAGCTCCCTAATTTCCGGCAAGTACAATTCAATTGGATCGTTCACCTTAATTAATCCTTCTTCGACTAATTGCATCATAAGGAATGCAGTAAAGGATTTTGAAATAGAACCCGTACGATAGATAGTGCTCGTGTCGGCCAGTATCTTATTCTCTTGGTCAGACCAGCCAAGTGCTTTTGACCAAACTATTTTATCTTCCTTAATAATTGCAACAGAAATACTTCCTCCGATGTTATCATCTTTTAGATCCCTTTGCAGTTGTTTTTCAAAATCACTAACAATCAATTCAAAATTACGAGTCTTCGAATTCTCTGATGGGCTACAGCCGAAAATCAGTAGAATGAAAATAGTCACCAGGATACTCTTTGTCATTATTGTCGATTGTTAGCCTTAAACTTTTTAGAGTATTGACACCACGCTTATGTATGTGACGTTGCTTTTCTTTGAAAGACCAAACTGTCTCACGTAACAAAACGTTATTTGAGAACATAAACTACAAACTTAAACGAAGCCCAGCAATGGAACTTACATTTTGTTGGCGGTTGTTGCGCTACGTTATAAGTATCCGCCTCTTAGAAATTTAATTAATAATATCTCCTTTGACATTGGCCAACTTTTCACGCCATTTTTGGAGGTCCTCAGGTGTTTGTCTCATCCAATCTGTTATTTCGCCAACGATTTTTAATGGCGCTTGGGAGCGATATGAGCGTGTCGGATTGCCGGGAAATTTTTTGTCTGTAACATTAGGGTCGTTTTCAAAACCTCCTGTCGGTCCAACGATATAAACACGTTCATGTCCATCCCCTTTTGCTAAGGCAGCAGCTAGTCCCGCCCCATTAG
This sequence comes from Chryseolinea sp., assembly GCA_039930485.1. Lineage (GTDB taxonomy): Bacteria > Bacteroidota > Bacteroidia > Cytophagales > Cyclobacteriaceae > Chryseolinea. Next base: position 74,083 of record JBDTTT010000008.1, read on the forward strand.
CAAGGGCCGTGAAATAAATGTGATTCATTGTGAGTTCAGGTTGATAATTAGAACTGCCCCCTGCTGTCAGTAAATCTCCAACTTGCAAATCCGCTTTCGTACCGTGATAAAAGGGGCCTTTGTCAGAAGGCATATCCTTGAACGAAGTTGCTAATTCATAATTCTTTTTTGCCATGACAGAGTCGCTTAAATCCTCGTAGCATTTGGCAATATTGAAATATAAAGATGGGAAAGCGCTCTTAACGGTGTCGTCATTTATTTTTAATGCAAACACCAAAGCCGTTTCGAGCCATTTTAATTTGTCGGAAACATTTTTTTGCTGTCGGGCTACATAATGCGCTGCAATAAATCTTTCAAAGTCGTTTGTCGCTTCGTTCCAGGCTTGAAGAAACAGTTTAACTGCTTCTTCAGGGTTGCCTCTTTCTTCCATACCCATACCTTGAAGACAGCGTTTAACAACATTGTTGTTTGGATTGAATTCCATTTTCAAATTATTTTGCCTTAAGTTTATTTAAGTTCTGAAAGTATCAATTTTTTCTGCTTTAATGTGTTCTTCATTGCTTTCTCTCTTACTATTGGGTCATTGCTATGTATTAATTCAAAATATTCAGTTGGTACAACTTGCCATGATAATCCATACTTATCTTTACACCATCCACAAGAGCCTTCCTCACCACCATTTTTAGTAAGAGCTTCCCAATAATAATCCGTTTCGGCTTGGTCTTTTGTATTGATAACAAAAGAAACTGCTTCATTAAATTTGAATAGTGGGCCTGCGGCTAAAATACTAAACTCCATTCCTGCTATTTCAATTACAGCAGTTTCTATGCCTGCATCATTTCCACTTTCGTCACTATCGAACTTGCGAAAATCTTTCAGCTTACCGTCTTTAAAAATGGATAAGTAGTAATCTGCTACAGCTTTGGCATCTTTCTCTACCCACAAATAGGGTGTAATTTTTTGAGTAATCATATTTTTATTTTTAATGTTTTTACTGGAGTCATTTGCAATTACGATTTGATTGATTGCGTTATCAGAGTTATCTGGCTGATTTGGATTTGAACAAGAAATTGTCAAACAAAAAACAATCGCTGCAAGAAAAATTAATTTATTCATTTTCTATTTCTTTAAAGTTTTTAATAAGCTTGTCAATTCGTTTAATGTCACAGTGAAACCTTCTTTGAAGCCCATTTCTATCATTTTTCCAATTCTTCAAGTGATTCAAAGTAGATTGAAATACTAACTTTAGTAATTCCCTGACTGTCCGGCAGGCAGGCATTTTGTTCACTAAAAGTCAAGTCCCAATTTGCACCTGGCAAATGTGGTGTTTCGTCCTTATCGGCAAAAACACTTAGGCATTTAAAATTTGATTTGGGTGTAATGGAAGTATAATCAAATATTTGCCAACCTATTTCCACTCCATCTGGGCTTACCATTGCATAAAATCTTCTACCTCCAACTCTAAAATCCATATATTTTGTTTTTGAAATTAATGGCTTTGGTGCCCACCATTGGTCAAGAATTTTTTGTTTTGTAAAAGCATCCCACACAAGTGAAAGTTCGGCATCAAACTCTTTGTCTACAAATACGGTGCTTGTTGATTTGTCAACTTTAAAGTTGAATAATAAATTATTGCTCATCTTTTATTTTTTTTGTTGCTAGTAACTTGTCGAGTTAATTGTCTCGTCTCATTGGTCTATACACGCAACTATTCGGTTGCAAATATATGTGCAACTATTCGGTTTCTTAAATTTTACATCATTTTTTTTAGGTTGTTGAAAAGTCAGTCGAAATTGTCTGCTTGTATGGTGTCACTAAAATTGCTCATAACGTCCACCTAATATCAGACACTAGTGTCTGATATACATCCATTTTCGGAAATATCAGACATTCTGATATTTCCGAAAATGGGTTAATTGCAAATGTTGTTAAACACTAATGTCATTGTATTTAAAAACATTTGGCGCTATTATGGATGATCTCTGAATCTACTAGCCGGTAACACAATCAACTCTCCCTCAAGTTGATTATACTAGCGGATAAATTTTGATTTAGTCAATCGATGAGAAAAAATCTTGCAGACAAGGTCGGTGAGCGCAAAAAATTCAAAGCGTTGTTTACTCGCTTCGGCAAAAAGGTGAACTACAATGGATACTCCGAAACTACCATTCTGCTCACTAACATTGTTGACACAGAAACAAATTTAGTAGTGACTGATCATCACTGGTTCGCCTTCACAAAAGGTTTTGAGAAGGTTCAATTAAAAGAAGGAGTCATCATTGAATTTGAGGCGCGCGTAAAACTCTATAAAAAGGGTTATGTAAATACGAAACTCGCCATCAACAATAAGCAATCCGATTACAAACTCAGTCATCCCACTAACATCCGTGTGTTAGATTAGGATTAGAAAACAATCTCCAATCAGGCTTCCAATTATTAATTAAGAGGTTTTTCAAATACTCACGTAAATATGTGAATGATTTTATTTTAATGTGTAAGTATTACACATTAAAAACTACTAATATTGTTAAAGCACTATTTACGCATTATACGTGCCCAAAATCAATAGTCTTAAACGCAGTAGACCGAATCGAACAACCTTCACCTAATTAATAAGTAAGTATGAAACAATTGATACCACCAATGAAAGTCCTGTCTGGATTAATCATCATGTTGGTTACGCTGGCCTTTAGCTATCGTACAGCAGTCGATGAATTGCCACGCATTTTAGTATTCAGTAAAACCGAAGGCTATCGTCACGGTTCTATTGAACCTGGGAAACTCGCGTTCGAGAAGATGGCAAAAGAAAAAGGTTTTGTTGCCGACATGACTGAAGATGCAACACAATTTACCACGGCCAATTTAAAACGCTATCGTGCAGTTGTTTTTCTCAATACAACAGGAGACGTATTAAATGCAGATCAACAAGCTGAGTTTGAAAGATACATTCAGGCAGGTGGTGGCTATTTAGGAATTCACGCAGCAACAGATTGTGAATACAACTGGCCATGGTATGGTCACTTAGCAGGCGCATTTTTCCTTGATCATCCAAATCCCAATAACATTCAAAAAGGAAAATTTTATGTAGTGCAAAAAGATCATTGGGCCACTCAAGGAATGCCGGATGAGTTTGAGCGCACCGATGAGTTTTACAGCTTCAAACAAATTGATCCGACAATCAATGTATTGGTAAAGATTGATGAGAAATCATATCAAGGCGGAAAAAATGGTGATGATCATCCGATGAGTTGGTATCATGAGTTTGATGGTGGCCGTGCATTTTACACTGCCATGGGTCACACTGATGAAACATTCTCTGAACCGCTTTTCTTAAATCATGTTTGGGCCGGTTTGAATTACGCGATGGGCGGTGCAACTCCCGCTCCATTAGATTATTCAAAAGCACGTCCGGAAGAAAATCGTTTTTCAAAAGTAATTTTAAAAGAGAAACTCAATGAGCCAATCGAATTGAGTGTGCTGGGTGACGGGCGTATTTTATTTATTGAGCGCCATGGAGCGGTGAGGCTTTATAACATCGCAACAAAAAAGCTGACTACCATCGCTACTATTCCGGTAAGCACAAAATACAAAGACAAAGAAGGAAAAATTTCTGAAGCAGAAGATGGCCTGCTGGGTCTGAACAAAGATCCCAACTTTGCAATCAATCATTGGATCTATCTTTATTATTCTCCAGTCGGAGAAGCGGCAAAAAATATTCTTGCGCGATATGAGCTGGTCGGTAATGTATTGAACCTGGCTTCTAAAAAAGTATTGTTGGAAATACCAACACAACGTGAGCAATGCTGTCATACTGGGGGATCAATTGCCTTTGACAAGAGTGGCAACTTATATCTGTCTACAGGTGATAATACAAATCCTCACGGATCAAATGGATACAGTCCAAGCGATGAACGTCCTGATCGCAGTCCATGGGATGCTCAAAAATCTTCTGCCAACACAAATGATTTACGCGGAAAAATTATTCGCATCAAACCCTTGCCAAACGGTACCTATTCCATCCCGGAAGGAAATTTATTTCCAAAAGGAACCCCTCAAACAAGACCAGAGATTTATACCATGGGACATCGCAATCCCTACAGAATTTCAATTGATAAGAAAACAGGATTTTTATATTGGGGAGAAGTAGGGCCTGATGCAAATGGTCCTGATCCTAATCGTGGTCCAGCAGGACATGATGAAGTTGGACAAGCACGCAAAGCTGGAAATTTTGGCTGGCCGCATTTTGTTGGCGACAATAAGGCGTACACCAAATTTGATTTCACAGCAAATCAGTCTGGTGAAAAGTGGGATTCAGAAAAACCTACGAACACTTCACCAAACAATACAGGCTTGCAAGAATTACCAACTGCACAGAAAGCATTTATCTGGTATCCGTATGGGGAATCAAAAGAGTTTCCACTTGTCGGAACAGGCGGACGTAATGCCATGGCGGGTCCGGTTTTCTACAGCGAAGATTTTAAAACAGCACCCCGTGCCTTTCCAAAATACTATGATGGAAAATTGTTGACGTACGAATGGATGCGTGGATGGATCATGACGGTAACAATGGACAAGGAAGGAAATTATATTTCGATGGAACAATTCATGCCGAGCTATCGATTCAGTAATCCGATGGATATGGAGTTTGCAGCGAATGGAGATTTGTATATGCTGGAATATGGTTCCGGATGGTTCTCTGCAAATGATGATGCGCGCTTAATTCGCATTGAATATAATGGAGGAAACAGAAAACCATTAATTCAGGTTGAAGCCGATAAGATGGGCGGTGCAATTCCATTCACGGTTAATCTATCTTCAAAAGGAACTAAAGATGCTGATAACGATCCATTGAAATATACCTGGACCATTACATCCAAAACAGGTTTCAGTAAAGTCATCAATACACCTGATGCTACGCTAACTTTAGCGAAGGCCGATGTTTACAAAGCAACATTAACAGTGAGTGATGGTAAAGGGGGAGTATCAACCCAATCATTAGAACTGACTGCAGGTAACGAACCACCTGTATTGGTGTTTGATATGGGCAAGAGTAATAAATCCTTCTACTTCCCTAACGGAACTTTCAACTATGAAGTAAAAGTAAACGACAAAGAAGATGGCAGTTTAGCAAATGGTAAAATTAAACCCGAGCAAGTATCAGTTAACATCGATTACCTGGCAGAAGGATTTGATAAAATTGAAATTGCACAAGGGCATCGTTCTGCTGATGCATCAGCAACCTATGTTAAAGGCATGAAGCTCATTGCAGCCAACGATTGTAAAGCGTGTCACAGTGTAGATAAAAAATCGATCGGCCCTACTTATAATGATGTATCGCAGAAATATAAAGGCAAAGCTTCATCAGTAGAATTATTAACGAAGAAAGTAATCTCAGGCGGAAGTGGTGTTTGGGGTGAAGTACCGATGGCAGGTCATCCACAACTTTCTGCTGCTGATGCATCTGAAATGGTGAAATACATTTTAAGCCTTGCAGATGAAAAAGCGAAAGTAAAATCGTTGCCAATCAAAGGCACGTACACAACCAAACTAAAACCAGGTGATAAAGGTGTAGGCGTTTATATTTTACGAGCTTCTTACCGCGACAACGGAGCCAATGGATTACCTCCTCTTAGCTCAGAAGAAACGTTCACACTTCGCAATCCTAAAATCAGTCCTCATAAGTTTGATGAATTCTCGTTCGTAAACAAAATGTCGTTTGGTGGAAATGAACTTGCTATTCCAACGAAATCAG
>JBDTTT010000009.1:0-76979 GCA_039930485.1 Chryseolinea sp.
CGAAACGAAGAAATGGTCGCTGGAGCCTTTTCGCTCTCAGCAAGAAATTTTTAAAAACCTCATTGATCAAGCCAAGGATACCGCCTTTGGTCGCGATCATAATTTTTCCTCCATTCGGAATTACTCAGACTTTAAAAAGCAAGTTCCTATTCGCGATTATGAAGGACTGAAGCCTTACATCGAACGCGTAGTTCATGGTGAAGAAAATATTTTATGGAAAGGTAAGCCAGCCTATTTCGCAAAGACATCAGGCACTACATCGGGAACTAAATACATTCCTATTACTTCTGAATCTGTTCCAAATCATATCAACAGTGCACGAAATGCTTTGCTGAGTTATGTTCATGAAACGGGTAATGCTTTTTTTTTGGATGGAGGTTTAATTTTTCTTTCAGGTAGTCCAGAGCTTGATACAAAGGCTGGAATTAAAACAGGTCGTCTTTCGGGAATTGTAAACCATCATGTGCCGGGTTATCTGCGTACGAATCAAAAGCCCAGCTACGAAGCCAATTGCATCGATGATTGGGAACAGAAGTTGGATAAGATTATTGATGAGACTATCCAATCCGACATGACTTTAATCTCGGGCATTCCACCCTGGGCTCAAATGTATTTTGATCGGATACAAGCGCGAACAGGTAAAAAGATCAAAGATGTATTTCCTAATTTCTCCATGTTCGTTTATGGAGGTGTAAACTTTGAACCTTATCGCGCTAAGCTTTTTGAATCGATTGGTAAGAAGATTGATTCGATTGAAACTTATCCGGCATCGGAAGGTTTTATCGCCTACCAGGATTCGCAAGTTGAACCGGGATTATTATTGTTGCTGAATAGTGGAATCTTTTTCGAATTCATTCCCACGGATGAATACTTCAATGAAAACCCAAGTCGGTTAAACATTGAAGAAGTAGAGCTTGGAAAAAATTACGCGCTCGTGATCAATAGCAATGCTGGATTGTGGGGTTATTCCATTGGAGATACGGTGAAGTTTATTTCAAAGAATCCATATCGTTTAGTAGTTACAGGAAGAATTAAACATTTTATATCGGCTTTTGGAGAACATGTAATTGGTGAAGAGGTAGAGAAGGCCATGAAACTTTCCATGCAGAAATTTCCGGAAGTTGAACTGGCTGAATTTACGGTGGCACCAAACGTTGCTCCATCCGAAGGTATGCCGCATCATGAATGGTTAGTGGAGTTTTCGAAATTACCGAACGATATGCAGGCTTTTTCGTTGGAACTCGATAACCAAATGCGCCAATGCAATGTTTACTATGATGATTTAATTACGGGAAACATTTTGCGCACATTGAAAATTACATCTCTCAAGAAAAATGCATTTATCGAATACATGAAATCGCAAGGAAAACTCGGGGGACAAAACAAAGTGCCTCGTCTTGCGAATGATCGGAAAATTGCTGATGATTTGGGAAGACTAATCCAGAAGTAATCATATCTCTGAAATAATAATTGAACATACTCGTCATAATCAATTGAAGAAACGCATCGCCATTCTCGGCTCCACCGGCTCAATAGGTACACAAGCATTAGAGGTTATCGCCTCTCATTCAGAAAAGTTTGAAGTAGAGGTTTTAACTGCTCAAAACAATGCAACACTTTTAGTTGAGCAAGCAAAGAAATTCAAGCCCAATGCGGTTGTTATTGCAAACGATGAGCATTATCAATTTGTAAAAGATCAACTCGCAGCAGAAGATATAAAAGTATATGCAGGCGAAAATGCATTGGCATCTGTTGTGCAAATGGATACCATTGATTTGGTGCTTACCGCTTTGGTTGGATATTCAGGATTGAAACCAACACTAAAAGCAATTGAAGCGGGCAAGAACATCGCGTTAGCAAATAAGGAAACATTAGTAGTAGCCGGTGAACTCGTCACGAAGCTCGCGAAGAAAAAAGGCGTCAATATTTATCCAGTTGATTCAGAGCACTCAGCAATCTTTCAATGCCTCGTAGGAGAGTTTCATAACAAGATTGAAAAAATAATTCTGACAGCATCGGGCGGCCCTTTTCGCGGAAAGAAAAAGAATGAATTAAAATCCGTTACAAAAGCACAAGCACTTAAACATCCCAACTGGACCATGGGATCAAAAGTGACTATTGATTCTGCATCGTTGATGAATAAAGGATTGGAGGTAATAGAGGCAAAATGGTTATTCGGTTTAAAGACTGAGCAAATTGAAGTAGTGGTTCATCCTCAGTCGATCGTACATTCTTTGGTTCAATTTGAAGATGGCTCTATAAAAGCTCAAATGGGACTTCCGGATATGAAATTGCCCATTCAGTTTGCCATGTCCTTCCCAGAACGCTTTAAATCAGACTTTCCTCGCTTTGATTTCGTCAATTACCCTGCCTTGACTTTTGAAAAGCCAGATACAGAAACTTTTCGTAATCTTGCGCTCGCTTTTGAGGCGTTAAAGCGAGGTGGAAACATGCCCTGTGTGCTCAATGCCGCAAATGAGGTGGCAGTGGCCGAATTTTTGAAGGATAGAGTGGGTTTTCTGGAAATGTCGGAGATAGTGGAACGATGTCTTGAGAAAATCTCTTTTATAAAAAGTCCTACATATGAGGACTTTGTTAACACTGATAAGGAAACAAGAATTATAGCTTTAGAACTAATAGGATAATGGAAGGATTTATTATGACCGCTCAGATTTTACTGAGCCTCTCGTTTTTAGTTGCAGTCCACGAAATGGGACATTTATTAGCGGCCAAATATTTTGGTATGCGCGTGGAGCAATTCTCTATTGGATTTCCTCCGAAAATATGGTCTTTCAAAAAAGGCGAAACAGAATATGCCATCAGTGCAATTCCATTGGGCGGCTATGTGAAGATTTCGGGTATGATTGACGAGTCGATGGATACAGAAGCAATGAAACAAGATCCTCAACCGTGGGAGTTCCGTTCTAAACCAGCCTGGCAGCGCATGATTGTAATGCTTGGAGGAATAGTCGTAAATGTTGTTGTGGGTATTTTGATTTTTGTTTTGCTAACATTCATTGTTGGCGATGAATACATTCCTGCTAAAGAGGTGAATAACAATGGCGGTATTTATGCCATGGAGGAAGCGGAAAAAATCGGCTTAAAGACAGGTGACCAAATCATTAAAGTTAACGGAGAAAGTTTTGAAGACTTTCAACAAGTAATGAAGCCGGATGCTTTGTTAACGACCAATGCATATTATACAGTTCTGCGAGATGGTAAAGAGATCACAATACAGATCCCTACCAATATGATTGAGATATTCAATAACAAAGAAGCTTCTGCAAATTTTGTTTCACCACGCTTTCTTGCAATTGTTGGAGAAATAAGTGAGAAGAGTATTGCAGAAAGAGTGGGGCTGAAGGTAGATGACGAGTTTATTCAGATAAATGGAGTGCCTGTAAAGTATCAGGACGAAGTTCTACAAGTTGTAAAAGCTGCGAGAAAAAATGACTCCATTTCATTTCAGGTTAAAAGAGGTGGTCAGATTCTTTCGTTTAAGGAATATTTTAAAAATGATAGCATCATTGGCTTTAGACAGAAGGCATGGGATAAGAGCAGATTTGCATCTGTCAACTATGGACTTGGAGAGTCTTTACAGGTAGGAACAAAACGAGCTTTCGGAGTTGTTTTTGTTCAGCTAAAAGCGTTTAAGAAAATTTTTAAAGGAGAGTTATCGATTCGTAAATCAATCTCAAGTCCAATTGGAATAGCGAGAGCGTATGGTGGCACCTGGGATTGGTATCGATTCTGGAGCATTACAGGATTTCTTTCTATGGTGTTGGCCTTCATGAATTTATTGCCTATCCCTGCGTTGGATGGTGGACACGTTGTTTTCCTCACATACGAAATGATTTCACGCAGAAAGCCTTCGGATAAGTTTTTAGAAAATGCCCAGAAGATAGGTATGGTTCTGCTCCTGGTTTTGATGGTGTTTGCTTTTGGAAATGATATTGTAAAGATTTTTGTTCCTTAGAAGTTAATATTATAAGCCCTGATTAAATAAAAAGGTCTGCCACAGTTTTGTGGCAGACCTTTTTATTTAATCAGAATCAGTAAGTGCTTTTAAGTTATTCCTGTTTCGTAATCTCAAACTCCACTCTTCTATTGAGTTTCCGGTGATCATCTGTTTCTTCACGCATAATGGGTTTTGCACTTCCATAACCATGGGCATTAATGCGATCTCCTTCTACTTTGAATTCATAAATCAGATATGCTTTGATGGCATCGGCACGTGCTTGTGAGAGACGAAGATTCGCTTCTTCCTTTCCTTGAGAATCTGTATGTCCGGAAATATTTAGTTTTAATTTTGGATGATCGATTAGGAAGTTGGCGAGCTTATCTAAATCTTCATGCATGGATGGTAAAATATCCGCCTTGCCATTTTCAAACTCCAGCGACTTAAAGGCAATTTTACTTTCGAGCGGTTCGGTCTCACGGTTCATCTCCATATCGCCATCCATAAAAAACAACTCCTCAATTCGGAAATAATCATCGCCTTGAATAATGAGAAGGTAATTTCTCTTGTTAATCAAATTGAAATCAAAGGATCCATCTTCACGCAAAAATTTCGGAGCTACTTCTACACCTTTGTCTAAGTCAATAATGGAAACAATTCCTTTAAATGGTTTTTTAGTTTCAGAATTAATCAACGAACCTTTCAATTTGGCGATTGCTTCCGGGTGAGCTTCCATGGGAACAGGAAAGGAAAAGAGATCTAAATTATTAATATCCTCTTTCATCGAACTGGCATAATACAATTGCCCCGATTCTGAATCGATGGTAAAATAATTTTCGCTTCCCGGACTGTTCACAAGTGGTCCGATATTTTTTGGTTCGCCCCAACCTCTTCCCAGTTTGTACGATTTATAAATATCAAAATCACCAAAGTTCAATGGCTGACCGTTCGAACTAAAATAGAGTACATTAAACTTGTGATGAAAAAAAGGACTCACTTCAAAGCCTCTTGTATTTACAATGGGACCTAAGTTTAATGCCTTCTGCCACTTTCCATCTTTGTCCTTCACAGAATAATAAATATCAGAATACCCAAAGCCACCAATGCGATCAGAGGCAAAGAATAAGGTATCACCTGAATGAGATAATGATGGTTGCGAATCCCACGAAACAGTATTGATGTTTGGTCCCAGATTTTTAATGTCGGTCCATACACTATCATCTTTCCTCACAGCCGAAAAAATATCACAATTGCCATGTGAGTCTGGTGAGTTGCATCGCGCGAAGTATAGGAATTTGCCATCCTTGCTGAGGCATGCGGAGCCTTCGTTGTATCGCGTGTTAATGTTTTTAAATTCTTCAGCCCATTGCCAGTTGCCATCGGCTTTTAATGAATAGAACAAATCTTCATTATAGGCTTTGTTCATAGGGTCGGCATGTTTATTTCGTTTTGAAGTAAACAATAACAAGTAATCAACATTGCCAATGGTTGGTCCGTAGTCAGCTTTATCAGAATTAATTCCCGAACCCATATTCAACAAAACACCTTGAGGCGGCTGTAGTGTGTCAATCTCTTTTCGATACGCCACTAACTCATAGTATTGTTGAAGCGGAACGTAGAGATCTTTTTCATTTTTAGTTAGGGTATCAAATTCGCTCTGTATTTTTTTTGTGGCGGCCGGTAGAGCATAGTGTTTTAATAAAAGTTTGTAGAGTAATACGGCTTCACCTGGCGGACCTTGCTTTTCAGAAAGTTTAGCTAAATCCCAAATCAATTTAATATCGGTTGCGAAATTGCCGATCCCAAAATTCGATACATATTCCTTTAACATCGCGTAGTGTTCTTCATACGCCCCAGCGGCCTCCAATGACTTAATTCTGGAGAGCTTATTTGCATCGTGATAATACTTGGTGGTATTGATGTTGGGAAAATTAAAAATGTCAGATTGGCCGTAGCTTGTCAGGCTATCGTTAAGCTGCACTACTCCGCCTTTTTTGAACTTATTCTTTTGCCGTTGGGCTTTGAGCGGAGCGTGAACAAACAGCCAAAAGGCTGCAACCAAGATAAAAAAATAGGTTTTCACTGAACCTTTGTTTGGTAAAAAATCACGCGAACCCGATAAAGTTGACACAATTTTGCTTCTTTTACAACTCTCTTGGCACTACTATTGTCTTTTACGGACGCCTGTTAACACATTAATCCCTGGTGCGTTTTCCGTGCCAGTTTGACACAACCAGAAACATGTTTAAATCGCTGCCCATACAACTCGTTCAGGAAGATTCAGATGACTTGATTCAATTGATCAATCCGGAACAAGATTCCGATATAAAACCGGAAGACTTACCGGCTGAACTTTCGATACTTCCCATCAAAAATACCGTGCTCTTTCCGGGTGTTGTGATACCCATTACAGTCGGCAGACAGAAGTCGATTAAGCTGGTGAAGAAAGCTTATCAGGGTAATCGCATCATCGGTGTGATCGCTCAAAAAAATTCGCAAGCGGAAGAGCCGACTACCGATGATTTGTATATGACCGGAACCGTGGCACGCATCATCAAGATGCTGGTGTTGCCTGATGGAAATACTACCATCATCATTCAAGGTAAGAACCGATTTACGGTAAAAGAATTTGTACAGGAAGAACCCTATCTCACTGCGCGGATTGAATTGCAACCCGAGCCAATCTTAAATGCAAATGGCAAAGAAGCGAAAGCATTGGTGCAATCTTTAAAAGATGCAGCAACAAAAATTCTTCGCTTAAATCCTGAGATTCCACAGGAAGCTCAAACGGCTTTGGATAATATTTCATCCATGTCGTTCCTCGTTCATTTTCTTTCTTCGAATTTGAATGTGGATGTAGCGGATAAACAAAAGATTTTAGAGACTCAGAATATCATTGATCGCAGCACTCTGCTTTTGCAATACATGTTGAAAGACATCCAGATGCTGGAGATGAAACATGAAATTCAAAAGAAGGTACATACGGACATCGATCAACAACAGCGTGATTATTTTTTGCGTCAGCAAATAAAAGTGTTGCAAGATGAGTTGGGCTTTGATGGTCCTGATAAGGAAGTAGAAAAATTCCGTAAACGTGCTGAAGGAAAAAAATGGTCGAAGACTGTATTGGCTCACTTTAACAAAGAGCTGGATAAAGTTTTGCGCATGAATCCGATGGCTGCGGAATATCCTGTGGCCATGAACTACATTGAGTTTATGCTCGACTTACCTTGGGAAGAATACACAGCGGATGATTTCGATTTAAAGCGTGCAAAGAAAATTCTTGATCACGATCATTTTGGTTTAACAAAAGTTAAGACCCGTATTCTCGAATACCTTGCTGTGTTGAAGTTGAAGAAAGATATGAAGGGTCCGATCCTTTGTTTATATGGCCCTCCAGGCGTTGGTAAAACTTCATTAGGAAGATCAATAGCGAAAGCATTGAACCGGAAATACATTCGCATGTCGCTTGGTGGTGTACATGATGAAGCAGAAATTCGCGGACATCGCAAGACGTATGTAGGCGCGATGCCTGGAAAAATTTTATTAAATATCAAGAAAGCACAATCCTCAAATCCGGTTTTTATTTTAGATGAGATCGATAAGATCAAGGCAGATTTCCGTGGCGATCCATCTTCTGCAATGTTGGAAGTTCTTGACCCTGAACAAAACAATACATTCGGTGATAATTACCTTGAAGTAGATTACGATTTATCGAAAGTACTTTTTGTTGCTACAGCCAATTCGCTTGATAGCATACATCCTGCTTTGCGTGATCGTATGGAGATTATTGAGATCACTGGTTATACACTTGAAGAGAAAGTTGAGATTGCTGTTAAGCATTTAGTGCCAAAGCAATTGAAAGAGCACGGTGTAAAATCTTCACAGGTAAAAATTTCAAGAGAGGCCATTACAAAAGTGATTGATAGTTACACACGCGAATCAGGTGTGCGTAATCTTGAACGTAAAATCGGAACACTTGTACGTAGCGTTGCCAAATCCATTGCAATGGAAGAGGAGTTCGATAAAAACGTTACAGAAGAAACGGTGCGCAAAGTATTGGGTGCAGAAATATTTGATGAAGAGTTATATCAGGGAAATGAAATTGCGGGTGTGGTTACAGGTTTAGCCTGGACACAAGTGGGGGGTGAAATTCTTTTTGTTGAATCCAGCTTGAGTAAAGGTAAGGGTACATTAACCATCTCAGGTCAATTGGGTGATGTAATGAAAGAATCAGCGATGGCTGCATTATCGTATCTAAAATCAAATGCAGAGTCGATTGGAATAGATCATCGTGTTTTTCAACAATATGATTTGCATATTCACGTTCCTGCAGGAGCGGTTCCGAAAGACGGACCATCTGCCGGTATAACCATGTTCACTTCACTAGCTTCCATGTATACTCAACGAAAGGTAAAAGCTGATCTTGCCATGACGGGCGAGATTACTCTTCGCGGAAAAGTTTTACCGGTAGGTGGGATCAAAGAAAAAATACTAGCAGCCAAGCGCAGTGGTATCAAAGAGATCATCATGAGCGCAAAGAATAAGCGCGACATAGACGAAATCGAAAAGCATTACATCAAAGGACTGAAGTTTCATTATGTTGATACGGTGGAGGAGGTGATGAAAGCTGCCTTGTTGAAAGATAAAGTTGCGAAGCCAATGGTGTTTTCTTTTGCTGATGTTAAAGGTAATGGATAATAGGAGTAGTCCGCAGTCGACAGTCCACAGTCGACAGTCGACTGTGGACGCTAGACAATTAGCTCTATACTTTTTTTTATTCTTTTTTGTTTTTCAAGCACATGCCCAGATTGGTGGTAAAAAATCATTTGAGTTTTTAAATGTTCCCAATAATGCACGGCTTGCTGCATTGGGTGGCGTAAATGCTTCTCTCGCAGATCGTGATCTTAATTTCTTTTATTCCAATCCTGCATTAGTTGGTGATACCTTGAAAGGTTTTGCTTCTGCAGGCTATCAATTTTATGTAGCCGATGTGGGACAAGCTACCTTTTCATACGCCCATGATTTTAAAAAAATCGGAACATTAACATTTGGTGTTCAGCATTTGAGTTATGGAACGTTGAAAGGCTATGATGCAACAGGTGCTTCAATTGGTGATTATAAATCGGGCGAGACGGCATTGGTAGTGAGTAAGAGTCATCAGATTTCAAATTTCAGAATCGGTGCAAATTTCAAGATGGCATTTTCGAATCTTGCAGGATATCGCGCAAGCGCAATGATGTTAGATATAGGTGGAGTATTTGTTCACCCTAAAAAAGATTTGCGTGTCGGACTCGTCATTAAAAACCTTGGTGTGGTGTTATCTGATTATTCAAACTCAAGTGATGCAAAACTTCCGTTTGATGTACAGCTTGGTGTTACCTTTAAACCAGAGCACATGCCGTTACGTTTTTCGTTTACCGGATATAATCTCGTAAAATCTAATGTTACCTATTACAATGCGGCAGCAGGGGATGAAGAACCCGGAACACTCGATAAAATTTTTAGACGAATTAATTTTGGAGCGGAAATATTGCTTCACAAAAATGTAAATGTATTAATAGGTTATAATTATTTAGTCCACCAGGAATTGAAACTGGAAAATGCCGGAGGTGCAGCTGGTTTTTCATTTGGTTTTTCTGCGCGCATCAAAACGATTGAATTTGTGTTTAGCCGAAGTGCTTATGTTGTAGGTAATGCTGGGTATAACTTTACACTTGCAACGGCTGTAAATCGATTCTTTAAAAAGAAATGACTCATATAATTGGCCGAATTGTCACAAAGTGATTGGGGCTTAATTTTTGTTTACCAGAGGAAGCATCTTAATTTTACCCTTCTAATAGAAAATCATGATCGATTCCAGCTTTCTTACACCACAGCAAATTGTAGCCGAACTCGATAAATACATTATCGGCCAAAACGAAGCCAAACGCAATGTAGCCATCGCCCTCAGAAACCGTTGGCGAAGGATGAGTGTGAAATCGGAGATACAAGGTGAAATTGTTCCGAATAATATTTTAATGATCGGAGCAACAGGCGTGGGTAAAACAGAAATCGCCCGCAGACTGGCTAAAATTGCTGATGCTCCTTTTGTAAAAGTAGAAGCTTCGAAGTTTACAGAAGTCGGATATGTAGGCCGCGATGTAGAAAGCATGGTACGCGACTTAGTTGAGCAATCGGTTAACATGGTGAAGGCAAAGAAAAAGGAGGAGGTTAAAGAAAAGGCTGCGCAGGCTGTTGAAGATATTATTCTCGATGCATTAATTCCACCGATGCGTCCGGAGTCAACACGTACTACTGGTTTTTCGCCACAGGTTGAATCGAATAATGAAATGCCCAGCAATGATGTTGAGTTAAACGAACGCACGCGTAATCATTTTCGTGAGAAGATCAGAAAGGGCGAGATGGAAGATCGGAAGATTGATGTCAACATTAAAGGTAGCGCGGGTTCAAATGTAGGAATGATCGGTGCAGGCATGATGGACGAAGCATCTATGATGAACATACAAGATATGATCAACGGGATGATGCC
The DNA here is from genome assembly GCA_039930485.1 of Chryseolinea sp. GTDB lineage: Bacteria > Bacteroidota > Bacteroidia > Cytophagales > Cyclobacteriaceae > Chryseolinea. The sequence continues at coordinate 10,491 of JBDTTT010000009.1, forward strand.
CAAGAAAAGTAAGAAACGAAAAGTAACGGTTGCAGAGGCACGTGTTATTTTGTTGGAGGAAGAAGCTGCGAAGTTGATCGATATGGATGAAGTGAAAGAAGAAGCGATCAGACGAGCTGAAGAAGCTGGAATTATTTTTATTGATGAGATTGATAAAATTGCTTCGGGCAGTAAGAAAGGTGGAAGTGGACCTGATGTAAGTCGTGAGGGCGTGCAGCGTGATTTGCTTCCCATCGTAGAAGGCAGCACAGTCAATACAAAGCATGGCGTTATTAAAACAGATCATGTATTGTTTATAGCAGCGGGTGCCTTTCACGTTTCAAAACCTTCTGATTTAATTCCTGAATTACAAGGTCGTTTCCCGATTCGCGTGGAGTTGGATAATCTTACAAAGGAAGACTTCGTTCGCATACTGAAAGAACCCAAGAATGCCTTAACCAAGCAATATCAGGCATTGTTTGAGGCAGAAGATGTTAGGATCACTTTTACAGATGATGCCATCGATGAAATTGCAAGCACAGCTTTTGAAATAAATGCAGAAGTAGAAAACATTGGAGCACGGAGATTGCAAACGGTAATGAGCAAATTGCTGAACGAATTTTTGTTTGATGTACCCGATAAGATTAGTGCCAATGCACAAATTGCTATCAATGCCGAAATGGTGAAAGCAACCTTGAGTAGCATTGTGAAGAATAAGAATTTAAGCGAATATATTTTGTAATGAAGTTTTTGCTCACCGTTTTTTTTTCAGGATTAATCCTATCAGTCTTTGCGCAGGATGATGTTGAGGTAACATCACAACAAAAAACGAACTACGATTCCTTGCGAGAGCACTATATAAAATCATATCCTGATCATTTCTTTCTATGGCCTGTACTGAAACAACGTGCCCAGGATTTTGAAATGAAAAGTCTGGCAGATCCGAAAAATAAATTGAGCTACAAATCGAATAAACCATATGGTTTGGGTGTCGGTATGTACCTGTTTGATGTTGGTCTGGAACTTACCTTTGCAATTCCATTGAATGAAAAAAGAAAAGAGATTTATGGAAAATCAACATCACGCGATTTGCAAATAAATGCTATTGGAAAAAAGTTTGGAGTAGATGCTTACTTTCAGCGATATCAGGGATTTTATATTGTTGATCCAAATAATAAAGTACTTCCGGGTGAACCGTACCCACAACGTCCTGACATTCAAACTCGAAATATTGGGGTCACGGGAAGTTATGTTTTCAACAATAAGAAATTTTCTTTTCGGTCGGCCTACACCTATGCTGAACGACAACTTCGGAGCAACGGATCTTTTATTATTTTTGGATCTATCAGCGGCTTTAAAGTGCTGGGAGATTCTGCTATTATTGACGATGCTCTTGCCGCTAACTTTGGAGGTAACGGAACCATTCGGAAAATTAAGGCAACTACACTGGGCGTTGCACCAGGATATGCCTATAGTTTAATTTACAAAGGATTTTTTCTGAATGGCACATTAGCTGTGGGGCCCGCGCACAATTGGTTGTATTATCAATTAGAAGATGGCACCGAAAAGAATGACATTAAATTCGATGCATATGTGGCTGCTCGTTTTGGCCTCGGCTTTAATGGTGATCACTTCTTTGGCGGATTGAGTTTTGTTGTGCAGAGCCGCACTGCAAAATTTGAAACCGTTCAGTTCAGCAGCACCAATTCAACCTTTAAAATTTTAATCGGCTACCGATTTAAAGAGTTTGGCATTTTGAAAAAACGGTTAGTAGATTTACCGAAAGAGTTGTTCAACTAACGCCTCTGAATTCTTAGTATCTCCTTTGTGCCTTGGTGGCAAAGAAATTAGTCCTCTTTACTTTTTGGATAATCAAAGAATAGCATCTTTCCAGTTCCCCATTTTATTTCCTTCCAGGAGTCAACTTTAAATTCGAAGGCAACAATACCACAGGTAGGAATATTGTCGATGTTAGTTTCATCCTCACTTAATGAATTGACAAAATCGGTAAGACCAGGATTGTGACCAATCAACATTATTGCAGCACACTGATTGTTTGCTTTCTGTAGAGTAGCTAAAATGATTTCCTCATCAGCATGATATAAACCTTTTACAGTTTGAATATTTTTTTTCGGATACTTCAATATTTCAGCAATCCTTTTTCCGGTTGACCACGCACGCTTTGCCGGACTGGATAGAATAAGGTCAGGATGAATTTCTTTTTCTTTGAGACGCTTCCCCATGCGTGGGGCATCGCGCTTGCCTCGCTCATTTAAGGGCCGGTCAAAATCAGATTGATCCATATCGTCCCAACTTGATTTAGCGTGGCGAATAATATAAAGTGTTTTCATTTGAATTGAGTTTTTTGCCACAAAGACACGAAGTCACAAAGAACCACAAAGACTAACGATGAGTCAAATTGATCACTGCTAAAGTAAACAATCAAATTCGTGTTGGGTAATGAGTTGTTGAACTTTTATTAAAACCCGACAGTTGAATCTCCAAGTAAACAAAGGAAAAACTTATCTTCGCATCAATGGCCACCATTAAGGAATTAAGAAGAAGTGTTCGGTACAAAGCGATCTACGTTTTTGTTCGATTCTTAATTTTTACTTCACATTGTATGTCACGCAGAAGTTGGTTGTGGTTGTGCGGAAAACTGGGAAGACTGACATTTCACCTAGTGAGAAAAACGCAAAAACTTACACTGCTTCATTTGTCTCAAGTCTATTCTGAAAAATCCCAATCCGAAATCAGACGTATGGCGAAGAATGTTTTTAATATGCTGGGACGAAACACAGGTGAAATTTTGAGGGCCACTCAAATAAGAACAATTCCTGAACTGGAGAACATCATGGTAACGCATGGTTTTGAAAATTATGAAGCTGCGCATGCAAAAGGTAAAGGCGTTATAATTTTGACCTGCCACTTAGGTCCGTTTGATTTGCAAGTGACTAACATGGCGCTTCATGGCATGCGACCTTTTATTATTGGTACGCCCTTAAAGGATGAGCGATTAAACGATTTACTATGGCAACAGCGTAATGCCTTAGGAGCAGTAGCAGTTGAACGAGGAAAAGAAACTTTTAAATTAATAAAGGCACTGAAGGCCGGAGGATCATTAGCAATACTTATTGATCAAGACACAAAAGTGAAAAGCCGCTTTGTTAATTTTTTAGGAAGGCCGGCATCAACACCAGTAGGTGCAGCAATTTTTTCCATGAAGACAGGCGCCAAAGTCATACCTACCTATATCTATTCAGGCGAAGACAATCTTCTGCATATGCATTACTTACCAGAAATTGAAACGATACTTACTGGTGATGAAGAAGCGGACTTAATTTCGAATACACAGCGTTACTCCAATTTTATAGAAGCGCAAATACTGAAGCACCCGGAACAATGGGTGTGGATGCATGAGCGCTGGAAGACAAAACCGGGAGAGGAAATCAGGTGATCGGTTATCAGTAATCGGTTAATAGTTAATTGTGATTCATTTGAGGTTTTGAGTTCAGTTTCATCAACGATTCCTTTCTATAGCCTGGTTACATTCACTATTAACCGCTAACAATTAACTTTTAAGGATCCACCGCAAACGATTTTATACGTATCTAAATCCGTTTCGATAATTTATTTACGTATAATTACGTAAATATTGACCGCTTTACTTACTTTTATTACGTAATTAATACGTAAGAAAGTATGAACTCTCAAAAAGCAACTAAAATCAACTTACTGGATTTCAAGTCTGCTCCCATGCGGGCTTTCCATGTTACTTGGATGACCTTCTTTGTTTGTTTCTTCGGCTGGTTCGGAATTGCTCCGCTCATGCCCATCATTCGCGAAGATCTTGGTCTCACTAAATCGCAGATTGGTAACATTATCATTGCCTCTGTCGCTATCACAGTTTTTGCCCGACTCTTTTTTGGTTGGTTGTGTGATAAGATCGGACCAAGAATATCCTACTCTATATTATTACTCATCGGTTCGCTGCCTGTGATGTTCATTGGATTGAGCAACAGCTACGAAACATTTTTACTTTTCAGATTGGCCATCGGTGTGATTGGCGCTTCGTTCGTCATCACGCAGTATCACACTTCCGTGATGTTCGCACCGAACGTTGTAGGCACAGCAAATGCGACTGCCGCAGGTTGGGGCAATATGGGTGGAGGTGTAACTTTAATGGTAATGCCGTTGATCTTCGCAGGCTTTATCGGACTTGGATATATAAATGAAGACGCATGGCGCTACGCTATGGTGATACCGGGAGTGGTACTGTTTGCAATGAGCTTCGTTTATTATTTCTTCACACAAGATACACCGGAAGGAAATTTAAGTGATCTGCGCAAAACAAATCCAGATTACAGGGCGAAGAAAAAAGAATCAGAAGGAAGTTTTGGAAAAGCCTGTAAAGATTACCGCGTATGGGTTTTGTTCCTGGCCTATGGTGCATGCTTCGGTATTGAGATCACTATCGACAACATTGCAACACTATACTTTGTCGACAACTTTCATTTGGGATTAAAAGAAGCAGGCATCATTGCCGGCACTTTCGGTATGATGAATATTTTCGCCCGCGCACTCGGTGGTGTGTTTGGCGATAAGGCAGGTAAGAAGTTCGGATTACAAGGAAGAATTTTTATTCTCGGTGCTTTTCTGTTGTGTGAAGGATTGGGCATCATGCTATTTTCTGCAATGGATGTTCTGCCTTGGGCCATCGCTACCATGTTACTCTTTGCTTTATTTTTAAAAATGTCGAATGGCGCTACCTATTCTGTGGTGCCTTTCATTAACAATAAAGCCATTGGTGCAGTATCCGGTATTGTTGGGGCTGGTGGTAATGTAGGTGCGGTGCTGGCTGGATTCTTATTCAAATCAGAAACGATTTCCTATCGTGAAAGCCTCTTCATCATCGGCATTGCCGTAACTGTAGTATCAGTGATCTCTCTATTGTTAAGTCTTTCAAAGAAAACCAAAGAAGAATTTTTGCATCCCGAATTTCAGCAACAACCTGTGCTGGAAGAAGCCATTGCTTAATAACCTATGTATAAACTCTAACGTGATGAAAATCGAAACGTCAAAGATCAAAATGAAGCATCAAACAAAGGCGGCATTACCAGGTAATGTCTTCTAAAAAAAAGTCCCCTTTTAGAACTACGAATTCTTCCAGGGGACAGACTTAGTTGTTACACTAATCCTTAAACCTATGAACAAAAAAATTTACATCCCACTTTTAGCATTTCTTTTTTGCTGCTGCCTGCTAAATTCAGCGCAAGCACAGCTAGTCATTTCCGGCCAACTCAGAACACGGTCCGAATTACGCGATGGACAAGGAACTCCATCGGTTCAAGATACTGTTCCAGCTTTCTTTACATCTCAGCGCACGCGTCTGAATGTAGGTTATACTGGCTATCGATTTAAATTATATACCTCTATTCAGGACGTTCGTGTTTGGGGTCAGGATGCATCATCCATTAATCGAACAACCAATGCTAACAATAATGCTTTCATGCTTCACGAAGCTTGGGCTGAAATAAGTTTGGTCGATACAGGAAAGGTGGTTAAGAATTTTAGTTTAAAAATCGGGCGACAAGAATTAGTGTATGATGATGTTCGTCTGTTAGGAAATTTAGATTGGCTGCAACAAGCCCGCAGACATGATGCTGCTTTGTTGAAGTTCGATCACAAAGGATGGACTGCACATTTAGGTGCAGCATTCAACCAAAATGCAGAACGCAAATCGAACACCATATATAATGGTGTACCTACTGGGTATACGGCCAGCACCAATGGAATGAGTTCCATGTACAAGACCATGCAGTTTTTATATGTAGCGAAGAAACTGCATTTCGGTAACATATCGTTTTTAGCATTCAAAGATGATTTCAGCAAATACCATTTTGCACCAGCCGATGTAAGCAAGACAACTCCGATTTATGATCAGGGAACATGGAGCCGTGTTACGGTTGGTGCCAATGCCTTTGGAACAGCATTTCGAAAATTAGGTTTTGCTGCAAGTGCATTTTACCAGGGAGGAAAATACAGAGATGGAACATCGCTAGATGAATACTTTGTTTCCTTATCAACAATGTATGCTGCCGGAAGAAAATTCAGCTTTGGCCCGGGTATCGATCTTACCTCTGGTAATAATGGAAGTGATCCAACGAAAAAAAGTCAGCGTTTCGATCCACTCTATGGAACACCACATAAGTTCTGGGGTTACATGGATTATTTCTACGTAGCTGATGCCTTTGGTTCAAACGGGTTGATGAATGTTTATTTGAAGTCGAAGTATAAACTAAAAGATAATCTCACACTCTCGTTGGATGCACATCGCTTCGCACTTCCCAATGCAATAGTAGATGAGAATGGTAAAACCCTTGATAAAGGTTTAGGTACTGAGCTTGATTTTGTTTTCAATTATGCTCCAACAAAAATAATTACGATTGAAGGAGGATACTGCTCCATGTTTTCAACATCTACGATGGTTGCAACTAAAGTGAAGAACGTCAAGAAGAATCCCGATACTTTTTCCAGCTGGGCGTATCTGATGATTTCGATCAAGCCTGAATTTATTTTCAAGTAACCCTTAACAATAAACCAAATGCAAAACTTAAAATATACAGCGAAAAAAATCCTTATCGGAATATTCGCCCCTGTGTTGTTATTGTTGCTTGCATCAGCTGCTCCAATAAAAAATAATGTAGTTGATAAACCGGTGATCCATATCGGCTTCATCCCCCTTACAGATTGTGCACCGATTATTATGGCAAAAGAGCTTGGTCTCTTTGAAAAGTATGGTGTTAATGTAGAGGTAACGAAAGAAGCATCATGGGCCAATGTTCGTGATAAGCTATTGACTGGAGAATTGGATGCCGCACATTGTTTATTCAGCATGCCCTTCTCTGTTTACACAGGTGTTGGTGGCAAGGAAGGTTCAGAGATGCGCATCGCCATGGTGCTCAATAACAACGGACAAGCCATTACCTTATCAAAAGATTTTTGTGGCAAGGTAGGTTACAAACAAACCAATAAAATTGCTCCGGTTATTGCTGCAAAACTAAAAGCAGAGAAGGAAGTAACTTTTGCCATGACTTTTCCAGGAGGTACACATGACATCTGGTTGAGGTATTGGTTAGCGGCTGCTGGTGTAAATCAAAAGACAACCAAGATCATCACCATCCCTCCACCACAAATGGTAGCCAATATGAAAGTTGGAAACATGGACGGTTTCTCTGTTGGAGAGCCCTGGAATGGTGTAGCCGTGAAGCAAGGTATTGGCTTCACTGAAATTGCATCACAAGACATCTGGAAGCATCATCCTGAAAAAGCGTTGGTGGTGAACAAAGAGTTTAGTGAAACACGCAGAGAAGATTTGAAGAATGTTATGAAGGCTGTGATGGAAGCGTGTAAGTGGTTAGATAATCGCGCGAACAGAAAGAAGGCAGCAGAGATCATCGGCAAGCCAGCTTATGTAAATGCTCCCGCTGATGTGATCGAAGCAAGATTGATGGGCGATTATAATTTAGGCTGCGATCAGGGAACACAAATCTACACCGACAACTACATGCTCTTCCATCGTGGCGGTGAAACCAACTTTCCTAGAAAGTCGCATGCTATTTGGTTTATGACGCAATACATGCGCTTCGATTATTTGAAAGAGGCACCCAACTTTAAACTTATTGCTGACCGCATCATTATGCAAGACCTATACAAGGAAGTTGCCACCAGCATGAAGATTAAAATTCCGGACGATGATATGAAACCATTCGTCATTGATTTGGATAAGGCGAAGTTCGATCCAAACAGTCCGGGTGAATATTTGAAATCAGTGAAGGGGATAAATCAATAAAATGATGGAATCATCCAATACTATTACTACCACTTTGCCAAAGGAGAATAATTCTCCTTTGGCATCATCTGGTTTTATGAGAAATGTTTTTCAGAAAGCATTTTCAGTAGGAACAAGTTTGTTCTATAGCCTTTTGGGTTTTGGTTTATTGCTGGGCATGTGGTACATCGTGAGCCTTATCACGAAAGGAGAATTGCCAACACCCTTTGCAACCCTTGCTGTTTTTTGGGAATTGGTGACTGATCCATTTTATGATTACGGACCAAATGATAAAGGTATAGGACTTCAATTATTCAGTTCACTTGTTCGTGTGTTCATCGGATTTTCACTGGGATCATTAGTTGCTATTCCAATTGGAGTGTTGATGGGAGCCAATGCATTTTGCAGAAAGGTATTCTATCCCATCGTTCAAATTCTAAAACCAGTTTCACCATTGGCATGGTTCCCGATTGGTTTGGTTGCTTTTCAATCCGCCAGCACAGCAACTATTTTTATCATTTTCATTACATCCCTTTGGCCAACACTCATCAATACTTCATTTGGCGTGGCCTCTATTCCTGATGATCATAAAAACGTAGCGAAGGCTTTTGGTTTTTCAAAGTGGAAGTATCTCACGAAAGTGTTAATCCCATTCAGCTTACCGCACATCATTACTGGACTACGTCTAAGTGTAGGCGTGGCTTGGTTAGTAATCGTAGCAGGTGAAATGTTATCAGGAGGAATGGGCATTGGTTTTTTTGTTTGGGATAGCTGGAACGCATTGAGCTTGGAGAGAGTAATATCGGCCATTCTGATTATCGGTATTGTAGGATTGATCCTTGATCGGGGGTTCTCCTTCTTAGAAAAGAAAGTAACCTATGATGCTTAAACAGCCTCACCCTAGCTCTCTCCAAAAGAGAGGGAGGCCGGACGATTTGAAAGTGTCATTGCACTTCAAAATTATGTATGAGATTTTGGTTAAGGTAATAACATACAATCAACAACGAACAACGACACTAACATACTCAAACACTTCAACACTTTAGTATGGGATATTTAAAAATAGAAAACCTGGAAATCTCCTTCCCGACCGCAAAAGGAAAATTTGTAGCTGTGAAGGATATTAATCTCGATATAGACAAAGGACAAATTATTTCCATCATTGGTCACTCGGGATGTGGAAAGTCAACCATTATGAATGCGGTGGCAGGAATGGTCGCTCCGTCAAGTGGTAAAGTAATGTTGAATGGAAAAGAAATAAAAAGCCCGGGGCCAGATCGTGGTATTGTCTTCCAAAACTATTCATTGTTGCCTTGGCTCACAGTGTATCAAAATATTTTTCAACCAGTGGATGCGGCATTGAAAGATAAATCGAAAGAGGAGAAGCATACATTGTCTGAAAAGTATCTGCGTATGGTAAACCTGTGGGAACATAAAGACAAACATCCAAAACAAATTTCCGGAGGAATGAAGCAACGGGTTGCCATTGCGCGTGCCTTCGCGATTGATCCTGAAGTATTGTTGTTGGATGAACCCTTTGGAGCATTAGATGCATTGACAAAAGCATCCTTGCATATTGAATTATTAAAACTTTGGAACATCACTCATCGCAGCAAAACCATCATTATGGTGACGCACGATATTGAAGAAGCTGTTTTTCTTTCTGATCGCATCGTAGTGATGAACAATGGACCTGCAGCAACGATTCGGGAGATTGAAGAAGTGCATTTACCAAGACCACGCAACAAAAAAGAAACAGTCAACTTACCTGAATATAAATCCATTCGCGAACGACTCCTTAGTCTGTTGATGGACAAAGTATCGATTGACGAAAGTGAATTTTACAAAGAAGAGCAAGCAGCGTGAAAATAGTTACCAGTTACCGGTCGCCAGTTACCGGTAACCGGAGACTGGAAACCGGTAACGAAAGAGATGGTGATAAGAAACGAAGATAGCGTCAAGACAACATGCTCCTACTGCGGAGTGGGGTGCGGTATGGTGGTGAAGAAAGACCGCAATGGAAATATTTCGGTTGAAGGAGATAAAGATCATCCTGCCAATAGAGGTATGTTGTGCTCGAAGGGAATGAACTTACATTATGCCATGCGGGATAAGAGTGATCGTTTACTCTATCCTGAAATGCGTTGGAGTAAGAATCATCCGTACGAGCGCGTAAGTTGGTCAGATGCCATGAAGCGTGCGGCTGCTGTTTTCAAATCCATTATTGATCAACATGGTCCGGATTCGGTTGGCTTTTATGTTTCGGGTCAGTGCCTTACGGAAGAATACTATATAGCGAATAAATTAGTTAAAGGTTTTCTCGGCACGAATAATATTGATACAAATTCACGCCTTTGCATGAGTAGTGCTGTTGCCGGATATGCCAATATGTTGGGTGAGGATGCAGTACCTGTTTCGTATGATGATATTGAATTAGCGGATTGCTTTTTAATTGCGGGCGCAAATCCAGCGTGGTGCCATCCGATTTTGTTCAGAAGAATTGAAGCGCACAAACAAAACAATCCCAACGTAAAAATTATTATTGTCGATCCGCGCAAAACGCAAAGTTGTGCTTTGGCAGATTTGCATTTACAAATTGTACCGGGCTCAGATATTTATGTTTACAATGCCATTGCGCGTGTGCTGATCGAAAATGGCGAAGTTGATTTTGATTTTATTACCAAGCATACTGAAGAGTTTGAAAAGTATCGCGATTCTGTTTTTCAAGTAAGTGTTGAAGATGCAGCACTGAAGTGTGATGTAAGTGTAAGTGATATTCGGAAAGCGGCCTCCTACATTGCTGAGTCGAGAGGGTTTCTTTCGTTATGGGCGATGGGATTAAATCAAAGTGCTATTGGTGTGAAGAAAAACTTTGCATTGATTAGTCTTAATTTAATTACAGGACATATTGGTAAGCCGGGTTCTGGTCCGTTTTCATTAACAGGCCAGCCGAATGCAATGGGTGGGAGAGAGGTTGGTGGATTAGCTACCATGCTTGCAGCCCATCGTGCAATAGGTAATGAACAACACCGAAAGGAAGTCGCAGACTTTTGGGGTGTTGATTCAATATCACCTAAGCCCGGACTTACTGCGACACAAATGATTGAGGCGTTAGAGCGTGGTGATTTGAAAGCCGTATGGATTGTATGTACAAATCCATTGGTAAGCTTGCCCGACTCAAGACGTGCAGAAGCTGCGTTGAAGAAAGCGCGCTTTGTTGTTGTTCAGGATATTTCCAGTAAATCAGATACATTAAAATTTGCTGATCTTATACTTCCTGCTGCCGGACATTTTGAGAAGGAAGGAACGATGACAAACTCTGATCGAAGGATCAGTTATTTGAGTAAAGCCGTTAATGCTCCCGGTGAAGCATTGCCCGATGCAGAGATACTTTGCCTGTTTGCAAAAGCGATGGGCTTCAAAGGTTTTGATTTTGTATCGGCAGCGGAAATGTATGCAGAGCATTGTGCTCTGACAAAAGGAACCAACATCGACATTAGTGGATTGTCGCATCAGCGATTAAAGAAGGAGGGAACCTTCCAATGGCCGGTTCCGCATGCAAATCATCCGGGCACACCCCGGTTATTTCAAGACTATTCTTTTTATACACCATCACGCAAAGCGAAATTCTTTCCATTAGAAAATCCAGAGAATCTTTCGGAGCCACTTACGCAAGATTGGCCGTTGATATTAACCACGGGTCGTATTCGCGATCAGTGGCATACGATGACGAAGACTGGCAAAGTGAATAAGCTTCGTCAACATATTGATAAACCGTTTTTGGAAATTCATCCGCACGATGCTTTGGCGCGCAACATCAAAGAAGGTGATGTAGTAGTGATTGAAAACGCGCGCGGCACGGTTCGCGTTTGCGCAAAGGTTACGGATGAGATTAAGAAGGGGGTTGTTTTCTTGCCGATGCATTGGGGAAAAATCCTCGCGAAAGATCATGCACGAGCAAATAACTTAACGAGTAACATTGTCGATCCGATTTCCAAAGAACCTGATTTTAAATTCTCGGCTGTTGAGGTTGTTAAATTTGAGAAGCCTGTCGAAAAAGTAATCATTGCTGGTGCGGGGGCTGCAGCATACCGTTTCATTTGTTCCTATCGTTCGTTGAATGTAGATGACGAAATACAGGTTTTTTCAAAAGAGAAATATCCATTCTACAACCGTGTACTACTACCCGAATATGTAAATGCTTCTTTGACATGGGATCGGTTACAAAAATTTCAAGCAGGTGAATTTGAAGCGTTGAATATTAGTTTGAATGTTGAGACAGAAATAGTAGAAGTAAATCGAAGCGAAAAATATGTAGTCGATAAGAGTGGCAAAAGACATTCGTATGACAAACTTATTCTGGCAACGGGCACACGCGCATTCTTGCCAAAGGATGCGCCCGTTCATTTGCCTGGAATATTTACGATGCGCACACGCCATGATGCCGATACCTTAAAGAACTTTCTAAATCCTGGAGGAAATGTGTTGATCATTGGTGGTGGCTTACTCGGTCTTGAGCTTGCAGCATCGTTGAATGAAATCAATGTAAATGTTTCGATTCTTCAACTCGGTAGTAGATTGATGGAGCGTCAGATTGATAACTTGGGTGGTGAGCTATTACTTGATTTTATTGAAGAGAAGAACATCACGGTCTACATGAACGATCAGGTTCAGGTTGTAGAACCGTCTAAAAAACAAGGTAGACTTTCAGCAAAATTGCGCAGTGGCAAAATATTAGAAGCCGATGCGATTGTTTACGCTGTTGGCACGCGACCCAATATTGAGTTTGCGCAGGAGAGTGGATTGGAATCATCACGTGGAATTGTGGTGAACGATTATATGCAGACCAGTGATCCGGATGTTTTTGCGATTGGTGAAATTGCCGAACATGATGGTAAGATGTTAGGAATTACTGCAGCTGCTGAAAAGCAAGCGGATGTATTAGCGCGCTTCATTCATGGCGATCTTCAAAGTTTGTATGATGGTGCTGTGCCAATGAACATCTTAAAACTTTCCGGACTGGATCTATGCTCCATTGGTATTGCTGAAATACCAGTAAACAGTGTCGGTTACGATGAGATCTTATTCATCGATAAGTCGATGCGCTATTATAAGAAATGTATTATCAAAGACGATCGGTTGGTCGGGGCGATTTTAATTGGCGACAAAAGTGAGTTTGCGGAATTCAAATCTCTGATTGAAAATAAAATTGAATTGTCTGAGAGACGTATGCAACTTCTTCGCTCCGGTAAAAAAGCAGAACCGGTTATTGGTAAACTGGTATGTTCATGCAACCAGGTAGGAGAAGGTAATTTGCAGCAGTTGATTGAAGGTGGATGTAATTCTTTAAAAGAACTTTGTCAAACTTCTGGAGCAGGTCTTGGTTGTGGAAGCTGTAAACCAGAGATTCAGCAGATGTTAAAGTCTTTAGTTGTAAGTTGATACGAGGAGCCATTGTTGAATGTATATTTGTAAAGGTTGATTTAAAAGGTAGAGGATAACCGGTAATGGAGAAGAAAAAGAAAAGTGATCTGATACGGGCATTTGTGAAAGGAGGATTTCTTTCTCCGGCTGATTTGCTGAAGATCATGGAGCTTTCCAAAAGTCTGGGCAATAAGTATGTGTTGTTTGGATCACGACAGGATATTATGTTTCCGTCTAACGATGCAACAGAGGCAAAATTAGAAAGTGCTTTTCGCTCCATCAACATCGATTATGAATTGGGTAGTGATCAATCAGTCTATCAAAATATTGTTAGCTCGTATGCTGTTGTGAATGTAGTGGACACAACCAATTGGTTGAAAGAAGATTCGTATAATGTGGTGATTGATAGTTTTGAGTATAAACCCAAAATTAAAATCAACATTGTCGATCCGGTACAAAGTCTTGTTCCATTATTTACGGGTGAGCTCAACTTCATCGCATCCAAAGAAGAAAATTATTGGTACCTCTACATTCGCGATCCCCGAAAGGGAAATGTAGTAGAATGCTGGCCTCGACTGATCTTTGGTCAGGATATTTCAAAGATTGCGAAAGAGCTGGAAGATATATTTTTAAAATACCTTCCCTTCACAACAGAAGAGCTCTACATGGTGTTGAAGAACAACAATGTTCGCATCAACTATAAACCCATTGCTGAGAAATTAAAATTTCCGGAAACAACCTTTCCTTATTACGAAGGACTTAACGCCATGCTGAATAATCAGTATTGGCTCGGATTATACTGGCGCAACAATCAATATGATATTGATTTTATGAGTGCGGCTTGTCGCTTGTGTCAGGAAACGAATATTGGTAAGATCAACATCATTCCGTGGAAAGCCTTTATCATTAAAGGTATTAAAGCTACAGATCGACTTCGCTGGGAAAAGTTGATGGGTAAATTTGGTATCAACGAGCGTCACTCTTCATTGGAGTTGAACTGGCATTTACCTGTCATTAATCCAGAAGCATTAGAGTTGAAGCGTTTCCTCGTGCGTGAACTGGATCAACAAGATATCAGTACACACGGTCTTACGTTTACCATTAAGACTAATCGTGAAATGTTTTTATTCACGGCTATCGTTATTGAGAAAAATCTTCTGGCCGGACTAACACCAGGTGATCATTATACGATTCTGTACGCAAAGAATTTCAATCCGAATAATATTATTTACCTCACGTATGCGCGTGGTGTGAAGAAGGAAATGATTCCGACTTTATTGATCGAATTAAGCAAGTTGTATTTCCGCCAACTGAATCCGGAGAAGGAATTGATAGATGAAGTAAAACCTGAAACACATCATACAGGACGAGTGACCATTTATCAGTGCAGCAATTGCCTTACGATTTATGATCAGCAGTATGGAGACTCACTTTCAAACATTCCGGCTGGAACATCGTTCGAAAAATTGCCAGATACATACCAATGCCACGTGTGCGATAGTCCGAAGAAGTATTTTGTGGCTGTGGGCAATCCGTTAATAGTTAATGGTTAAAAGTTAATCGTAATGCACTTTCGCCTTAAATAAGCCGCAATCAATAAACGACTATATCAACTTAACCTGTATTTCCAATTAACGGATAACCATTAACTCTTAACTAATACCTGCAAGGTAGATCGTGATGATTGCTCTAACAAAACACCCTTCATCTTGCGGTACGTTTCAAAAGTGGCTTCATCATAATTCTTTATCGTAATCAAGGTAAGTCCCGTGTTGTAGTATACTTCAAAATTCTGTTGAAGCTTTTCTATCAGCTTCGTCACTTTACTTTCTCGGAAATCGATGCAAAAAGAAAAAGTAATAGCAGAGTTCTGCATTACATTGATTCGGATGTCAAGATCAGCGATGGTTTGGAAAATGGCGGTGAGCTGCTGTTCTGAAATGAAAGTGTAATCGGTAACCTTGCACGAGATTAGGCATTGATTGACTTTGTATACAATCAATGGCGGTAAGTTCTCAACAACGCACTCATGAATTCTTGTTCCGGGAAGTGATGGATCAACAAAGTTTTTTACCAATAGGGTAATGCCTTTGTTGGCCAATGGCTTTATTGTTTTTGGGTGAATTACATTGGCACCATAGTACGTCATCTCAGCGGCTTCTTTGAATGGCAGTTCATCAAATACATCAGCAGAAGGAATTCGCTTAGGATCAGCGCTCATTACGCCCGGTACATCTTTCCAAATAGTTACTGATTCCGCTTGAAGAGACGAACCAAAAATTGCTGCGGTAAAATCAGAACCTTCACGTCCGAGTGTTGTGGTTAGACCATCAGTAGTACTTCCAATAAATCCTTGCGTGATAACAATGTTATTATTGATTACAGAACGAATGTTTTGAATATTTGCTGAGGTAATTGCCCAGTCAACTTTGCCTTCGCGAAAACTGGAGTCAGTATGAATACAGGTTCGTGCATCGAGCAGATGACTATTTGCTTTTTGAGAAAGGAGATAGTGATGAAGAATAAGAGAAGAAATCAATTCACCTTTTGAAACGACTTGATCATAAACCTGATCAAAATCGGCTTCAAAATTTAGTTCTTGTTCTAATTCAGTAAAGATATTCTCCATCTCCGCATGAACTGAAGCAGGCTGAACAAACAGATTATTAAGTACAACTTCGTGCGCTTTTTTTAATGCACTTAATTCAGCCTGGTAATTTTTCTTGGCATGCCCCAGCTCAACTAATTTCTCTAATGTATCGGTGGTTTTGCCCATGGCTGATACCACGACTAAGAGGTTGTTTGCTGCGTTCGATTGAATGATTGACGCTACGTTCCGGATGCCTTCTGCGTTTTTGAGGGAGGCACCACCAAATTTAAAAACCTTCATTTTTATTGAAATCAATCGTTTGCAATATAACTTTGTGCCAAATTAAGCCAGACAAAGATCAATGAATAAAGCCAACGCAACAAGTATCGAATCGTCACGAATAGCACAATCTATCGGTCTGGCGCTTGATCGGTTTATAAAAAACAACCAGGATCAATTTCAATTTGCCAGCGGTGAGTTGTCGCAATTACTGCGTGACATAGCCCTGGCTTCTAAAGTAGTAAACCGTGAGGTGAATAAGGCGGGGTTGATTGATATTATGGGTGCAGTCGGTTCTCAAAACCCAACTGGGGAAGATCAGCAGAAGTTAGATGTGTTGGCGAATATTCGGTTCACTCGCGCATTGGCAAAAGGAGGAGAGGTTTGTGCGTTGGTATCTGAAGAATCAGAAACCTATGTTGATTTAAACAACGAAGGCAAATATGTAATTGCCATCGACCCGCTTGATGGGTCATCGAACATTGATGTGAATGTTTCGATTGGTACCATCTTTTCGATTTACAGAAGGAAGAGCCCAGCAGGAACGCCCATTCAGGAAATTGATATTCTTCAAAAAGGTTCTGAGCAAGTTGCTGCAGGATATGTTTTGTATGGATCATCAACCATGTTGGTATATACAACTGGTTATGGTGTAAATGGTTTTACATACGAGTCTACTTTGGGCGAATATTTTCTATCACATCCCAACATGAAAATTCCCGAAGACGGGAAAATATATTCTATTAATGAGGGTTCAGCAAATTCCTTTAGCGAACCAGTGAAACAATACATTCAATTCTGTAAAGACAAAAATTACACAGCACGTTACATCGGTTCGTTGGTCGCGGATTTTCATCGCAATATGTTGAAGGGCGGAATTTATATTTACCCCGCCACAGCAAAAGATGTAAATGGAAAACTCAGATTGATGTATGAGTGTAACGCATTAGCGTTTGTTGCCGAACAAGCTGGAGGAGCGGCATCATATGGATCAGGAAGAATTTTAGATATTGAACCACAAGAACTTCATCAACGTACACCGTTTTATGTTGGCTCGAAAAATATGGTGGAGAAGGCGATTAATTTAATTTAATAAATTTTATTACATTATTTTGACTTGGGTGGTTTATCCATAACAAATAATTTCCTTGTGGATAATTCCGAACGTCAACTTCAAGAATGGTTTTTCCAGATCCCTTTAATTTTTTCATTGTTCTGCCCAGCACATCTTGAATCTGAATTTCAAGCTCATCACTGGCTTGAAATGATTCCAAAGAAACCAAGAGATAATCTTTTACAGGATTGGGGTAAAAGAATATGTTCTCCTTTAATGACGGTATGCCTGTGGGGATATCAAAGACATATGGATCCGACAACTCACTACTGCATGCACCGAAGAAAATGGCTGCAGAAAAACTTCCTTCTGAAGTAACATGATAGATGGAATCGGTTGCTCCCGATATGGGTTCCCCAAAATTGAACCATTGATAGCTTGTTCCTCCTGATGTTGCAAGGATAATATCTTCAGGGTTATCGTCATTTAAAGTAATGGTGGGTTTCGTGGGCGGTTCGCTTACCCATACACTAACATCTTTACACTCTCCGGGAGGAACGCAACCGCCCTCACCCATAACGTAATATGCGGTAAAGGTTTCTGGCGTTACTGTTATTTCATCTCCTTCGCCTACCGGCAATCCCCCGCATGCATCTTTATACCATTGCCACCGCGTTGCATCATTCAAAGCTCCATTAACTTTCAAGGTTGTGCTCTGTCCCAGGCACAGTATGGTACTTCCGGCCGACACTGAAGGTGAGGTTGGCAATTCGCACATTATCCCTCCGATGAAAAAGGGAAATTGTTCAATTTCGTTATAGTAAGCAATGCCCGCCCCATCATTCATTGGAATCATCGAGATATACATACCAAAGCTTCCTGAAGAAGGTGCTGTGTCCGGATCGCCAATTAGTGCAACTGATACTGGTGAAGCCCATGAATTTCCTGATGGATCCAGCGCACGAACATATTTCAGGTATCGGGTTGTAGCATCAAAATAGGAAATCGCTGGATTGCCGTCAATGATCTGGAGAGAAGTATACTTGCCAACAAATCCAGCCGATTCAATTGTTACAGGCGTGTTCCAGGTAGTTCCGTTTGGATCAGTTGCTCGTATATATTTTAGATTGCCATTGGTTTCATCATAATACGAAATAGCTGGATTACCGTTAACCGTATTCAAAGATGAATACATGCCACTGCCCGTTGTGGGATCAATACTAATGGGTTGTTCCCAGCTGGTTCCGAGCTCATCAGTTGCCCTTACATAGTTTAGTTCACCATGTATACTGTAACACGAAATTGCTGGGTTGCCATTTACCACATGAAGCGATTTATAATGGCCTATGCCCAGCACCTCTCCTGCGATATATGTATAGTTGGACCAGCTTGTGCCCGAAGGATCGTCTGCGCGCATGTAAACAATCTTTTCGATCTCCGTATCCGTGAATACAACGGCAGGATTACCCTTTACCTCGGCCAGACTTGTGAAGTAACCTTCAATACCATTTGAACCCGGGCGGTTCACTGTTACGGGTGTGTTCCATACCGTTCCGTTTTCATCCGCAGCACTAACATATTTAAACCTTCCGTGGGTAGCATCAAAGTATGAAATGCATGGTTTGCCACCCACAATTTTCATGGAGGCGTACCGACCTACATAGGCAGAAGAATCTACTATAACGGGCTTTGACCATTCGCTACCAGAAGCATTTGTGGCGCGCATATACCGCAAGTCGGTGTTGCCAAAGCAAGCAATTGCCGGGTTCCCATTTACCAACAGCAGATTTACATCATATCCTGAAACTCCATTTTCGTCCAGAGAGACCGGGCCGCCCCAGGATTGACCAGCCTTATCTATTGCCCGCATGTATTTAAGAGTTCCGTTCGCGTTGTCCTGATAGGCTACAGCAGGATTACCTTCGATGATCCGCATACAAGGTCGTATGCCCACGTCACCGTCCAGGTCGATGACTAGTGGAGTAGACCAGGCAGTTCCTAATGAATCGGTTGCTCTTATGTAATTCAGATTCTTGTTCGTTCGGCTATAGTAGGTAACAGCAGGAAATCCGTCAACGGTTAGCAAGGAAGGAAACAACCCTGTAGTTCCTGCAACATCAATCGAAATGGGAGAAGGCCAGGAAGAGCCAGAAGCATCAGATGACCTGATAAATTTCAAATCGCCATTGGTTGCATCCAAGTATGCTACTGCTGGTCTTCCCTTAATAACCTGCAGGGATGGATAATAGCCTACGTCACCGGTTTGATCCAATACAACAGGACCTGCCCAAACTGTGCCATTTGCATCCAGTGATCTAATAAATTTTAAATTATGATTACCGACATAATCATAATAGGCAATGGCGGGTTTCCCATCCACAACCTGCAAGGAAGGAAACATGCCAACATAATCCTGAACGTCTAACGACATAGGAGCAGACCATGTAAATCCATTGTTATCTAATGCGCGGCAATACTTTAAGTCATTATTGGTAGCATCAAAATAAGAAATGGAAGGGTTGCCATTCACCACCTTCATCGATGCATAGGTGCCGACTTCAAAGTGATCATCAACCACTAGGGGAGGATACCACTCTGTGCCATTTATATCTTTGGCCAGAATATATTTTAAGTCACCATTCGAGAAATCGTGATAGGCAACTGCAGGATGGCCGTTTACAATTTCAAACGAAGGTGTGAGACCAACGTCTCCGGTTAAATCAAGAATAATGGCAGGTTCCCAGTCATTACCCAGAACATCTTTCGATCTTCTATACATCAGATTATTATGAGTAGCATCCCAATAAACAAGCGCTGGATTGCCATTTACAATTTGTAAACCAGAATACGCACCGATATTGCTATCGGCTCCATTTATTTCTTCTGCAAGTACCGGAGTCGACCATACCTGTGCAGAGACATTCACCGTTTGAATCATGATGATGATTAACGGTACTATTTTTTTCAGTATATACAATTTAGACATCATGCTTTTTAGAGTGAGAAAGGATTGCCAAATATAGAGATACGTTTTTTATAATGTAAATTCAATTAAACACAGGGGCACAAATTGCCGGAATGGCATTATGTTGGCTCAAAGAATAAGCTGGAGAAGGCGATCGGGGTCGTGACGGTGCTATTAAATCAATACATCTACGAATTTAATCTTTTGCAATGCGTTGTCGATTATGATCAACGTAAGCAATGATGCTGTTTCATCTTCGGGATTATAATTTACAAACCAGGTGTCTTTGTGCTGGCTTATTGCTACTTTTTGTGGTATGGCTGCCGTTGCTTCATTGGCCATTACCTGTACTTGCTTTATGGTGAATCCCGGCTTGTGAATGCTATAGGTAATGGTATCGCGATTCTGCAGCTTCACTACTTTCGGTTTTCGCATATAATCCGTAATGACTGCCGTATAGGCATTGGGCAATTTTAATGCTTTAGCGCGTTGCTTATAATACGCTTTCTTTTCAGGGTCGCGCAAAATTCTCCGGGCCCATTCTGTCGCCTCCCTGAAATTGACACGGGTATTGCGTTGTGCCTCGCTTTCTTTCTTTTTGCTGGGTTTACGGGCGGCAGGACTTACAAAGGTTTTGCCACGGAGGGTTCTGAATACCAATTGCTTACCAAATTTGCCGCTTATTCCATCAACCAAAATATTGTTTGTTATCGTTGCCATAACATTTTGTTTTTATGCGAATTTAGCCGTTCACCCCGCCACCCGTTGTAGCTGCAACGACCAGGACGAGCGTTTTTTCGTTGGCCTATATAGCAAGTGTCGATGAATGGTATTTCAGATTAGGTTCGCTTAAGTTTGTTTAAGATTCAGGTTGGGGTCGTGCAGGGTTCGGATTAGATTCGATGTTTCTCCACTCTTTGTCCACTCTCTCTCCACCCATGGTCCACTCTAGCCTTAATTAAGGTTCGAATAGGCATTAGTCAACCTTTTGTAGCAAGTAATAGAACTTAGTTAAATTATAGGGACCTTTAGGGAGGGTGTCCGAAGTTATAAGCCTGCTACACGGAGGCCATACTGGTTGGCGCTAGAGAAAATAGGTTGGAAAAGCGAATAATGATCATTGATCCTGCAAGATTTAACATTCCAGGTCTCAGATAACACAAACGATATAAAAACTCTTCTATCATATTTAACTGCATATATGAGTAAGGAAAACCTGACAATTAAGCAACTTCAAATAGATTTGATCAAAAAATTAAATATTTTTGCGACACTAGACAGCTAGACGATATCTGCCGCTGAGTTGGGAAATTATTGTGAGAGATTCTACGCGATATTTTTGTTTTTCTCTGTGCTATTTTTAAAACCTAATACTCTTTACTATGAAAAGGATTCTATTTTCAATTGTGCTTATGTTCTGCTTTGTGTTAGCAGATGCTCAAACAAACACGGCTACAGGTACTAACGCTGGAAATACTGGTACAAACAATTCTTCCTTTGGATATAATGCCGGGGATGTAGTTTCAGGCAATGACAATTCCTTTTTTGGCTACAATTCAGGAAAATTGGTAAGTACTGGTTTTGCGAATTCAATGTTTGGTGTTTTGTCAGGAACAGCAACGTTAGGTGGTTCGAGTAATGCATTTTTTGGTTATGCTTCGGGGTATGCTAATACAAGCGGGTCGAATAACTCATTTTATGGTCGGGGTACCGGTTACTCAAACACCAATGGTAGCCATAACACACTTTCCGGTTATTATTGCGGATTTAATTTGAATGGGGGCAATTATAACGTTGCTAGCGGCTATCAGGCTTTATATGCTAACACCACTGGAGACGGCAATACGGCCATCGGTAACCAGGCGATGAATGCAAATACTACCGGGACAAATAACACAGCAATCGGTTTCAGTGCAGGTGTAAGTACAGGTGCTTTAACAAATGCTACAGCTTTAGGCAATGGCGCTTCTGTTACGGGCAGTAACACGATTCAATTGGGAAATTCTGCAGTAACCCAGGTTTTTGCTGGAACGGGTACTACAGCTACTATTATAGCGGGTGGATTAAAAATTACGGGCGGTACACTTGCTGCGGGTAAAGTACTCACGTCTGATGCGAATGGCGTTGCTACATGGCAGGTGTCTGGCGCTTCGTCTCAATGGACAACTTCAGGAACGAACATAAATTATACTACAGCTGGTGTAGTGAGCATTGGAACAGCGCTAGCTCCTACCGGATATAAGCTTGCCGTTGGTGGCAAAATAATAGCCGAAGAAATTGTGGTAATGATGCAGGGCAGCTGGCCTGATTACGTTTTTGAATCTACCTATAAACTTCCTTCTTTATCTGAATTAGAAAAATTCATCATTGCTAATAAACACTTGCCAGGTGTGCCAAGCGCGCAGGATGTTAAGGAAAATGGATTGAGTGTTGGAGAGATGAATGCCATTTTATTGAAGAAGGTAGAGGAGTTAACATTATATGTTATTGAGTTGAAGAAAGAGAATGAAGAAATTAAAAAACTAGTAAATGAAAAACAGTAATACCAATTCAAATTCGAATAGATCCATTTTTGAAGTAGTCTTTAAACTGTTAACCGTTATTGCCCTGGGGGTACTTATTGTCTTGCAGTTTACGCCAAAGGATAGTATTGTCTATGTTGACTCCATTAAATTAATGAATGGATACACCGGGATGAAGGTTGCCCGCAAAGCATACGAAGAAAAAGTAACAGTATGGAGAACGAATCTTGATTCATTGAAGTCTGAGCTTGAATCTAAAATCAAAGACTACCAGGCCAAACAAAGTAAGTTAACGGCTAAAGAGAAGCAGTTGACGGAGGAGTTATTGCAAACCAAGCAACAGCAGTTTGTAAACTATCAGCAAATTATTTCAGAGAAAGTAGAAAAAGAAGATCAGGAACTCACCACTCAAGTGGTGGGCAAAGTAAATGAATACATAAAAAAGTATGGTGAAGAAAAGGGCTATACCATTATTATGGCAGCAACACAATACGGTAATATAGTGTACTCTCAAAAGGGTATGGATATTACTGATAAAGTGCTGGAAGGTTTAAATAAAGAGTATACTAATTAGGATCTGGTCGTTCATGAATAGATTGATCTTTTTGTTTTTGATGTGTAGCCTCATTTCATCTTGTGGGAATAGAAAAATTGGTACGGCCGGGGAATTGAAAGCGTATATAGCAAATGATGAGAATGGGCTGCATAAAATGGAACTGAAAAATGATCTCACAATAGAGGCGTTTTACAGGCCAACCGAATTGGTGTGGGCCAGAGATCTAGCTGATATTCATGACGTGCAGGAGAGGGCAAAACAGAAACAAGTGTATGACAGCCTTAGTTATTTTATGCTGCATTTCTCACGCAAGGGTAAAGAACTGGAGAATGCTTACGTATCAGACCCGACAAAATTTAAAGCGGTAGTAGATTATTTATCTTTCAACATCAGCAACGACTTGTTCATTCTCCATGATGCGGACACCCTACATGCCCTGGATGCTGTTTACACCCGCACCTTTGGCATATCTGAAGGAACTGCAGTGATGGTTGTATTTAAAGAGAATGTGAGTCGCTATTCAGGATCATTAAAATTATGTTTTGACGATGCCGAATTTGGTACGGGCTTAACCGAATTTTCATTTAACACGCGTGATATAAAAAACATTCCAACATTAAACTAAGTTGACTATGAAGTTACTGCGAAACAAATTTATACACCGTTCCATTTCAATCTTCTTATTGATAGTCTTTATCCAACCGATCTTTTCTCCATACTATACATTTGCACTTACTAGCGGCCGGCATCAGCCAGAATTTACTTCCTATGAAGCTGCAGGTTCTACCGATATGGTAAACTTGATGACTGGTGATTTCGGTTTTAATATTCCCATTTTGGAAGTGCCAGGACCAGAGGGAAGTTTTTCGCTCCCTCTAAGCTATCACGCGGGTATTGGATCAGAGCAAGAAGCCTCATGGGTCGGTCTTGGATGGAATATTGATGCAGGAGCAATTTTGCGAAATATCAACCAATACCCTGATGATTCTAACGGTGAACCTAATTACGTTTCTGTTAAAGATCTTACTGGTGTCAATGGCTGGAATCGAACGTTTAATCATCCATTTAAGGATGATTGGAATTCGCAAACCGGTTATCATGGGAATGTAAATCTATTGGATATAATAGAAGTTGATTTTGGCAATGAAACGAGTGTTGGTATAGTGGGGGTTCATGTTGGTGATAATGGTGTAACTTTTGATCCTGTTCAATTTGTTAATGCTGCTATGACTATATTGTCTTATGGCACTTCTGGAGTAACGTCATTTAGTTCAATAGCAAAGCAGGCTGCTATCGATTTAACAATAAGTACTGCAATTTCCTTTGCCATGCCTGTTAATACTCCAGGTGCTGCTACTGGTGGAAGGTGGTCATATAATAAAAGTGACCCCGGTAGCACCAAAATTAATAATCATTGGAAAGCGAGTCTTGCGTCATCAATTCTATTCACCTTCCCATTGCCAATATTTAGCAAAGAGAAATCGTGGAAGTATTGGCTTGACGAAACACGGAGGGATGATATGTATGGAGTTTTATACATGGGCAAAGAAAGAATAGTCACAGCTAATTATGGCTCAACTATAAATAATGTTTCTTCATCCGTATATACATTTGATTCTAAAGTAAATCAAACGGGACCGAATATTGGTCTTGAGGGAGTTGCAACGGATGTTAATTTTACAGCACAAGGAGGTCAAACCTATTCTCAGCAAAATCCGGCAACGGTACTGGCGTTGGACGATTACACAGTAAATGCTGGTGGAATAAGTGGTTCAATCAAGCCACTTCGCCTTGAAATTGGCTCTGTGTCGATGCCAAGAAACATGGCTGCCAACTATTCGAAAGACTTGGTTGTCCCGTTCTTGAGTGATTACAAGGTTCCCTTCACATATGTGGGCAGTAGCTCAAATCAATATTATTATCATACTGGCAACAATGGAAGTGATCCATCGTCTTTTAACTATGGGATGAACTATACGATTGGGGGAACTCCGAGATATACTTTGAATGACTATATTTTTAGCACCAATCAAAGAATTCGCAATGATGTTGATATTAATAAAAGAAAAGTTCCGCAAGGCAATAATGTTCAATGGACCCGTAATGGTGACTTGGATGGAAATTATAACTGGTTAGTTGGTCATGTTGATTTTCTTAGCAATGTTTATAATGGAAGCAATCCATCGGATCGCTATAATTTTAGGAACAATCATGTCTCCACTTTTACCAACACGTTCGCAACGTCAATGACTAGTTTTGCAACTAACATTCCCGTGAATGATAAGTCGTTCTTAGATCTGCTAACGGTCGGTAATACTATTAAATTACAAGTAATATTAGCCTCACCTTCTGCCCCTGCTACCTTCAATTGTACAATCACGGCCAAGAATGATTTAAGTCTTACGGTCAGCACTGCAGCAGGAATGTCAACTTACCTGAATGCACCACAGGATATTTTATTAACCAATCCCATGCCTTTTCCTGATATAAGTAATACACTTGGTGCATATAACATTACCTCTGCTGATGGAACAACATTCCATTTTGCTCTTCCGGTGTATGGGTATGATGAGCGCTCAGAATCTATATTAAAATCTGATAATTCAGTACGTTCACTAATCACCCGATATGCACCATTTGCAAGTACATGGCTTCTTACTGCCATAACGGGTTCTGACTTTGTAGACCGGAATAATAATGGGATACCGGATGAGGGGGATTGGGGCTACTGGGTAAAAATGAATTATGGTAAATACAGCGATGGCTATGCATGGCGCGTTCCATATACTGGTACGATGGATGATCCTGAAGGTAAATTCACCGGCTATGAGAAAGGTCAGAAACAATTGTATTACCTGAATAGCATCGAAACGCGATCGCACATCGCTTTATTTATGAAAAGTGACCGGGGCGATGCTATGGACGCTTATAAAATAACTCCACCGCAGAAACTGGATGAAATCTGCTTATTAAAAAAGGAACACTATGAAAAGTTAAAGCAAGCCCCTTACAATATCCCGAATTTTTCAAATACGGTTTTACAAAATTGCCTTAGTTCACAATTTACAGGTAATGCAAGAGATTACGTAAATAAAAACTGTTTAAAGAGAGTGCTATTTAATTATAGTTACGACTTGTGTAAGAATACACCTAATACGTTAACTACGATTAATCCTCTAAAGGGAAAACTAACGTTACTCGGTATAAGCATTAAGGGCCGGAATGATTTAAAAGTTGTGCCTGATTATAAATTTGAATACAATAACAATAATCCAAACTACGGAACAAATTTGTGGGACGGGTGGGGCATGTACAATTCGAATGGAACGGCTGCAGTTTCCTCGCACTCCACTTCTGACCCAACGGGTAATGACGGATCCGTGTGGTCACTAACAAAGGTGACTACACCTTTGGGAAGTGATATGATCATCAATTATGAACGAGACACATATTCGTCTATTTCCGGTGAAGTTTTGCTGGGCCCGGTGCAGTCATTTAATAATACAAATTATACAGAGTACTGTTTTCCCGGGAACCTATTCTCAACAATTACTTTGCCTAACACTTCAAATTATGTAAGTGGTGACAAAGTGCGTATTTCAGGTGACGTTAGCTACAAGTGTCCCAATAGTGCCGTTTATGTTAGGCCTCCTCATTACTCAGGAGATTATGTTGTTTCAGCAGTTTCTCCTACTACCATTACTTTAGCTAGCGATTACCTAGGGATTAACTCATGCGGTGGTAACGTTACAGGTATAACCAATTTTGAATATAATACTGGGACAATACAAAAAATCGAGGCCAACAAAAAAGGCGGCAACATTCGTGTCGGCTCCATTGTGATGCGTGATGAGTTTGGTAAAGAGAATAAACTGCGATATTTATATAAGGATGCAATCGACAATAGCTCTGGTGTTGTGTCCCAGGAACCGGATTATATCAAGCCAACTACTTTGCCGGCTAATTTAGGCTTCTATGAATATTTAAGATATCCACAAACTCCTGTGATGTATGGAGTCGTTTCGGTTTTGAGCGGTAAACTAACAAACGATGCTGATTTTTACTCTAAACAGGTGTTTGAATTTGAAACACCGCATACTTCTCAGTTTTTTTATCAGATGACTGATCAAGGTTCAACAACAAATATTAATAAAAAGCTTTTTACGATTCAGGATAAAACCTCAAAAATTGGCAAGTTAAAATCCATACAAATACGCGATGCCTTAGATAATGTTGTAAGTCAAAGCCAACTCATTTACACCCCTGATATACTAAACGAAGGTGTCAACAATCATCAAGGTTATTTTGCTGAAGGAACATTACTCACGGACTTTACGTCCGATGTAAATGGGTGGTCTCAAAAATTAATTCGAACAACGGTGGTAACGAGTCCCTATGCGCTCAAAAAGATCATCAATAGCAAAGACGGATTTTCTTCAACTACCGAGAATCTTAGCTGGGATCCGTTTACAGGGGTCCCCAATCAACGTTTGGATAAAAGTAGTTTAGGGATATATGTTAAAACAGTTACAAAACCTGCCTATACGTTTTATCCGGAATTGCGGTCCAGTGCCTATAATGTTTATGTAAATGGGAATCCGCCAAGTGTTATCACAAAAAATATGTTACTGCAGAATGCTGCCACGTATGTGTATCGCTCCGATGCTTTGGGTGCTTCGCTAGGGTTGATAAGTGCTGAGGCTCAAACCTGGCGAAATGATTGGGCTAATTATAGAAAGCATAACGGAACGGATTATGTAGATGAAGGAGTTCAAAGCAACAAAGTTTGGCGAAAAGGACCAGCCTATTCGTGGAAGGGAAGCTACGATAGATTATATGATAAACTACAGGTTGATTACGGCACACAAAATTTCTCTGCATCAGATGAGTTTAATTTTAGTGGGGCAAACCCAGGTTGGCAGTATCTAGGTGAGAATACGCGATTTGATCATTACGGAATGCCACTGGAGGGCGTAGGTTTTAACGGCCCCAATAATACTAAATCCATTTATGGTAGTGTAAAGATGGGCTATGGTGACCGCATAGTCGTATCGCGTGCCACCAATGCAAAATATAATGAAATTGCTTTCAGCAGTGCCGAGGATAAAATTGCTGGTATGTCTTATTTTGGTGGTGAGGTAGGGTTAGGCGCTAATGGTTCAGTAGTTAATGGGCCAGTCCACACTGGCAATTCAGCACTTTATGTCACGGCTTCGGGATATGGCTTTGTATTTAAAAGCACAGAACTAAGTACCACAAAACAGTATAAAGCATCTGTTTGGATGTCGAGTAGTGGCACCGGTACTTTCTATTACAAGGGAGCAGATGGTGTGGAAGTTGTACCTCAATCACAAACTGTTTCTTCACCTGTTGTTATGAACGGCAACGAAAGCTGGCAACGAATTGACCTTATTTTTACACCACCATCATCAACCCTGGAGATCGGTGTGAAAACTTCCAGAACATTCGGTGTTTTTGACGATTTTCGTTTCCAGCCTGTAGATGCAGTTATGACCTGTAATGTTTATCCGCCATTGGATTTTGAATTTACTGCGACCTCGCCAACTTATTCTTCGTTCTCATATGTGCTTGATAATGATAACTTATTTACCAAGTATGAAGTAAATGAAAAAGGTGAGTTGATTAAGGTGTATCGAGAATCCATTCAATACGGAGTAAAGCTCATCAGCGAATCGAAGAGTAATTTAAGACGGTTTAACGTTAATCAATAATAGTTATGGTTAATAGAATTTTATGTTTGTTAGTATTTTGTTTGATTAACTTTTCCATGCTTGGCCAAACGGTTCCACCACCCGATGTCCCAATTTTGTCCACCAATACGTGCGGAGTTAAAACGTTAACTGTAGGGATTCCGCTCGCGAGTGCTAATGTCGTATGGTATTGGCAGGGCACAGACCCGAATGGCATTCTTACAAACAATAGTTTCACTACCTATACGGTAGCTGATGCAAATGATCAAACGTTTTATATCAGAGCAAAATCAACTATAACTAATTTGTGGAGTGCAGCGGTTGGAGTAAAAGTTACAACTAACCCTACTGATATAAATGTGGATAGCTATCAGGCACAAAACCCGCTTGCTCAGGCAACCCACAGCGTTACATTAAAACCAGGGTTTGCTGTTACGACAGGCAGTACATTTAATGCTCGCATTGCAATTACTCCCGAATGCAACGATATTTATTATAATTGGTCAGAAGAAATTGCATACGATCAAAATGGTCAGCCACTGTCTCGTGCGCGCTCTTATACCAGCGGACTTGGTCAAAACCTTCAAACGCAATCGCTGGATAAAGCCGGTAATATGATCTGGGTAACCCAACCGATCTATGATAAAAATAATAATGCAGCCGCATCAACTTTGCCGGCTCCCATTTCTGACAATGATTTTGCATACAAAAGCGATTTCGTAAATAATGCTGCCGGGCAACCCTATGGTGATGCCGATTTTAATTTGCCAGCAACCGCCAATAAACTAACCGGGGAAATAGATAATCCCAAACCGGTTGATAATACTAAACCCAATACAGTGGGTTGGTATTACAGCAATAATAACACGTTAGAACCCAACACGCCTACCACTGCTTACCCCTATAGCAGGAGTTATACTCCGGAAGGCCCCAATCCCACAATTACAAAGTCTGCTGCACCAGGCGATGCCTATAAAATGGGTTTAGGAAATGAAGTCACTTCCAATGAGTTTAAAATAAATGTGGGTGAACTCGATCATTATTATGATCTTCGCCAATACTTTGTTTCTACTACCGATCCATTTGCAACCAATTTACTAGGCTATGTATCAACCACCACCACAACTCAGTTTACAGCAACTGCCGGTGTATCAATAGGCTCTGCAGGTGGATATGTGAGCGTAGCCTGTACTCAAATAGGAGGTACACCAGGTGTTTATCCTATTGGTGGTTATATCACTACAACACCAGGCAAAGATTATATATTAAGAGTAAAGGGATACAGAAGCAGTTCGTCAACTGCCAACGCTAATTTATACATCAACTCCGCTTCGAGTGCTGTAGTGCTTTGGCCAGGACCTTTACTTCCACTAGGAAGTGCCAATGAAGCGTGGGTTTCAGTAAAGTTTACTGCACCATCTGACGCGAGTGCAATTCGCGTTGGTGTTTTATGGAATACTCCAGCAAGCAATACACCGCAAAATATTTTTTATATCAGTGCTATTGATTTAAAGAGTGTATCACCTACAACCAGTATTGGTTATAAATATATCAGCACGGACCCGGATGATAAAAAAACGGCAACCTTTGTAGATGCCGATGGAAAAACATTGGCCACTGCTCTCGTAACATCAAAGTCTGGACCCGATACGAACCCGGTCTATGCTTACGATTACTGGAGTTATTCCTATTACAACGATATGGGCCAGCTCGTGGCAAGCGTTGCACCTAATGGTGTTAATACTGCAAGCAAAGCCTCTCCGCAATTTGTCACAACTTATAAGTACGACCACCTGGGTCGCTTAATTGAAACCACTTCACCGGATGAAGGCACATCAAAATTCGTTTATAGTACAGATGGTAAAATTAGGTTCAGTGAAAACCAGGTGCAGCGCAATGCGACCACGAAACGTTTTTCCTACACTAACTACAATTATGCAGGAGAGTTGGTAGAATCTGGAGAATACAGCGGTAGTGGTACAAATCCTTATGTATTTGAGCCGCACTCTATACTCACAACTCCCGGAGCCTACAGCGTTTTGAATCTTATTGATATTGATATTCCCCGAGGGTTGGATATTGAATCAATAACAACATCAACGGATCCTGCTATTTTCAAAGGAACATCAGCAAAGCTGGATCCGGCAAGGTGTTCCGATTATACCTATATTAAATACGATAAACAGGCCAGTGATTTACCTGCTGGTGATGCAGCTCATGCACAACAAAACAATTTATTTGGCCAGATTTCAAAAACGCAAAACGCGAGTGCCACTACGTGGTATAGCTACGATGAGTTTGGTCAGCTGGCATGGTCAAAACAATCGTTACCCGACATCGGATATAAAACAGTTGACTATACCTACGACTACTTCGGCAATGTGACTCAGACGATTTATCAAAGTGGTCAAACAGACAAGTTTTATCATTACTATACTTACGATGTTGATAATCGCCTGATTAAGGCAGAGACCAGCCTGGATGGAACAACTAAAACACTACAGGCTAAATATTATTACTATTTGCACGGACCACTGAAGCGCGTGGAGCTTGCCAATAATCTTCAGGGTATTGATTATACCTACACCCTGCAAGGCGCATTAAAATCCATTAACCACATGGATGTAACCAATGATCCAGGGGCTGATGGTATAGCAGGTGCTCACAGCACGTTCTCTAAAGATGTTTTTGGACTTACCCTCAGTTATTTTGATAATGACTTTACCAGTGGTGGTCACAATGCGGGTAATGTTTCACCTTCTGGCTCAGCAAATAGTTATGCCGGCACTCTTAAGGGTGTGGGTTGGTTTACGCCAGTCGACAACACACCGATAAAGCGATCATACAATTATACCTACGATAGCCGCAATCAGTTACAGAATGCACAGTGGGGAACCGTTACCGGAACTAACGGAAGTTACACCACTGCACCATCTCTCACAGCATACAAAGAGGGAATGGGAGCAATTCCAATCGATAAGAATGGAAACATAAAAAGCATGGTGCGCTACAACAAGACCGGTACATCTATAGCTAATTATACATATGACTATGACCTGAATACTAATAAACTAGATAAGGTTAATGATGGTGGCTCCATATTGGTAGACTACGGTTACAATACGATCGGGCAGATGACCAGTTACATCGAAGCGAGCAATACCATAAATGTACTCTACAATGCTTATGGGTTGGTGAGTGAAGTAAGAAAAGTCACGAATCCATCAACCAATCCACCAACCACTATACCCGTTGAAAAATTTGTATATGATGATCGTGGAGATCGGATTCAGAAAATAAACTATAATGATGCTGGTGATGCCGTGGTGAAAACCACTTGCTATGTGCACGATGTATCCGGCAATGTTCTGGCCATTTATGAGAAGACAACCGCTATCCCTACACCTACTCTAGTTGAAGTGCCCGTATATGGAGGCAGCCGCTTAGGTGAATACAAACCGGGTAAAACTACATTCTATGAAATGAATGACCATTTAGGAAATGTGCGGGCAGTTATTGGTGCACCGTTTACGGAAACCATTACCGCTACCATGGAAACAGAAAACATGACTGCGGAAGACAAGCTCTTTAAAAATATTGCACCCAGAACCCAATCTTCCACCGCAGCAGCAAACAATACTCCAGGTGGTGACGAAGCCATTTTTCTGAACAATGCGCGCCCGGTTGGTCCGGCTTCCATTATAAAAGTAGCCCCTGGTGATGTAATTAGCATTAGTACGTATGCTTACTACGAGGGGGGTACAGGTTATAACAGTACCACCGCCAGTTCCACCATTATAAGTGCCATTACTTCGGCTTTTGGAGGTGTAATTAACGCCCCGGGCGATCCAGGGAAAATCTATACGGCCATTAATAGTGCACTGGCAGGAGGTGGATTTTCAGGATTGGCAGGTTCATCTGACACCAATGTACCAGCGGCCTATCTGAATATGATAATGTTTGATGGTAACATGGTGCCTGATCCGGTAAGCGTGCCAATGGCAGCAATGCCAGTTACCTCCGCAGCGAATTGGAACAAACAGCTCATCACCATTGGGCCTATCACTATACCCTCACCAGGTTATTTATATATATATGTAAACGACAACAGCAATTCAGCAAACCGTGTTTATTTTGATGACCTGGCGATTACACAATTGCACTCACCCTTTGTAGCGGGTGGCGACTTTTATCCTTATGGCCTAACCATGGAAGACCGCCAAATAAAGATAGAGCCTTATCGCTATGGGTTCCAGGGGCAGTTCAGCGAGAAAGATTTAACCACAGGCTGGAATGAGTTTGAGTTAAGAATGTATGATGCACGGTTTGGCAGATGGCTTAGTCCTGATCCGTATGGGGAGCATGCTTCGCCCTATATGGCCATGGGCAATACACCGAATACAACAACTGATCCTGATGGTGGATGTGAAACGTGCGAATTGCTTAGGGCGCAAGGTTATACCGTATTGGATCATTTTAGTGTAACGGCAATAAATGGGCTGATTTCCGATAATGGTATGATTGGCCTTACGAGTTTAGCAAGTTCTGATGGTCTAAACGCAACGGATGCCCAGTTGAGAAGATGGAATAGTCCAAGTGTTGACTTAGGAATGCCTTCAATAAGTTTAGCGAGCTATACTCAACCAACTACTTTTCTGAATCCATCCAAGCCAAATATATTTGCGCGATGGAATGCTTCTTCAATTCCTGGTTCTTCATTCACATACGGTATCGTTAATGGAGCTTATATAGGATTATCAACTGTTTTTCTCAAAGCATTTATTGGTAACGATATTTACAATTTAGATGATACCTACGCCTCGTATAAGGAAAGGCAAATAGGTTTTTTATCAACTGCCGCGATGCTAGTGCCGATGGGTCGAGGATCTACAGCAGTTAAACAAGTTACTGACGTGGCTGAACAGATGGCACTGGAGGAATTAATAGCTAATCCAAGCCTAGGTTCACCAATACCAGGCTTTAATCGATTGACTGATTCTCGATGGTGGGGCTGGACAAAGATGGAGTCTACAAAAGTTTTGGAAAGTGGCAGAAAGATCCATATGCATTTCAATGCCTTTTTTGATAAATGGGGAAAAATGGTTGGAATTGATGATTTTAAACTAAAATGATAGGTTGATTATGAAAGTAAAATGTATTTATAATACTGGAAAGGCTTATGAAAATTATAGGATGCCTGTTGGTTACTCTTCATCATCACAATTTGGTGTTGAAATAGGGAAGGAGTATTTGGTTATGGGGATGTCTTTATGGGAAGGAAGTCTAGCATATTTAATCGATGATGGAATTCCACATTTGTATCCTTTTCAGCTCTTCCAGATAGTCGATAGTCGGCTATTTGTTGATTGGCACTTTAGAACTTTCGGAGTAGAGAGTCAAATGGGAGCCATTTGGGGATATTATGAATTGTGTTATTCTGATGGGTATTATGAAAATCTTATAGAAGGAGAGGATAGCGCTGTTCAATTATATTATAAAAAAAAAATTGAGTTTGAAAAAACTTATCTGACAGAATAATACCTAGGAAGTCTGCACTACAGTTCAATATGAATGTGGATATTAAGGATTAAAAGTTCCTTACCCGAGAAATTTTATAATAGGTAAAATCATTAAGCCATAGCTTATGAAGAAGTTGTTGAGAATGGACATTTTTTTTTAAGGGCTATGGATAAATGTTTACTGTTATTATTATTTCTTTCAGCATCCTATGTTTTATCTGCTCAGGAAAGCACCTTTGAATATTACCGCAAAGGAAAGTATGTGCAGATGAGCAGTGGTAAAACCATTATTGGTTTCGATGGTTATAAACGCAATGTTAGCGGAGTAAAGGAGAGACCGGTACAATCCAAAGGTGTAAATTATCGATTGGTCATTCAAGATGGAAAATCGGGAAAAGTTAAAACAATAGTTAATTCGAAAGACAGCGTACTGGCTACTGTATTTTTGAGTGGCGAAAATCGTAATGCTATTCTTTTGCCAGATGGTAGAATGTTCATTCGCGAAAAGCTTGGTTATGATCATTGGCGTTATCAAAAAGATGGAGATGATGTAATGACTTACACCTTACATCAGGATGGTAAGATGAAGAGCGTAATTGTGCAATGTCATAACGAAACTGTTCCGCTTGAGGTGTTGCAAATCATTTGCCTTGAACACAGCGCAGAAATGCTGTACAATAACCCAACTGTGGCAATGATAGGTGTAGCGGTAGGATTAGCCTTGCTTCGGGTAATTACTGCAGCAGGTAGTTAATGATAATTCGGAATTTTGTAATTATAAAACTGAAGTAAAAAAAGTGAGACATATCATCAGCGCGATTTTGGTTACGCTCCTTAGCCTCCTCATTTTGGTGGCAAAAGGTCAGAGCGTGCCTGATTCGAGCGCACCAGATGTTACGTCTGCCAATAAAATAAATCAGATATCAAATATTACAATTTCAAAGTCGGATAGTGCGCAGTTGCGTGCAGTGCATGTTTTGGATTCCACCAATTCAAAAATAACAGAATTCAAGAATTCACTCCGCCAGAAATTAGATTCATTAAAAGCGAAAGGTAAATCATCAACCCAACTTCAACACCAATTGGATAGTGTTGAGAATCTTTCGAAAAATTATTATCATAAATTCGATAGCTCAGTTCAGAAACTTGGTCATGCCATTGATAGCTTGCACACCCTGCATTTACCTACTGAGAAATACAAGGCCCGGTTAGACAGTATATCGCAACGCTGGAAACAAAAACGTGCTCATGACAAAGCGGATAGCGTGTCTGAGGGGGTGAAAGAAAAGATTCAAAGGTTTAGCAATGCTCCGGATAGTTTAGAGTCAAAGATCAGGGAGAAAGAAATGGCGTTGCAGAAGACCATCCAGAAAAAAACTTCTTTTATGGATTCGCTGTCGTTAAATGTAAAAGATCCACGCAGTGACAATCAGTTAAATTTTGGTGCTGATAAAATAAAGGTTGGAGCAAAGGATAATATCAATCTTCCCAACACCAGTATAAATACTCCGAATTTGAGTGGTAATGTTAACACGGATGTTGGCGGTATCGGTTCTGCCGGTAAAGATGTTAATATACCTAAAGTAGAAATGCCTGGTGATGTAAAGAATATTGGTGATGAGGCCTCGAAGCTTAGTCAATTGCCAAAAGAAAAAATAAGCGAGCTTAGTTCTAACAAAGAACTTGAAACCATAAAAGGTCAGGCGCAAAAGATCAGTTCGGCTACCGATAAAATAGAAACATACAATAAGGATCTTAAGAACATAACCAGTGGTAATGCAGAAAAGGTGGAGGCCTTGCCGAAGGAACTGGAAAATGCTGTGATGAATAGCAGCGAACTAAAAGGAGCAGCCACACAAATAAAAGAAGCGGAGGCTACAAAAAATGTTTTGATGCAATATCAGGAAGCCGCTGCCAAGATGAATGAAGATGGAGCTAAAAAAGCGGTAAAGGATCTAGCGATGAAAGAACTACCCGATTATTTTGCCGGGCAGGAAGAGAAATTACAAGCCGGTGTTGCCAAATTGGAAAAGCTCAAGAAAAAGTACGGAAGCATACCCGATAGCCGCTACTTGCCCAAGCATGTTCCAAATGCCATGAAAGGTAAACCACTTGTTGAACGCGTAGTACCCGGAGTAAATTTTCAGTTCTTTAAGATGAGCGGATTAACCATGGCCGATATTTCTCCCTTCGCTATGTATCGGTTCACCGGTCGTTTGCGAGGAGGCTTAGGTGCAACGTATCGTATGCAGTTTAACAACAAGGTTCAACCTGTTCATCAGCACAACGCGTTTGGATATCGGGTGATGACGGATTATAAAGTAATCAGTGGCTTTAGTATTCATGCGGAAGGCGAGTGGATGAACACGGTACCATATAATCCTATTACAAATGTGAAACTTACTGATTCAGAAAAGGGGGTTTGGATACCTGGGCTCTATCTTGGAGTTCTAAAACAGTACAAGGCAGGTCGTCATATTGAAGGTAACTTTCAGGTACTCTATAATTTCCTGCACGAGCACAATGGTGTTTATCCTACCAAAGTGAACATTCGTTTTGGCTTTGAGTTTCCGATGAAAAAGAAGATCGCTAAAAAATAGTTCTTGAATTCTAGTCTTGCTTTTGGCAAATTGTAGAATCTCTTATTGATCATTCACTCTTATCAAATTTTTCCTTGGAAGAATAAACGTACAACTTCAGCAAGTCTACTGTTAACGATTGACAAATAATTAAACTGTAGCCCCGAGAATCTCGGGAGCGTATTTCGAAATAACGCCATACCATTTTATCAATTTCTTGATGTCGGATACATATACGCGATCTTCATCGAAATCAGCAACAACGGCTTTCATAAATGCTTTTAGTTCAACACCTTCAGAATTTCCATCAACACCTAAATCGTTTTCAAGTGTCGGATTTTCTTTTCCCTTAGTAATCACACTTAGCATGCGCACTGTTTTTAAACGGAATTGTTATCTTTATCATCAAAGAAAACAGGTATGAATATAGCCGTAAAGAAAATAGAACTCATTGAGTGGCTTA
Source organism: Chryseolinea sp. (assembly GCA_039930485.1). Lineage (GTDB taxonomy): Bacteria > Bacteroidota > Bacteroidia > Cytophagales > Cyclobacteriaceae > Chryseolinea. The sequence goes on from JBDTTT010000009.1 coordinate 47,963, forward strand.
GCCGACTGCAGGACGAGAAGCTTATCAAAAAAGTGGAAGGTTTGAGAAAAGAAGCTGAAGCAGATTGGTGGAATTCCCTTACAACACAACAACAGGAAGATATTGAAGCAGGCTTGTCTGATTTGGAAGCCGGGCGTAAAAAAGATTTTAAGAAGGCATTACTAAAGTACCGATAGTAATATGAAGGTGACAATCTCCGAAAGGGCTGAGCGAAACCTTGACAACATTGTCCTTTATCTGGAAACGAAATGGTCAGTAAGAATTCGCGATCGGTTCTTAGGAGTATTGAGTATGAAGATTGAACAGATTGTGAAAACACCCCATATGTATGAAGCTTCTTCTAAAAAGAAAGCTGTTCGCAGATGTGTAGTAACGAAGCACACAGCGTTGTATTATAAGGCAAAGAAAGAAGAAATTGAAATCGTCACGATTCAAGACACGCGCCAGAATCCTAATAAATTAAAACTCTAATACTTTTGCAAGGGAACACTTCAATGGTAGAAAGTTGCCAGCCATTAGCCATGAACTGAACTATCCCAAAATCTCGGGAGCGTATTTTGAAATAACACCATACCATTTTATCAACTTCTTGATATCGGAAACATAAACACGATCTTCATCGAAGTCAGCAACAACGGCTTTCATAAAGGCTTTCAGTTCAACACCATCAGAGTTTCCATCAACACCCAAATCGTTTCCGAATTCGCTGTGAATTTTTTTCAATACTTCTTCTAATGCTACGGTGCCTTCCTTGCTTGTTGTGTAAATGGAGATCTCATGCAACAGTGATAATTTATTGCTGGCCGTAGCAACGATCTTTGTTTTGGTTTCATCTAACGATTCTAAAATTACGCCCGATTTTGTTGGGGCTACTACTTTATAAAGTCCGCCCTTGCCTGAAAGTGTTGCTATATCTGCTAAAGTCATGTTTAGTTTTTTGAGGAGGCAAATCTAAAGAAATGATTGTAAAGTCAACAGTTGAAAGCCTTAGTCTTTAATAGGTAGTTCTTAATCTATTGAAGCCATTATTCTGCAACCTTCATCGCATCCTCAATACAAATAAGCACTTCTTCCTTACCCGTTTTAGTTTTAGAAGACGAGGTGATCATCGGAGGTAGCTCATCCCAATCCTCTTGCAATCTTTTTTTGAAGAGATTGATGTTTTTTTGAAGATCACCTTTTGAAAGTTTATCGGCCTTCGTGAAGATAATAACCATGGGTACACCCTTATCACCTACCCAACTAATAAAGCTCAGATCAATTTTCTGAGGCTCTAATCGTGAGTCGATTAAAATAAAAAGACAGGAAAGGTTTTCGCGCTTCAGTACATAGTCTTCTATCATTTTGCCAAAACCCTGTCGTGTACTTCTGCTAACGCTGGCGTAACCATAGCCCGGCAGATCGACCAGGTACCAGTTCTGATTGATCAGGAAGTGATTGATAGTTTGAGTTTTACCGGGGGTAACAGAAGTCTTGGCCAGCTTTTTTGAATTAGTGAGCATGTTAATGAGGGATGATTTACCCACATTGGATCGGCCGATAAATGCGAACTCAGGCTTCTCTGGCGGAGGGCATTTTTTGACATCCGCAAAGCTGGATATGAACTCGGCCTGTTTAATCTTCATGGTTAAAGTAATGATTGAGGCGTAAAATACTAAGTTTGTACTGGTCGTGGGTCTTATGCTTACATTATTATGTACCGAAATTCATAGTTTTTACTAACTTGTGCTATCTTGACATACTTTTTTATTCATATATTAGTTACAAAACTTTTTTAGCAATGCGCAGTATCCAAAGAGTACTGATTTTTTTAACTCTCTCATTGGCGCTTTTCACCCCTGGTTTCAGCCAGCAAGATCCTAAAGAACTTGCCCAACAATTGATGGAGCAAGCAGATCTGATTATGGAGGCAACAAAGGCGATTGACGATGCCCGGGACCTCGTTACCACAGCGGCTGATCTTGACTCTACATTCTTAAAAGCCAATTACGAAGCAGGTCGATATCATTTAATGACCATCGGAAAAGAGCTGGCTACCAAGTATTTTTTACGCGTTTACAGACAGGATCCTGACTATCGTTTTGATCTTCTGTACTCAATAGGAAAAAGCTATCAATATGGTTTGAACTTCACAAAGGCCATCGAATATTATAACCTGTATAAAGCTAAGCTGGCCAGCAAACCGAATTATCAGGGTAAGGATAGGGAGAGTTTAGCAAGTGTTGATCGCGGAATTTTTGAGTGTGAGAACGGAAAAGACTTTGTGGCTAATCCTGGAGATTTTTCTATTGTCAATATTGGAAGAGAGATCAATTCGGAGTTTGAAGACTATGGGCCTGTATTAAACGAGGCCGAAAACGAGATTGTATTCACCACACGTAGAAGAGATGACAACTTAAATCAAAACGTGGCGGATGATAATAAGCCATGGGAAGATATCTTTTACTCTACGAAAGTCGGTGACAAATGGGCTTTTGCAAAGAACATCGGGCTTCCTGTAAGCACACCCTACCACGATTCTAACTTAGCCTTGTCTGCCGATGGTAGTACATTGTTTAAGTTTAAAGATGATGGTGGAGGAGATATTTATTTCAGTGAGCGTGATGCCACTGGTGTTTGGGGTGAACCCGCTCCGCTGCCGGGTATCATTAACTCTAGTTTTGCAGAGAAATCAGTTACTATTTCACAAGATGAAAAAACACTTTACTTCTCCAGTAACAGGCCGGGTGGTTTTGGTGGGTTGGATATTTATCGCGCTACCAAAGACAGTAAAGGTGAATGGACTAACGTAAAGAATGTTGGTCCGAAGATTAATACCGATCTGGATGAAGATGGATTATTTATTGATTACGATAATGTAACGCTTTACTTCAGCAGCAAAGGTCACAAAGGAATGGGAGGATTCGATGTTTTTAAAAATACGTACAATCCCAATACAAACGAGTGGGGCGATCCGGTTAACTTAGGTTATCCGATCAATACTCCTGATGATGATATATATTTTGTGTCTTCAAAAGACAGCAAGCGTGCCTATTATTCATCTGTGCGTGAAGATGGTATGGGGTATCTGGATATTTATATGATTACAATACCAGAAGGTTTGAAGAATACACAACCCGTTGTAGCAAAGCCTCCTGTAGAAGTGCCACCTGTAGAAGTACCAAAAGATACTACAACGGCAGTGGTTGTTGTTCCGCCTGTTGAAAAACCACCTGTTGAAAAGCCCCCTGTTCAAAAGCCGCCTGTTGAACCGAAGAAAGAATTAATTCCAATAAAATATATTGTAACGGTAGTTGATGCTGCAGACAAGAGTCCACTCGAAGCAAAGATTAAACTTCAGGGAGCAAAAGATAATGTAGTGGTAGGTTCATCACCACAAGGGAATGGTGTTTATGAGTTTAGTATTGTTAGTGCGAAAGCAAAAGATTATCGATTGTCTGTAGAGCTTGAAGGATATGTATTCCAAAACTTTACATTGAAGCTAGAAGGAGCAACTACAAAGGAGAAAACGATCAATCGCAAAATTGAAATGCGGAAGTTGGTGGTTGGAGTTTCTTCCATCTTGCATAACATCTACTTCGACTTTGATAAAGCGACCTTTAAAACAGAAGCATATACCGAACTGAATAAGTTGGAGAATATGATGCGCCAAAATGAAGGTATGATCATCGAATTAGCAGGTCATACCGATGCTGTTGGTACTGCCGCTTATAACTTGTTCCTGTCGAAGAAACGTGCAGAGGCTGTTAAAGACTACTTGACCAAGAAGGGCATTGATTCGCGCAGAATTCAGGCTGTAGGGTATGGTAAATCCAAGCCATTGGCCAGCAACGATGATGAAGATGAAGGCCGCGAGCTTAACAGACGGGTAGAATTCAAGGTATTGCAAAAGTAATTTCGTTGATACTACTAAACCCTCTAACTTTCCGCCTTGTTATAAACGGAAAAGTGGCTAAATGAAGGTAGTTCCCTACAGCGAAGAAGTGACGTCAAAGAAAGAGCAGGTGGCCAAAATGTTTAATAACATTAGCCATCGCTATGATTTTCTCAATCATTTTTTAAGTCTGGGAATAGACAAGCTTTGGAGAAAGAAAGCCATTGATTTATTGCGGTCCAAAAACCCGAAATTAATTCTTGATGTTGCCACTGGAACAGGAGATTTTGCCATACAGGCTTTAGTACTAAATCCGGATAAAATCATCGGAGTGGATATTTCGACCGGCATGTTGGATATGGGCCGAGTGAAGATTCACGATCAAAAACTGGAATCGAAAATAGAATTGCTGGAGGGCGATTCGGAAAATCTTCCCTTCGAAGAAAATAAATTCGATGCCATAACCGTTGCCTTTGGTGTACGGAACTTTGAAAACCTGGAACTTGGCTTGCGCGAAATCAAGCGTGTACTCAAACCTGGTGGTATGCTGGTGGTGTTGGAATTTTCCAAACCCCGCAGTTTCCCATTCAAACAACTCTATAATTTCTATTTCAAAAGCATTTTACCGGGCGTTGGTAGAATGGTGTCGGCAGATAAGGCAGCATATACTTATCTTCCCGCATCAGTAGAAGCGTTTCCTGACGGTAACGATTTTATTCAGGTATTGCAGCGCGTAGGATTTAACGAAACACAATGCAGAACACTCACGTTTGGCATCAGCTCAATCTACACCGGAACAAAGTAATTCTTGTTCTGGCATTGATTTGTTGTGTCTTCCAAAGTGAGGCACAACAAAAAACGCGTTGGATTAGAAAGAATAATCCGAACTACGATGCGCGGAAACTTACGTATGGATTTCTTATTGGACTTCACACCACTACTTTTCAATTAAACTATTCTGAAAAATTCCTCAACAGTCCTGATTTGGTGAATCTGAATTCTGTTGTTCCGGATTGGTCACCTGGATTTTCGCTCGGGTTTATCGTGAACTATCGCATTGCGGATTTTTTTGATATTCGCCTTACACCAGAAGTAGCATTTTATGAAAATAAAATCCGGTACCAATACATTGACGGTACGCATGATGATCAATTGGTAGAAACAACCATGGTTGAATTTCCAATTTTATTAAAGTACAAATCAGAGCGAAGAGACAATGTTAGAATGTATATGATTGGTGGAATAAAACCTGCCATTGATGCATCTGGGAAAAAGAAACTGGATCAATCTGCAGAAACACTTGAAGTGAAGGGAACGAATTTGAGTTTAGAAGCAGGCCTGGGTTTTGATCTTTATTTTCCACTGTTTAAATTTTCTCCGGAGTTAAGATATTCACGAGGGCTCGTAAATATGTTAGACAACACTACCAATATATACGGTCAACCACTTCAGCGGGTTAATACCAACACCATTACCTTGTATCTTCTTTTTCAATAGCATGCAAAATAGAACTGCACTCATCACGGGAGCAACATCAGGCATTGGTGAAGCAACGGCCCGTTTGCTCGCAAAAAATAGTTTCAGATTGATTCTGTGTGGAAGACGTCAGGATCGATTGGAGAATCTGAGTAAAGAATTGTCGTCCTTAACAGACGTAACAACACTTTCGTTTGATGTCCGTGATTATAGCGGAGTGAAGGAGGCCATCCAATCGCTACCGGAGCAATGGAAATCAATTGATGTATTGCTCAACAATGCTGGCAATGCGCATGGTTTTGATCCTATTCAAACCGGAAGCATTGAAGATTGGGATGCTATGATCGATATCAATGTAAAGGGATTGCTTTATGTTTCGCGAGAAGTTACGCCTGGAATGACTGAACGTAAATCAGGTCACATTATCAATCTTGGGTCAATTGCCGGAAAGGAAGTATATCCCAATGGCAATGTGTATTGCGCCAGCAAATTTGCTGTTGATGCATTAACCCGTGGCATGCGCATGGACTTAAACCCATTTGGCATTAAGGTAACGTCCATCAACCCCGGATTGGTGGAAACCGAGTTTGCTCTTGTTCGCTTTAAGGGAAGCGAAGAGAAAGCAAAAAATGTATACACAGGAATGACACCATTAAAGGGCGAAGATATTGCTGATATCATCCTCTATACATTATCGTGTCCACCTCACGTTGTGCTGGCTGATATCACTGTGTTTCCGACAGCGCAGGGAAGCAGTACATTGGTGAAAAGAAATTAATAATCTTTAGAGCTCTAATTGATTTGTGACTAGTGATTGTTGATAAGTGATTTTAGATTTTCTACCAATGGACGATCATTAACTAACAGCGATTTATTACAAGAAAGTCAGTAACGTCTGAGCGTCAATATCATGTTTACCTTCGAATACTTTTGTCTCTGGTGAAATGCCTAGTTGAGTAATAAGTGTTTCCATTTCTGCAATGCGGGCATCATTTATAAACGGGTCACTCTTTCCATAGACCAGATAGGTCTCTTTGTCTTTTAATATTCCTTTCGTGGTATTAAAATCGATATCAGGAGGAAAGATACCAGCCCATAATATAAGTCGTTGAAAATTAATTTTGCCAGCGCTTATCCATCGTGAAGCTGTAGCAGCACCTTGTGAAAAACCAAGAATTGTAATGCGCATACTGGTGTTTACCCCGACCTCTTTTTCGAAAATACTATTAAGGTATTCAAGGTAATTCTCAATATCACTTAGCCGATTTTCCTTTGTCATCCATGAAGCACCAACACGGTTATTCCCGGTCTGTGCACGACTTGTTACATCCTCCAGATAAAAGTGGGAGAGACCTTCTGGCGCGATTACGCAGATGTTTTGGTCTTCTAAGATTTTAAATTTCCGAATAAAGAATTCTGCCAATTGACCATAGCCATGAATAACAAACCAGAGCTGCGTGGTGGATGCATCAAGCTTTCCAAGCTTAAAGTATCTTGATTTGAATTGAAATTGTAACTCGTGCTGTTCCATGGAGATAAGATGTGTGTAAACTAAAAAGGCTTCCCTTTTGAGGAAGCCTTTTTTTAATGGTGTTGGTGCTTAGCGTTTAAATCCTAATGCACTACCACCACAATATCCGGTAGAGCCATCGAAGGTATACTGGATGTAATAAATACCAGTAGTGTTGCAAGGATAAGCAATGGCAGAAATGAACTGACCATTAAGCTTGCTGGTTGCAACTTTATTGCGGTTTGAATCATAAAGACTTACCACAATACCATCCGTTGGTTGTGTAGCGGCACAGATGTTAATCATATACTGAGTGCCCTTGGTGAATACATAAGAGTATTCAACAAAGTCCTTAGCGCCTTTCTCAATTTTGTAACTCTTAAGAAAATTGAAGCCAGTGATAAGCTTCGGGATGCATTGATTACTTAGCGCTTCTGAGTTGCACTGCCCGATGACCTCTAAAGTGCTTAGAACGAAAACGGATAGAACAATAAAAATTAACTTTTTCATATTGGCTCCTTATTAACTTAGCTTATTATCTTATTTCTAATGGTACCTGCCATTGCTTTGATATTGGCGATGTCTTCTGGTGTGATTTCAATAGTGCTGGTGCTATTATCTTTAATCATCATCACCCCATCAACCACTTCAAAAGTTGATTCTTTGTAGGTGTAGGTAATCTTAACTTTGTCATAAATCCTTTTCAATTCTTCCACATCAGCCAACAATGATGCCATATTTTGGTCAGTGTCTTTATAGAAGGAAAGGAGCAATTTGATGTTTTCAAGAATGATTTTCTGTTCACCAATCGTCTCCTGAAGTTCTTTATTTGCAGGATTCGCAGTAGCTACCTCGCAAGTAATGTGCAAAGCTTCTAACCATCCACCGGTTAAAAACAAAACGCTAAGGTTAGCACGTTGCTGTGTCTGTAGGTAGTGATTAATGCTGTTAAAGTTCTGGGTTGTGATCAGCAAAAGAGAATCAAGATTCTTGCTATTTGTGGCGAGTCGCCCTATCGTTTCAATGTCGAAAAACTGACCGATATTCAACCCGTCTGCCAGCTCTTTTATGGAGGCCATGTACTTAACACCGTCCTGATTTTGCTCGTAGATGTTGGTGTATCCTAAGTCGGTACCGTAAACTCCCAAATTGAGCGCCTTCTTATAGTTGCTATTGTATTTTGAAATATTATCGGATGGATTGAGGAAACCAGCATTGTATTTTTTACCCGACTCTTTTAAGAGCATAGAGATCTCTAGCGGGCTGGGGATTTGCTCAAGGATAACGCCAATGGCTTCTTCTGAAATAGCGGGACCTTCCACCTTGGTAGAATCAAGGTCTTCCAAGAAAGCCTGCTCGTCTGTTTTTTTCCCGGATCCGCAAGCACTCAAGATTGCCAGAATGAACCCGATAAGTACAATTCTCATAGCGATAAAATTAAACGTTTACAAAGTTAAAAATTAAGAACTCTCAGCCAAAAAGTTACTTGCCTGCTTTATTTCTTTTTTGGTAAGCCCACTTTGGGCAAGTTCACTTTGCCAGGCACTTTATCGAACGAATTGATGAGTTTTCGCATTAGTTCGAAGTAAAGGGTAATGTACAGTACAATGGTCATTAACCAAATGACCAGCATATTGAAGGTGTAGGTACTGATAGTTTGTCCAAACAGATTTTTTTCAGGAGCAAAGAAATGAGCCCGATAATCCAAGGGTCCTTTAGGGTTGGGACTTAGGAAGATAGGGTTGATCTGCTGAAACAGTTGACCGTTATACTCCAATATCCTGTTCTTCTCTGAGATGTTTTGAACCAGATCTGCAAGACTTTCATTGAAGTATCGGTTCTTGTAATCGTTCAATTTGTAGTCCTCACTTTTATCGCTCTCCAGATTAAAGATCACTTTTTCACGCGCGGCCACTGCGCGGTTGTAACCCTCCAAATAAAATTTCTTGTAGGCCGCAAGGAAATCTTCTAATTTCTTGTCGAACTCAGGAGTAAAGGTTGTTAGAGTCCACTGCATGCTGAGTTCTTTTTCGAATCCCCTTTTGTAATAATCGTTTTGAAGAGTGGTTTGAATGATGTTCAGGTCTTTCGTAAGAATTGCTTTTATCGAATCACTCTTCTCATCAATATTATCTGCAATATATTTTCTTTTCTTGTTCAGTTCATCTACAAGAAAAGAGGCACGAAAATCGGTCTGTGATTCGAATTTCTCAAAGTCGTAGAAGGGCTGTTCATACGAATTATTCTTGAACTGATACACTGCGATTGCTTCGTAGGCCCAACGTGATGCCATCATATCAGCAACAATGGGAACCTTACCTTTTGTGCTGATAAAATCATTCAACCGATCGAAGCTGAAAAGCAAACCGCTTAAGATCATTTGAGGAATAAGCAAGAGCGGAATCATAACGTAAACCGTAACTGCTGAATTGAAGGCGGAGGAAATATTTAATCCCAATACATTAGCAAGACAAGAAGTTGTGAACAAGGCAATCCAGAACGGAACAAACATGCCCCATTCGATTTCTAAAATCAAGTTTCCAACCAATACAAAAGTGAAAGTTTGAATGGCTGACATCGTGAACAAGATCATAATCTTCGATACCAGATAACTATTCCAGCTTAAGTTTAGAAAGGATTCCCTTCGTAGAATTTTTCGATCGCGGATAATTTCTTCAGCACTCACCGTAAGTCCCATGAACAAGGCTACGATAATGCTCATCAGCATGTAGGCCGGGAAGTTTTCGTTGAATCGGAATATGTACTCCTTTCCACCCGGAGCACTTTTGTATTTGATGATGATGGCCAGAATAAATGCAAGCAACGGAGCCTCTAGCAAGTTAATAAGCAGATATTGCTTGTTGCTAAGTTTCGATAACGTGTCGCGTGTGGCAAAGATGATAGTCTGTTTTAATTTGTTAGGCAGGCTTAAGGAATGAGGAGGCTCCTCTTTGATGTCTTCAACCTTATTTATTTTAAAACCTTCCTTATACAAATCGTACCACTGTGGTGGTGTTATTTTTCTTTTCGATGTAGGCTGCCCATATTCATCTACCACTTTAGCTTCGATGATATTGAAAATCTGTTCTGGGTTTACATTACCACACGTTTCGCACTGACCTCTGTTGCTGTCTACCTGATGGGTTGATTTTTTGAAATAGGTAACAGCTTCAACCGGATGTCCATTGTAAGCAGGATATCCACCCACATCCATAATGATCATCTTATCAAACATTTTATAAATGTCGGATGATGGTTGGTGGATAACGACATAAATCAGCTTGCCTTTCAGAGACAATTCTTTCAGCAAGTCGATGACGTTTTCTGAATCGCGTGATGAAAGACCTGAGGTAGGTTCATCTAAAAACAGAATGGCGGGTTCGCGAATTAATTCAAGGGCAATGTTAAGGCGTTTACGCTGACCACCACTAATGGTTTTCTCCAAAACATTACCAACCTTCAAATCTTTGCGTTGATCCAGGCCCAGATTTTCCAAAACCTCCATTACGCGTTTTTGTAGTTGCTCTTCAGTGAAATTTGAAAAGCAAAGCTTGGCGTTGTAGTATAAGTTTTCGTAAACAGTTAACTCTTCAATGAGTAAATCATCTTGCGATACATAACCGATTACACCGTGTATTCTGTCTTTTTGGGTATGGATATCAAAGCCATTAACCAGTATATGACCTTTTGTAGGCTTTACTAATCCTGCCAATACATTCAGCAAGGTTGTCTTTCCTGCACCGCTGGCTCCCATGATACCAATGAGTTTTCCAGGGCCTTCGGAGATTACTACATTACGAAGACCAATTGCTCCATTCGGGAATTTCAGCTCATCTATGGTAACGTTAAATGAAAGCTTGGCGGTTTTTAATTCTTCATTAAAGTTAGCAACAAGATCACTGTAGTATAATGCGTCACCCGCTTGCGTCTTTATCGTACTTCCATGCGAGAAGAGATAGACGCGATTGGGTTGCATGGTGAAGCCGTTGAGAATATTTAATTCTTCACCCATGTATTTAGTGAAATACATCTCTACGCTCTGAATGCGCATAAACACAAGGCTACCCTCAATGTGCCCATGTACGTGTTTATGGTGTTTGCCTTCTTCCGCGGCAGCGGCCGAGTTCAATAAAATGATATCGCTGTAGTCTAACGACTTGGCATCTTCAGTAGTGACGAAGCTTTCTATGAGTTGATATTCGTCCTTGTCAATATTGAAAACGGTGGAAACCGTGTTGATGATCTCCATTCTTTGTGGAGAGAAATTTTTATCCGTGCTAACCAGTTCAAGAAGTTTGATCAGTACAACAACCTTTTGCTTCTGAGTGAGGGTTTTGTTGATCTTCTTACAAATCCCCAGGGTCTTCACCGAATCTTTTACAGAAGTGAGCTTAGACTTTCCGTCATCTTCATCCGCTTTACCATAGCCTGAAAACTGGTCGTAGAGTTCGATGTATTCCTTGATCGAATCCCGGTCGAGTTCGGTTTGGAAGAAATTGATTACGAATTGTCTCTCTCGTTCTGTAACACCGCCATCTTGTTTGGTGATGATGGCAAAAAGCTGAGTTAGGGCTTTGAGTATTTCTTCACTCATAGGTAAAAAGTAAGTCTATAAAGGTATAAAAAAATATCGGTTACCCCTCATTTCAAAACCTCCCGAAGGGAAGCGAAATGACAGGTAACCGATTGAAGCTGACTGGCTAAGATCAGTATGTTTTAAACTCGAAGGGTATCTCCACAAGCTCTGAAAACTCCTGGCCCGCTTCTTCCATATCTTCATCATCTTCATGAAAGTACCAGATAATTTTCATCCCCTTAATGTCTTCCAACGCGGAAAGAACATCTAGTATCAGTTTGGATGATGCTGTATTAAAGTACTCCAACTTGAACACAAACTCAGTTGAGGGATTCGCGTCACTGCCGTAGCTCTCAATCCATTCTAAAACCGGGCGATAAAACTCGGCTGAATCTTCCGGTAGGGACCGTCCAGAGATTTCAAAAATTCCATTCTTCTTATCGAGGATTATCTTTGGTGTATCTTCTGCTCCTTCAAGATTTAAAATTTCCATGGGTAAATCTATTTTAGTTATTATGGTCTCAATTCAAATATTAAATATCGCGAGCAACGTGTACAGTCAAACAAAAGAAGCAGTACTCAGCTGACATTTCCGGAAAATCAAAGGCCAGCTTCTCGCCAGACTTACGCGCCATATCAACGAAACCTAAACCTGCTCCACCCTTTTCAGATATGGTGGTGTTCTTGATAATCTCTTTATATAATTCTTTCAATCCCTCTTTATCGAGACTGTTGATGTGATGTAGTTTCTGCTCAAGTGCTGCCACATTAGTTTTGCGGATGGGGTTCCCTGACATTATGGTGTAGCGATTTTCTTCTCTACCAATCAGGAAGATGGCTGCATGACTGCGCATCTGGCCTTCAACCAGCTCATCACTGTGCTTCACAATATTTTGCAAGGCTTCGACCATGACATTAAACACTTTGCGTTTTATGTTGCCTTCTTCTCCGGAGGAATCCAGGTTTCGCTCAGCCATGGCCAGAATTGATTTGGTGCTTTCCTGGGTGAAATCACCCTGGTACACCAGAATCAGCTTCTGCGACATCATGGTGCGGTGCAGGTCATAGATAAAATTCATGAGTCTGAAGATTAGATTTAAATAATGTGGTTCACTAAGTTAAGTTTTTTATTGAGCTTCACCATCCGCTACAGTAAAATTCGGGTGGCAATATCATATTTAAAATTTAATACCGATTAAGAGTACGTCATCTATTTGTTTGGTTTCGCCTCGCCAGTTCTCCCACTCTTCATCAAACACAACCATGGCTTCGCTCATGGGTTGTTTATGTACTCGTTCAATTGTTTCGCGTGTTTTCTTTGGCCCAAACTTCCGGTTTTCTGTTCCTCCAAATTGATCAGGGAAACCATCCGAACTAAAGTAAATAGAATCGCCTGCTCCAAGACTTAATTTTGTATTGGTAAAGTTAGTCTGGTTCTTAAAAATACCGCCTCCGATTGGGAATTTATTTCCTTTCACTTCTTCCATTACTCCGCTCTTCATAACGTAAAGTGGACGGTGGGCTCCGGCATATTCTACTGTGCGTTCCGTCATATTCAACTTACAGAGGGCGATATCCATTCCGTCTTTTGTAGTGGAGTCTTCATCCTGACGCAAAGTTGTCGTTACACCTTCATCCAATAAATCAAGAATTTTACCAGGCTCAGTAATCTTGCGACTCCGAACGATATCATTCAATAAGAAGTAGCCGATCAATGATAACAAGGCCCCTGGAACACCATGACCTGTACAGTCAACGGCCGCGATAAAGATTTCGTCCTTAATCTGAACGAACCAAGGAAAATCTCCGCTGACAACATCGCGCGGTTTGTATAAAATAAAAGAATCCGGTAAAGCTTTGTTGATGACACGAGAGTTCGGAAGAATTGCGTTTTGAATCCGCTTCGCGTAGTTTATACTTTCAGTGATCTTCTTGTTTTTGTTTTGAATTTCAAGTTCGATCATTTTCCGGTCAGTAATATCATGTGATACGACCAACACCGATTCTAATTTATCTAACTCGTCAAATTCAGGAATGGCGTTAACCTGCATGATGCGTTGGCCCATCGAAGAGGTAAAATCAATTTCAGCAGAAACTTTGTCGTTCGTGGCATTTACTTGCTCCACTACGCTTAACCAACCATTTAATATGGAAGCATCAAGATCAACTTCTTTTACTTTTCTGTTGAGGAAGAAAGAAGGTTTCTTACCCGTGTAGTCTTCGATTACCGGGTTGATATATGAAATCTCTTCTTGTTCAAGACGAGTAATCAAATCGAGTGAGTTTTCAGAGAGAGCCTGCATCTTACTGCGCATGCGTTGTTCTTGTTCGGCTCTTCTTTTCTCCGTGATGTCTCGGGAGTTTAAAATGAAACCGTGAATGGCTGGGTTCGAGATGAAGTTGGTACCGGTTGATTCGAGCCAGATAAAACTTCCGTCTTTCGCGCGGTATTCATATTGCACCGTTACTTTTTCGTCCGGACTTTCTTTCATCTTACTGAACAATCCTCTGAAGGTATCGCGGTGATCCGGATTTACTTTATCAATATCACTCTTATTGATCATCTCTTTTTGGCTATAACCCAAAATGGTTTCAACCGATGGAGAGATGTATCGAATGCTTTCGTCTTCTTCGTAAATAGTAATTACTTCAGATGCATTTTCTAACAACAACTGCATCCTTTTTTGTGTGCGGTTTACTTCTTCAATCTGCTCTTCCAGGCGTTGGTTCGAACGCGTCAACTCTTCCTGAGTCGCTTGCATCTCTTCAGCATTCTGACGAAGTACTTCTTGCTTTTCCTTCAGCTCGTTACTCATCTCCTGTGATTCTGCCAGAAGTTTGCGAGTACGTTCATTTACCTTGATGTTATAAATGGTGCGGGCAAGGATCAACGAAAGTTCCTGAACAAATTTTACTTGTGAAGGATCAAACCGTTTGAAGCCGGCAAATTCCAATACACCGTACACTTCTTCGTTGGTAATAAGCGGTACGATCACTATGCACTTCGGACGCTGGTCGCCCAGTATACCCGATGTAATGGAAACATAGTCATCTGGAATTTCAGTGCGCACAATTGTGTCACGCTCTGCAGCAGCCTGGCCTACCAAACCTTCCGCAAATTTGAATGATGCCTTTAAATATTTTTTACGATTGTAAGCATAGCTGGCACGCAACTCAATAACACGCTTGCGCGGATCTTCATCGTTCACAGCATAGAATGCTCCTTGTATCGCGCCAATTTTTTCCAGGATGAATTTGATAACATCTTCGCCAAGAGCATCAATCGAATCGGCCATACGCAGAATTTCACTGATCTCAGCTACACCCCGAACAATCCAGTTACGTTCTTTATCACGACTTTCATTCTCGATAAGGTTATGACGCATGTTGATAAGCGACATACCCAACATGTCATTCTCACTGGCGGGTCTGAATTCTGTGTCGTATTTACCTTCTCCGATGCGTTGTGCAAAATCGGCATTTACTTTTAAGGTTTGCACCAACTCATCTACCTTGGTTCCCATCTGTCCAAATTCATCCTTGCTATGTTGCGAGGAGCTTTCGGGTAAAATACCTTGTGCTACTAAACCCAATGTATTTCGGATCGCGAACAATGGCCGAGTAAGGGAACGTGCAAACAACATAGCAAGCAATGTTGCCAATGCTGCAATGCATAAACCGGCATAGGTGAATATTGAAATCAGTTCACTCGACTGACCGTCTGCTTCATCTTCATTTATCTTTGCGATTAAAGCAAGATTGGCCAGATTGATTTTACGACTGACTAGCAAAACATTTTCTCCGCGATAATCTTTTCCTCTTGCTGAAATATTTTTTCCATCAAAAACAGGAACAAATGCTTTTGCAAACGAACTGTTTGGATCCACTAATTGAATTGCTGACGTAGTGTCACTGCGCAATGGACTCACCAAGGCAATCTTTTTAGACAAATCATCTTTTTTGGCTAAAATAACTTCACCGGTTTTGCCCAAGCCCTGATAATTGGTGAGGACTTTATAGGCCTGTGTTAAATCAAGTTTGATAATAACAAGTTGCTTGTGTGCACTGGTGTCGTAAACAGCACCGGCCACATAGGCGTAATAATTCCTGGTCTTCTTATCGCGAAGGATGTTGGTGAAGTAGATTCCTTTTTGAGCACTGGTGAAAGTGGCTAAGTCAGGATCGTTAAAACTTCCCTTTACATTGGAATCTGTTGAGGCGATAACATTTCCGCTAGAGGAAGTCAACATAATGTCGGCAACACCTAAAATACTTTTTTGCTCGCTAAGGTAATCCGTTAGCGAACTACTCGATGATGAAGTAATCACAGTATCTGCATCAATGCCACCATCACTTGGAGATCCATCACTCGTCATCGCTGTCAGATCAAATCCGCCACCATTGGAAGGTGCTGCTGCATTTGTTGGTCTTAGTTTTTCATCCTGCTGAAGAAGTTCAAGTGCATTGGCATTTTTTTCAAAGTAGGTATTAAAGTAAAGCGCACGGTTATCGGCAATCACGGTGAGGTTAGTGGTGAACTTATCCCGATTGGACTTTAAGTGATAATCGTAACTAAAGAAACTAATCGCTGCAACCGCCACCAATGAAATGGCGAGGATTAGTATGGCAATTTTGGTACTGATATTAATGCTCTTCATCATAGCGTTTGGCGCTGGGATTTATGCTTTACCTGAAATTTTTTCTGCAATAAGGTTGGCCGACTCTTCCGCAAACTTGCGTTGGTCTTCAGTCACATTTGTGAAAGAGGCGATTTCCATAATTCCTAAAATACGTTCTTGGTTTTTAATGGGAACGATCAACAAATACTTGGGTGATGCACTGCCTAATCCTGAAACAATACGAATGTATCCTTCGGGAACATCATCTACATAAAGAGTTTTTCCATTAGCTGCGCTCTGTCCTATTAACCCTTCTCCAAATTCATATCGAATGATGGTACTTTCACCAATGCTAAGTGCATAACCACCTTTTAATTCTACTTTTCGTTTCCCATCATCTTCAATCGCACCGTAGATGGCGCCTTGTCCTGCATCAAGTTGTTTGCAGATTGCCTGTAGCCCGGCTACCAAAATATCTTTTTCATTTTTCGCTGAATTCAAACTGGTTTTAACCAGATCCAAACTAATAGTCGATTTTCCAGCCTGACCAGATTGTTCATCTGAAAAAGACTTGTCTGTTGATTTGTCACGATAAACAATCACTTCTTTCGAGTACTTCAAAGCTGAAAGTAGCGAAACAGCGCCTATAAGGAAGGTAATGGAAATGACGATGTATACTGAAGTAAATTCGGGCTGATAGCCATCGGCTAAATGCAAGCCATAGGGAAGTGAGTAGAGAAAGTAAAGTGAGGTGCCAAAGCCCAATACAGTAAGAACCGCCAGGATGAGGCCGACTTTGTAGCGATCGTTAATTATGCCTGTCATCTATATTGTTTGTCTAATTCTTTTAAAAACTCCACAATTTGGTCAACCTTTAGCACATGATCAATTTTTGTTAGCGCTAAGGCTGCTTTGGGCATGGTGTCAATCATGCACTCAGAAGGTTCCTGCACCAGGGTTAGCCCACCTCGGTCGTGAATATTCTTCATCCCCAATGCACCATCCCGGTTTGCCCCCGACAGCAATATGCCTACAAGTTTCTCTTTGTACACGTAAGCGCAGCTGCCCAGAGTAATATCAATTGCAGGCCGTGAGTTATTCACCATTTCTTCCGTTGAAAGGGCGAAGTGATTGCCCAGTTCAAGGGACATGTGGTAGTTAGCCGGAGCTAAATAAACACAGCCTTTCTTTATAGTCTCTTTGTCGTTCGGTTCCGTAACCTGCACGACACTTTTAATCGACAGTGCTTCCACAAAACCGTTTCGCACGTGCTTAAGTCTATGCAAGCACATGATGATCGGTAGCGGAAAACCTTTCGGCAACTGAGACAGGATTTTTACAACACCCTGAAAGCTGCCTGCTGACCCTCCGATAACAACGGCTTTGTAGCTGTTATTTAGGTTGAATTTACTCATTGGTCAAAGACAACTTTACTTAGTCTTTTATTTTCTTATAAATCTTCTCCTCATTGTTCACTACAATGAAGCGATTGGCATAATCGCACCAGATCAATGATTCTTTCGAGCCAATGGCCAGGTATCCGTACTTAAACAAGCTTTCATGGAATTTTTTAAGTACTTCGTTTTGCAAGGTCTGGTTGAAATAAATCATGACGTTGCGGCACAAGATCAAATCGAACTTATTGAACAGGTCACCTACCACCAGGTCGTGCCTGCGGAAGGAAACATTCATCAATAAATCTTTATTGAATACAGCATTGCCATTTTCTTCTTTGTAATAATCTTTGAAATTACCCGTGCCCTGAAAGCGGATGTAATTCTTCTCATTGAGCTCCATGTTCTTTATCGGGTAGGTCGCGGCTTTCGCTTTCTCCAGAATATTGACATCCAGGTCCGTTGCGATCAGGTTGACGTCACCATGAATGCCCATCTCCTTCAACATAATGCACATAGAAATCACTTCTTCTCCGGAAGAACATCCAGCATGCCATATTTTAAATTGCTTGTGGTTCAGCATAATGGCCGGTATAATTTCCTCGCGCATAATGCGCCAGAAACCCGGATCGCGGAACATTTCGGTTACGTTGACCGTGAGCTCATCCAGAAACTCATTGATAAAGGGAGGGGAGTCCGTCAGCTTTTTAAGGAGTGCATCTACCGAAAGTTTTTTCAATTCCATGATTCGCAAGACCCTTCTTTTAAAAGAAGACATGGCGTAATTGCGGAAATCATAAGAATACTTCTGGTGGATCAACTCCGAAATCCGTTTCAGATCGGCAATGTCAATATCCAGCATGATCAAGTCTTTAAAAGCAATTCAAAATTAATGTCTGTTATAAACCGATGATTGGAATTATGACTAAAACCCTACACCTGTTTACAGGAACCATAACTAACTTCATTTCTTTAAAAATGAAACTAACTAATTGGTACTAATTAGCTGAAAAAAAGGATTTTAAAAAGCTTTTCGGAAATAAAACGGGAGTTAGTTGCGCCCTGCCTTATGATGAAGTTCCTCTTGCGTTATTTTCAAGGCTTCGAGATTAATCTTGAGGGCATTCTCAACTTCTTTGGCAAGCTCCCAGTCATCGCCTTGTTTTGGTTTTAGCGCCAGTTGTTTTTCAAGCTCTTCATTTTTTTGACGGTACTCCTGCTCGACCGCAGATACCTTTGACTTAGCGGATACAATTTCGCCATTATGTTGCGCTGCTTTTTCTTCTAATTCAGCAATCTGCTCAATGTAGCCGCCTTCTTTGCGAGAAGATTCTTCTTGCGTTGCCTGCAGTTCTTCCATGTTCTGGCGCATCTCTTCTTCCTGGGCACGCATCTCTTCGGTTTGCTGCTGAAATTGTTCAATGAGTTGACGGTTTTTTTCGGCTGCTCTTACTGAAGCTAATGTAGCAGCAATGGTTTCACCTAGCTTTTCTACAAAGGCAATAACATGGGGTTGATATTCTTTGAATGATGCAAGCTCAACAATGCCATACACCTCTTTATCTACTTTCAAAGGTACCATTAAGATGCAGTTTGGATTGGCATCACCTAAGCCTGAGGTAATGCGAACATATTCTTCCGGAAGATCAGTAAGGTAAGTAGTCTCTTTCTCCAGAAAGGTTTGTCCTAAAATTCCTTCTCCCAGTTTTATTTTTCGTTGTTCAAATTTTTTAAGGTCGAAAGCAAACAGAGAGACCAGTTCTAAAAATTTGTTATTCTCGTCTTCATCGTTTAAGATGTATAAACCTCCCTGATTGGATTGCGTGTATTGTGATAAAGCCGCAATAATTTTATCGCAGAGCAAAGCAATGTTATCATTTGACGAACGAAGAATGTCTACAAACTTTGCTAACCCTTCATTTACCCATTGACGCTTACGATCTTCTTCATTGAGTTGCTTGAGTTTGGCCTGCATACTAATGAGTGATTCAGCCAATTTATTTTTTCCTGTTGAATTATTATCATTGGTTGTGTCCTTATAATCTACAGTAAGATCACCTTCACCAATGGCCATCACAAAATCAGTTGCATCTTTTAAGTTCTCGATGGTTTCATTTACCCGCATGCCAATCAAACCAATTTCATTTTTTTGCAAGTCGGTGGTATGAATATTATTGGCCGTATTAACTTCCAATACCTTGAGTGGTTTGAGTACATATTTTTGAAAGAGCAGGTAAATGCCAATCAGAAGAAGCGAATTGATCAAGGCCAGAACGATATAAAGTTGTATTACTGCCTGTTGTCTGGAGATAACATCATCTTCTAAATCACTGATTAATTTGTCAAACCAACCGGATAGCGAAAGCCATTGAGCTTCCTGATTTACCTTCGCTCGTATGAATTCTGCATTTTGTTTATATATAGTGGCTGGCTGAATTACATTCCCCAGCGAATCAGGGGCACTGGCTGCAGGCGTCTCTTCAACTACTTCCTTTTCCGTTAATAACAATGAAGTACTTTCTTTATAACTCACCCAGCTTTCCAACAAATTATCGTAGGTGATTCGCGCGAGCCGTGATAAGGGTTTGATGAATACTATTTCGCCATCCACTCTTCCTCCGTCACCCAATGTTTTTAATCGCAAGTCTTGCTGATTGATGCTGGCCATAATTTTTGGAGCCAGCTCTTTTTTACCATTCAAATAGGCTTGAGTTTGAAATGCTACTTGCACACCTGACACTTGTGTTATGCGGGCATAATCTATTTTTCGTTCAGCTTCATGGAGGTTTTCGATGGTTGTGCTAATGAGCACGAACTGCGCAATAAAGACCAGAAGCATGGCCAGCACAGTAAAAAGACCAAGTTGCTTTAGTGATCTATTGCGCAAAAAATTCATCTGTAAAGAATAAAGTTTTTTAAGGAAACAGATGGAATATCCATAGTTATTGATATTTCATTGCGGAAGTTCGTGCTTGGATATTTCATATTCCCAAATAAACTAAAATAAGCCGAAAGCCAAAACTGTGTAAGAAAGGAAAGTCCATCTATCGAGTGCTTAGGTTTCAAGACTTGACTTTGAAAAGCTAAAAGGTAATAAGGCAGAAGCAGAACTTGATTTTACCCACTGATGCTTTTCATTGAGCATCACAATAGTGAAGGGTTTCCCTTGTCTTATTTCAAATTCGAGCATTACTTGTCTACACGCACCGCATGCTGTTGCTGGCGAAATTTCTTTGTGATTCTTCTTGTGGGCTGCTACTGCGAAGTTCACAATCTTTTTTCCTGAATGAAGAGCTGCAAAGGCATACAGCACCACACGTTCGGCACACATGCACAATGGATAAGAAGCATTTTCCTGATTGGCTCCCGTTATGAATGTGCCATCGTCAAGCATTGCAGCAGCGCCTACGTGAAATTTTGAATAGGGCGCATAAGCATGTTCTGTTGCTTCGCGAGCCCGATGAACAAGGTATTTCGATTCGGAATCAAGATCTTCCAAATGATTGAATATAGTAATGGCCTCCATAACCGCGTAATTTGTTGGTTGAAGGTAGCAAAAGTTTGGTGTACGCTACATTTTTTTTGGTAATCAGTAAATGGAGAAGGGTGATCGGTTTACCGAATACTGATTACCATTTACTGATTACCATTTTAAATATGGTGTATAACTATATTATCTAAACACTAGCTTTGCCCTTCTGAAATATCCATTTAACATACGCAATAGATGAATCGGATTTTAGTTCTCGGTGCGGGACGCTCTTCTTCTTCCCTCATTTCATATCTTCTTGAAAAGGCATATTTGTTTGATGCGCACATTACTATTGGCGATTTTTCGGAAGAGGTTGCCCGAGCAAAAGTTGGAAAAGCAACTCACGGTACTGCAATACAATTTGATATTCAGAATACATCGGCCAGTCGGGTGGCTATTGCGAAATCTGATGTTGTAATTTCATTGATGCCGGCACACTTGCATCCTCTTGTGGCGAAGATTTGTCTTGCGGAGAAAAAACATTTGCTGAATGCCAGTTATGTCTCCGATGAAATGAAGTCGTTTGATAAGGAAGCGAAAGCAAAAGGATTACTTTTTCTAAATGAATGTGGGCTCGATCCAGGCATTGATCACATGAGTGCCATGCAGGTGATTGATCGTATTAAAGAACGCGGAGGATCACTTACATCGTTCGAATCCTTTACGGGTGGGTTGATAGCTCCTGAAACCGATCCGGAAAATCCGTGGCGATATAAATTTACATGGAACCCACGCAACGTAGTGATGGCAGGCCAGGGCACGGCTAAATTTCTTCAGGATGGAGATTACAAATACATTTCGTATCAACAACTTTTTCAACGTACTACTCCTGTTACTGTTTCAGGCTTTGGTAAGTACGAAGGATATGCCAATCGTGATTCACTAAAATATTTGGAAACATATGGTTTGCAAAACATCAAGACGATGCAACGCGGAACCTTGCGCAACGAAGGATATTGCAGCGCATGGAATATATTGGTGCAATTAGGATGTTGTGATGATACCTACAATATGGAAGGTATTGGATCAATGCGTCATATTGATTTCATCCAATCGTTTCTGGATGAAAACACTGTATCCGTACAGGAAAAACTTTGTTCTTTGTTTAAGCTTACACCAGATGGTGAAGAGATAAAACGCTTGCGTTGGAGCGAATTATTTTCAGATGAAAAAATTGGGTTGGAGACAGGAACGCCTGCTCAGGTGTTAGAACATATCCTCAATAAAAAATGGAAGCTCAATGCAGGTGATAAAGATTTTATCGTGATGTGGCATCGTTTCAAATACATATTGAACGGAAAGCAAAAAGAGATTCAAGCACATCTTACTACTACAGGTGATGACGAAATCAATACCGCCATGGCAAAAACAGTAGGCCTGCCTTTGGCGATCGCTGCACGCTTACTGGTAGAAGGAAAAATAAAACAAAGAGGAGTTGCTATTCCGGTGACAAAAGAAATGTACGATCCGATACTAGCATCGTTGGGAGAAATGGGAGTCAGATTGGCAGAGGAGGAGATTTAGAATATTGATAGAAGCAAAAGTTAAATTATAAAAGAAGGTATCGTATTTTACGATACCTTCTTTTATAAACCAGTTATACGAAATATTAAACTTGTTTCTTCACCGATTCAATCCATCGATTTATTTTTTGCTCTAATACATTAAGTGGTATACATCCTGAGTCCAATACCTGATTATGGAATTGAGCAATGCTGAATTTGTCTCCTAATTCTTTTTCCGCTTTGGCGCGTAGCTCACGAATTTTTAGTTGCCCTACCTTATAAGATAACGCTTGTCCTGGAATGGCCATATACCTTTCAATCTCAGAGATTATACCGTCTTCTGTTTCTGCTTCATGATCCTTAGAGTATTGAATCGCTTGCTCGCGCGTCCAGCCTTGTGTATGCATGCCAGCATCAACTACTAATCGAATGGCGCGGTGCATCTCAGCGCTAAGCATGCCAAAGTATTGATAGGGATCAGAATATAAGCCAAGTTCTTTACCAAGTGACTCAGTGTACAATGCCCATCCTTCTGCATAGGAACTGTAATTTAATATTCTTCTAAACTGAGGTAATGATGTGTTTTCCATTTGAAGTGAAATCTGGTAATGATGCCCCGGTATGGCTTCATGCAAAAAGAGATCTTCATCCGAAAGTACATTATACTTTTTCACATCCGGAATCGGTACATAGAAAACACCCGCACGTGTACCATCTTGCGATCCTGGATTATACTCTGCGCTGGCAGAGGCTTCGCGAAAAGCTTCCGTACGTTTAACCTCGAATGGTGTCTTGGGGGTTTTGTCAAACAATTTGGCCAGGTTCGGTTTCATCTTCTCATGAATGGCATTAAAGTTTGCAATTACTTGTTCGGGTTTTGTAAAGGGCATCAGCTCTTTGCGTGTTCGCAGGTGGTTGAAGAATGCTTTCATATCACCTTTAAAACCAACTTGTTCTTTAACGGATTCCATTTCTTTGGTGATTCGATCGACTTCACTTTTACCGAGTGCAAAAATTTCATCAGCCGATTTTGTTGTCGTTGTAAATACCTTGATCAGATATGCATAATATTCTTTTCCATTAGGCACTGCATCAATTCCCGCGCTCGCGCGACAGGCAGGTAAATATTCCTTCACCATAAAATCTTTTAATTTTTTATGTGTGGGGATAATTTTCGATTGAATAATATCCTCGTAAGCTTTTGTTAATCGGGTCTTATCTTCGGCCGAAAAATCCGCAGGGAAATTTTTGACAGGGCTGTAGTACAAATGGTCTTTTACAGGACCGTGATCAAAACTGGCCAACTGTGGAATAACTTTTTCTGTGAGCACTTTCGGAATGATATATTTTTCGGCAATGCCCTTCCTCATGTTTACAATGGCTGTGTCGCTCCATTCTACATAGGCATTTAGGCGCGACAGCCAATTATCATAATCCTTTACCGTTTTAAAAGGTTGAATGCTGCTGCCACTCGCCAACTGGCCAATCATTAAATGCATTCCCCAAAATTGGTTAATGGGTGTGAGGTAATCTTTAAACTTCAAGCCTTCTAATGTTATGTCGCATTCCCATAACAGCACATCATAATTCATTTGATCGTCTTGTGACAATGTATTTCGATCAAAAGCAGTTAGTCGTGTGCGATAGCGTGAATAGAAATCGCTCACTTGTTTTCGGTAGTCAGCCGTTAATGTATTTGGTAAAAGATCGTTATAGCGATTATCACCCGCCATCGTTGCATCGAACGGAGATAACTTCAGGCGTTCTTCATGATATTGGTTCAGCAGACTGTCGAGTGAGGGTTGTTGCGTTTCCTGTGCTTCATTTTTTGATGGTGAAGAACAGGAGAGCATCACCACAGAAAGGACAGTAAGGATGAATAAAGAGTGTTTCATAATGCAGAATGATTAATGTTGAGATTCAAAAAGTGGATGAAGGTAACACAATTCTAACAGATCAAAACATAGACCTTCAGTTAATAATTCTAGCTTTGCGCTACATACTCTGTCATGCAAGCATTTACATTTTATCTTATTTATCCATTCATTTACGGTATTGCATCCCTGCCTTTTTGGGCATTATACAAGGTCTCTGATTTTATGTATGTTCTGATTCGCCTTACGGGTTATCGAAAACACGTGGTGCTTAAAAATCTTAAGAATTCTTTTCCGGAAAAAAACGAAAAAGAAATTGAATTGCTTTGTGCTGCCTATTATCGCTACCTCTGCGACCTGATGTTGGAGACGTTTAAGACAATTAAAATGACGAAGGCGGAAACCTTAGAGCGATGCATCTTTCACAATCAGGATTGGCTAACAAAACTATACGAAGAAAATAGAAGTATCATCATTGTGATGGGACATTATGGGAATTGGGAATGGGCTGGTCCAAGTTTTACGTTGAATACACCGTATCAGTTGGTTGTTATTTATCGTCCATTATCTCATCCATATTTTGAAAAGATGATGGTGAGCATGCGAACGCGTTTTGGCACGCGCATTATACCAGTTGATAAAACGTTGCGCGATATGGTAGGATGCCAAAAAGAAATAACGGCCACAGCTTTTATTGCAGATCAAACGGCTACAGCAAAGAATGCTTATTGGACAAACTTTCTTCATCAGGACACTGCCGTGTTTACCGGTCCCGAAAAATTGGCAAGACGATTCAATTATCCAGTTGTGTATATGAATGTCCGTTGTTTGCGGAGAGGGTATTATGAAGTAACACCCGAGTTGTTATTCTCTAAACCGGGGGAATCAGTTGAGAATGAAATTTCAGAGCGCTTTACAAATAGACTTGAGCAGGAAATTATTCTTGACCCTGCTTACTGGCTTTGGTCGCATAAGCGCTGGAAGCACAAGCGGAAAAAAGTTGTGGTTGATTAAGGATTCAATTTCGAAATGAATTTATTTCATCCCACACTTTTTTAAGAACAGGTATCCCTTCTTTTAAATTCGTTTCACGTATTGCTCCAATATATTCGCCCGGATAACGAACCTTCTTTGAATTTTCTTTTGGTACAGAAGCATGGTAATCGTCCACAATCTGTTGAATTGTTTTTTCGATTGCCGGATAGTTACTGAGTTTTGAAATATCAATTGCTATAAACACTTGAGATAAAGATTGCTCTGCAGGAAGTTTGGAAATTTGTGCTGTAGACAATCCTCCTGAAAGGATTGTAGCCAGAATATCCAACAACAATGACATGCCAGCGCCTTTCCAATAACCAATGGGTAACACGGTACGTGATTTTATAATGGAGGCAGCATCAGTAGTTAGATTACCCTCGGAATCAAATCCACCAGGCACCGGAAGATTTTCATTTTTTAATGAATACAATTCCAACGATCCGTATGAGTATTGTGACAAGGCCATATCTAAAACAATCGCATCATTCTGATAAGGAACTGCAATAACAAGTGGATTGTTTCCAAGCTTAGGATCAATGCCACCCCAAGCGGGCATATTGCCCATCGTATTTGTCCAGCCGATAAACACAAATCCTTTTCGGGCAGCCTGCCATCCATAATATCCACCTCGCATCCAATGATTTGTGTTTGCCAACGCGACACAACCCAATCCATTAGCTTTTGCAATTTCCATAGAACGGGTTGTGCACAATAATGCGTTGATAGGTCCTGGTCCAAGTTGACCATCCCACTGCTCGATGCATCCAACAGCAGATCGTAATTGTGCTTCGTGATCTACTTTTATGTAGCCATTTTTGATGTACTCAACAAAACGAGGAAAGCGATTTACGCCATGTGTATAAACTCCTTCGAGACTATTTACGGCAAAAATATCCGCACATGTTTTTGCTTTATCAGGAGAAAATCCGTGTTGAAGTAAAATGGAATGAAAGACATCTGTCATCTCGGAATACGGAACACGAATAAAGGAGGGAGGTATCATTTAAGAAAATTAGAAAACTTTCTTTGGAATTCAATTAACGCAGCTAACTCAAATTATGTGCAATGAACTTCCATATCTTCATTGATTGCCACGAATGTTATTGATATCACCAAAGAGCCATGTCACTATGTCAACAAGGGTATAGTAAAATAAAAAGTAGACCCTTTGTCTTCCTTACTTTCAACACCAATCTTACCTCCATTCTTGTCAACAAAGTCTTTGCACAACAGCAGACCCAGACCGGTTCCTTTTTCAAGTGCCGTTCCAGGGGTAGAATGTTTTGTGCCGATTTTGAAAAGCTTTTGAATAACTGACTCGCTGATGCCTACACCATTGTCGGTAATGGAAATTTTTAATAACTGCCCGATGTGCTCGGTATGCAAGGTAATTACTCCACCACGATGCGTAAACTTAATAGCATTTGACAATAAGTTTCGAACTACAGTATTGATAGAGTAACGATGAGCGCTAACCCATAACGCATTGGCGTTATCGTTTACAATCGTGATATTTTTATTATCCGCCAAGCCTTTAAAGAGTTCTTGATTTTCTCTCAATACTATACTCAAATCAAACTCTTCAGCTTTAAAATCAATAGCGCCTGTTTGGGATTGGCTCCATTCCAATAGATTTTCCAGAAGACTAAATGAATTCTTTAGCGATTTATCAAAATCATGCGAAAGCTTTTTTACTTCATCGATAGTAATACTGTCAGCGTTATTCTGCACTAGGGCAAAGAAAGCATTGAGGGTATTGAGCGGCCCCTTTAAATCGTGACCGATAATAGAAAAGAGCCTGTCTTTTGCTGAATTTAATTCAGAGATCGTTTGATTACTTTTTGTCAGCATTTCATTGGATTTTTGCTTTTGTTGGATCCATAATAAAAGGCCAATGGTAATGATGCCAAAAATCAAAAACGAGGCAACGATGATGATGCGCTGGTTGCGGTTCGTGACCTTTTGCAGCGCCTCTTTATTTTGTTCCAGGAGCTTTTGATTTTCTTTCTCGTGTTTCTCAAATAAGAGGGCGCTGTTTCGAGCGCGACTGTTTTGTGTTGAGTCATGCAAGACATTACTTAAAAGAAGATAGTCCAGCGATTGTTGTATTCGCCCCCGTTTCGATTCAATGATTGAAAGTACTTTGTAAATTCGCTCGAGATCAAACGTGAAGCCGGTTTGCTGATAATAGTTAAGGGCCTCCTTGGCGTATTCATGCGCAGCTTGAATTTCGCCTTGCGCCAGTTTTAGTTTGGCGAAGTAGTAACGATTGTCGGCTTTATTAAAGATGTCATTTTCTTTTTCAATTTTGGTCCAGGCCAGTTGAAGAACACTATCGGCCTTCGCATAATTTTTTTGCTGGATATGCCATGAACCAAACATATTCAGGAGCCACCCAAAATCTGAATTTTTTTCTTCGCCCCAGGCTAAGGATCGCTTTAAGTAATATTCTGCCTCTTTTAGGTTATTATTATCGAGGTAAGCATCGGCAATATTCATTTGGATGTTGACGAGATAACTATCGTCATCCGTTACTTTATTTTGATAGTCGAGTGCGCGCTTGTAATACTCAATAGCCCGATAATAATCCTCAAGATGAACCATGCAAAGGCCCATTTCACTAAGACCCATGGACGAAATTTTATGATCATGGATAGAATCCGCCAGCTGAATGCTTTTTTCGAGGTAGTTGATTGTTAATGGAACATTACCTGTTCTCAAGTTGAGTGTTCCTAATGCAAGATAAGACAGGGAAATTCCTCTTTTGTAGCCCAGTTGCGTTGAAAGACCAAGTGCCTGAACCGCAAAATATTTTGAAGAATCTACATTTACAGTATTGTAGTAATTCGAGAGATCCGCTAAGATAAGAACCCGACTGCTGTCGGAAGGAGATGTGCCCAGTTGGATTTTCAGCCTATTTAACCTTTCCGGATTTGTCTGGGCGTGACTGATCAACAAAGCAAAGCATAACATTATGAATAGCCCATACTTCATTTAGAGATCACGCTTTAAATATTCTACAAGGTAAACAATTAGTGATAAAGTAACGGATGACATAGATTACGTTGTACAACGGTGATGTATGTTTTGACCAGGAAAGGAATCGTTTTAATTATTTAGTGTCGGTGGTGGCATTCGCAAAGTAGTAGTTTATCTCGTGGTGTTTCACGGTTTATCCATTTTTTACCTTTTATAAAGCCTCTTCATAGCCTATCGTTTCAGAAAATCGGTTGCACCAATTCCACTCACTGGTAATAAAACTGCAAAACCAAGAAGTGCTAACACGTTGGGAAAGAAAATGTAAAATACAATTAGCAAGATGATGTAGTAAAACGGAACAAGAAATATTCCGAAAGCATATTTAAGGGAACTAATCCATTGTGGATCTTTTATGTTCTTTTTGATGAATCTCTTAATGAACCAATACGGTAAGATGTGCAATACATAACCAATCCAAACAATAGGATTGATTGCCTTCCATACAGGAGAAGGTTTTTTTTGTTGAGTTTGTGTTGGCGCTAAGGGATAAGATTTCAAAATATTTTTATCCGACACCAGTTGCACAATCATGTCTTTTTCGAACTTCCTGTTCTTTAACAGGAAATCATACTTTGCTTTG
>JBDTTT010000010.1:0-67462 GCA_039930485.1 Chryseolinea sp.
GCATAATGGCAAGATCACCGGAAGCAGGATCATGGAATATGCGATGGCGGATACACAGCCCTACTTACAAATACGGGTCCCTGACACGGAACCACCACAATATATTCCTGATGCCGATGGGATGAAAAATGTGGAAATGAAAATCAAGGAGGTAAAGGAAGCATTCGAAACTTTTCTTAACGACCGCAAGGATGTATCACAACGAATTGAAGAACTGTATAACCGGAACATCAACAACAGTATCAGGCGAAACTATGACGGGTCGCACCTGCAGCTTGTTGGACTAAAGCATTTCGCTCCACGTGCACATCAGAAAGATGCACTGTGGATGGTGCTCCAGCAAGACGGTGGAATCATTGATCACAAGGTAGGGGCAGGTAAAACATTGGTGATGATTACAGGGGCAATGGAAATGCGCAGACTCGGTATTGCACAGAAGCCACTACTGCTTTGCATGAAAGCAAATGTGGCTGACATCGCTGCTGATTTTCTCAAGGCATATCCGTCAGCCAAAATACTGGCACCTGACCCGCAGAAAGATTTTACACGACAGAAGCGCCAGGGAATTTTTGCCAGCATTGCCGCCAACGACTGGGACGCTGTGATCATGACGCACGACATGTTCCAGGCGATACCACAATCTCCTCAGATAAAAAGAGAAGTATTGAGCCGTGAGTTGGAAAACCTTGAAGATGACTTGCGTATTCTCTCAGACAACAAGACGTTGTCAAAGCGCATTCTCAAAGGACTCGAAACACGCAAGCAAAATCTAACAGTTCGAATCAAAGAGGCAGATGCTTCCATCAGGCGTGATGAAAATATCCTTGACTTCAGCAAGATGGGATTCGATCACATCTTTGTCGATGAAAGCCAGGAGTATAAGAATCTGCATTTCACTACCCGGCATCAGAAGGTAGCCGGGCTGGGTGATCCGGAAGGAAGTCAACGCGCCCTAAACCTGGAGTTTGCCATTCGCACTTTACAGGAAAAGAAAGGTAGTGACAAGGGTATAACATTTCTCTCGGGCACAACAATCAGTAACAGTCTTGTCGAAATGTACCTGCTCTTCAAGTACCTGCGGCCACAAAGGCTGGAAGAACTGCGCATCAATTCATTTGACAGCTGGGCAAAGATGTATGCGCGGAAGAGTGCCACTTATGAATTCTCTGTCACCAATGAACTCAAGATGAAGGAGCGTTACCGCGAGTTCATTAAGGTGCCGGAACTGGCCAGGTTCTATGCGGAGATTTCGCATGTGGTGACCGATGCCAACCTGAAGGTCGAAAAACCGAAAGTGGAAAATGTTGTGGTGAATATCGAACCTACGCTACATCAGCAAGCATACACGCAAAAGCTGATTCAGTTTACAAAAACAAAAAATCCAGCGTTCGTTGATTTACCATTATCGGAAAATGAGATGAGTGCCATGATGCTCATCGCCACCAATCTTGCCCGTAAGATGAGTATCGATATGCGGTTGATTGATGCTGCCAAATATCCTTATGAACCTGGCGGGAAACTAAGCAAACTATGTGAGATAGTCAGTAAAGAATACAAGTCGAGTGATTCGTTTAAAGGAACACAGTTGATCTTTAGTGACATCGGTACACCGGGTGGTAGCGGCTTTAACCTCTACGCAGAAATCAAGCACCTGCTTGTGCAACGGCATGGCTTACGAGCGGAGGAAATTCAGTTTATTCATGACCACGATTCAAAGAAGAAGCGTGAAGAACTTTTCAGGAAGGTCAACGCTGGGGAAGTTCGTATTCTCATTGGAAGTACAAAGAAATTGGGAACAGGCGTAAATGTTCAGGAACGCGTGATTGCCATGCATCACCTTGATATTCCATGGCGGCCTAGCGACCTCGAACAACGCACCGGACGTGGTGGTCGGCAAGGAAATAGGGTAGCGAAGGAATTTCGGGATAACACAGTGATGAATTACATCTATGCCGTGAACCGTACATTGGATTCCTATCAGTTCAATATTCTATCCAATAAACAAAAGTTCATCAGCCAGATCAAGAACAACTCCATCGATCAGCGCAAGATTGATGAAGGTGCGTTTGATCAGGAAGGCGGAATGAATTTCGGAGAGTATGTGGCGTTGCTTAGTGGTAACACTGATCTGTTGGAGAAAGTGAAACTGGAAAAGAAACTATACGATGTTGAACGAAGTTACCAGGTGTTTATGAAGCGTAAGTCAGAAGCAGAATTTGAAATCGGACTTACAAGACGAAATATAGCTGCAAGGGAAACTGCTTTAACAAGACTACAATTAGACTGGAAACCAATTCAATCGGTTGACTTGGAAAAGGTGCCGATTGTTGTCAATGGAAACTCTATTGAAGACAAGAAAGTAGCGGGCGAACTTTTGCATAACAGGATACAAGCACTCAACCGGGATGGTGCTGGAGTACGCGATGCAGTGCTGGCGAAACTACTTGACTTTGAACTTCTGTACGATCCCAAACTTTTGCGGGTTTATGTAGCCGGTAAAAGCGGTCAGGTCTATAACTATGCCGATGGAAAATTGAATGACGCTCCGGCACTTGCAGGAAGGTATATAATCGATTCGATCAAGCGAATCCCTAGGATTATTGAGAATACAGTTGCCAGCATAGACGAGAATAAAAAACGGATTGTAGTTTACAGCAAGGAGATTTCGGCTGAGTTCAAGGGCAAGAATACCATCAAGGAAATCAAACATCAGATTGATGAACTGAATGTCCGGATTGAAAAGGCAATGACAAATACTTCCGGGAATGAAGAAAAGCTGGAAGGAAAAAAACCTGTGGATGAAATCACAGTGTCTACAACACGAAAAAATCGCAGGCGAATTTAGGTTTCATGATTTCACATGGAACAATCGCAAATGCATCGAAGCGATATCAAATGCTATGGATGTTTACCTCTATTCATATCGCTTTTGTGATTTTAGATGTGTCGAAACTTCTGTTGAATTAGTCGATACAATCAGTAGAAAAAATATTTTCATCCCAATTCTGTCAGAATTGTGAATACGGGATTTTGATCTCTTGCACTTTAGCCTTCGAATCAAACACGAAGGCTTATGTTCAGTTCTATTACCTGGGAATTATTTATTACCGCCATCGCAGTAGTCATTGGTGGATACTACGGCATCACTATACTGCTTCTCTATCACCGTGAGATCACACAATGGATTAAGACAAGAGGGCAAGAGCATGTCGTTAAGACAGCAACAAGTACTTTGCCTTTGTCTCCTTTCGCGGTGATGGGAAATGTCCAGCAGGAACCAACGCAAACCGTTCGTTCTTCAATCGAGACCGCAGACGCAATCAACATAGCGGCAAGCGATGAAGAACCAGATACAGTGCATTCACCCGAAGCCTTTAGATCGTCCGAAGATCATCTCTTGATTGGAAGCATAGCAGACCTGCTTCAGGAAGTCAAAACAGTTTCCCAACTCATAGCAGAATGTAAATCGGATAAGGCCGAGGGTGAATCACTTTTCAGAACGCTGTTGCTTCGATATCCTCACCTGCGAAGCACGACTTACCGGGAGGCCATCAATCTCTACATATTCGATGCGGCCCGAAATCAATTCTCGTTTGACCTGTCTTCTTCCGAGGTAAATACCTGGTGGGAAGAGGAACGCACTTCAAAAAAATAATCCACGCTTAAAAACATGAAAGCATTATGAAGACAACAATTTATTCAACAGCAAGAAAAGGAAAAGCATTCGCACTTGCGTTTGCAGTTTACTGTCTCACGTACCTGTATAGCTATGCACAGGACGGAAATGCCGGGATCAACGAGGCCAACACGCGCGTAAGGAGTTACTTCGACACGGGAACAAACCTGATGTATGCCATCGGTGCGGTGCTCGGTTTGATCGGTGCCGTGAAGGTATACCAGAAATGGAATGGTGGTGATCCGGATACGGGGCGCGTTGCGGCAGCATGGTTTGGTAGCTGCATTTTCCTTGTGGTGGTAGCCACAGTACTCAAATCATTCTTTGGTGTGTAAACGAAATCAATTATGAACTCAACAGGTAAATCCGATAAAGGTAAAGAGCTTGATTCTGATCGCGAGCAACGTGCTATAGACAAGTTGGAGGAAATGTGGGACCGTGAACTGGCTAAAGGTGATGATGAATTCTTTGAGTCCGCCTATCCGCACAGATCTACGGAGAACAAAGACCATGAGCAGAACGAAGAGCAAGAACAGCCTCGCAGAAGAGGGAGACGAATGTAAATACCAGGGTCATGAACAGTGTCTATAAAATCAACAAGGGCATCAATAAGCCCATAGAATTCAAGGGGCTGAAAGCTCAGTACATCGGCTACCTCGGCATCGGTGTTCTGCTATTGCTCATTGTGTTTGCTGTGCTCTACATCAGTGGGGTAAATATGTTCGTGTGCCTCGCGGTTATTCTGCTGCTCGGCACCTTGCTCTTCATGGGCATCTATCGTCTCAGTGATACATACGGTCAACATGGGCTGGTTAAAAAACTCGCCAGGCGAAACATACCGGAGTATGTCGTATGCAGATCACGCAAAATGTTTCCTGCTCTTGGTGGCAGTTCTATCAAACATAAGTCTTAATCACTACGCTATGTCACAACCCATTCCCATACTCAAAACATTTCCTGTATATAAAGTGGAGCATGACTGCATCCTTTCTAAACAGGGTGATGTAAGTCTTGCCTTCGAAGCCATACTACCGGAGATATTCACGTTGTCCGATCAAGACTACGAAGCCTTTCATCAGATATTGATAAAAGCGATTAAGGTACTCCCTAAGAATTCTGTGTTCCATAAACAGGATTGGTTCTTTCCTCAAAAGCACAAGGCTGACTTCGAAAACAGTGACCTATCATTTCTGACACGGTCTAGTGAACGTTTCTTTAACGAGCGTCCCTACCTGGATCATCGGTGCTATATCATGCTCACGCAGAAGCCCGTTGACCGGAAACTTTCTACGTCCATGTTCTCCAATTTGATCCGCAGCAGCGTAGTACCCAATGAAATGATCAATCCGCAGAAGATGCAGGAGTTTCTCGATAGCGCGGGGCAGTTCGAACGCATTCTGAGTGACAGTGGTTTTGTAAAACTCAAACGTATCAGCAATGATGATCTGGTCGGTTCGGATCAGTATGCCGGGCTGCTTGAGCGTTACTGTTTTCTGTTGTCGGAAACTGATGCACCCATGATCAAGGACATTCATTTCAAAGATGGCATCAAGATCGGTGATCAGTATTGCCAGCTATACGCCCTCTCGGATGTAGAAGACTTACCTGCTTTATGTGGTTCGCGTATCAACTACGATAAGTATTCAACGGATAAAACCAAGTTCAGTGTTGGCTTTGCTTCTCCGATTGGGCAATTGCTTTCGTGTAATCACATTTACAATCAATACATCTTCATGGAGGATGTGAACAAGACCATCAAGCACCTGGAGAGTAAACGCCTTCGCTTACAATCACTTTCGACATACTCGCGTGAAAACGCTATCAGTCGCGATGCTACCAACGACTTTCTTAACGAAGCCATTGGTCAGCAACGGCAGCCGGTGAAAGCACACTTCAACGTGATGCTTTGGACAGACAACAAATCCGATCTGAAAGAACTCAAGACACAGGTATCCTCAGCACTCGCACAAATGGATGCAGTTGCTAAACAGGAATCCGATGGAGCGCCCCAGATTTTCTGGGCAGGCATTCCGGGTAATGAAGCTGACTTTCCCATCAACGACACCTTCGATACGTTCGTGGAGCAAGCCACTTGTTTTCTTAATCTGGAAACCTCGTATCGCTCTTCAATAAGTCCGGTTGGCATTCGCCTGGGGGATCGGCTCACCGGCAAGCCTGTTCATGTTGATATTTCGGATGAACCGGTGAAGCGCGGAATATGTACGAACCGTAACAAGTTTATTCTTGGTCCTTCCGGCAGTGGAAAATCTTTCTTCACCAATCACATGGTCCGCTCATACTATGAACAAGGCACACATATCGTGCTGGTGGACGTAGGCCATTCCTACAAAGGACTGTGTGATTTGGTGAATGGATACTATTTCACTTATGATGAATCCAACCCGATCAAATTCAATCCATTTTACATTGGTGCCGGTGACTCGCTGGACACGGAGAAGAAGGAAAGCATCAAGACCTTGCTACTGGCGCTTTGGAAGAAAGACGATGAGACCTTCAACCGCTCCGAATATGTGGCTTTGTCCATTTCGCTTCAGATGTATTATGAGAAGCTAAGCAACGACACGAAACTGTTTCCGTGTTTTAATACCTACTATGAATTTCTGCGCGATGAGTTCCTGGCGATTCTAAAAGCGGATAAGGTAAAAGAGAAAGACTTTGATGCTGAGAATTTCCTATATGTGCTTCGCCCATATTACAAGGGTGGTGAGTTTGATTATTTATTGAATGCTTCCGAAAACCTGGATTTACTCCGGGAACGCTTCATTGTATTTGAACTCGACAACATCAAGGACCACCCGATCCTGTTTCCGGTGGTCACCATCATCATCATGGAAGTGTTTATTTCCAAGATGCGCAAACTCAAAGGCATTCGGAAAATGATCCTCATCGAAGAAGCCTGGAAAGCGATTGCCAAGGAAGGCATGGCCGAGTATATCAAATACCTGTTCAAGACGGTTCGGAAATTTTATGGGGAGGCGATTGTTGTCACGCAGGAGGTGGAAGACATTATCAGTTCACCCATTGTCAAGCAAGCCATCATCAACAACTCTGACTGCAAGATATTGCTGGATCAGAGCAAGTATCAGAACAAGTTCGATCAGATCCAGGAGCTACTCGGACTCACCGAAAAGGAAAAGGCACTGGTGCTCTCCATCAACAAGAGCAACGATCCGTCACGCAAGTACAAAGAGGTATTCATCAGTTTGGGTGGTGTGCTTTCCAAAGTCTATGCCACGGAAGTTTCGCTGGAGGAATACCTCGCCTATACCACGGAAGAATCGGAAAAAATGAAAGTGCAAGCCTATACGAAGAAATGGGGCGGTGATATCCGGAAAGGAATTGCGGCTCTTGCCAACGAATTACGAAAGAGTAACGCAACATAAAAAATAACCACTATGGAACGTATTCGAAAGACATTCATCATCATGCTCCTCATCACAGTGTGCATGACGGTAACACCACCTAAGCAAGAAGCACATGGAGCAGTAATTGCCATTGCCAAGATCATCAAGGAGGCTGTTAAGAAAGTAATTAAGGCGGTTGACCTGATGATCCAGCGCTTGCAGAACAAAACCATCTGGCTTCAGAATGCGCAGAAGGTACTGGAGAATAAACTCTCTGAACTCAAACTCACTGAAATAGCGGAGTGGACAGAGAAGCACCGAAAGTTGTATCAGGAATACTATGATGAACTGTGGAAAGTAAAGAACACCCTCGCAGCCTATCAACGCATCCGGCAGATTATGGACAAACAAATACGGATAGTGGATGAATATAAACGCGCGTGGAATCTGGTGCGAAAGGACAATCATTTTACTGAAAGTGAGATCGACTATATGTATCGAGTGTACAAAGGAATTCTCAACGAAAGTGTTCGAAACCTGGATCAGATACTACTGGTCATTAATTCCTTCAAGACGCAGATGACGGATGCGCAGCGACTGGCGATCATCACGCAGGCCGGTGACCGGATTGAGCAGAATTTTATCGACCTGCTGGAGTTCAACATGAACACGTATCAGATCAGTTTAAACCGGGCAAAGACGCAGTATGAAATTGACCGGGTGAAAAAACTTTACGGGTTATGACCATGCAATATCTAGGCAGTCATATTACAAACTTCCTTCAACTCATGAGTGAGCGAGGATATGATGGACATTTCTTATGTAATACCTCGTACCCCGGAAAGTTAAAAGAATCACTAACCCAACATCTTCTGGAGGTTTTGCAGGGACGAACATCTGTACCACCGTTTTTTCTGTCAACATATTCCCACTGGCGTGATGAACAAAGCCCTTACGTTCGATGTGATTTTAAAGTAAGGCATAGTCACTCGGAAGGTTTTTGTGTAGAGAAAATGGATATCATCAATGGCAGTAGCACCGGTACAATAAAAAGTATAACACTGCCGCTCAAGGCAAACATTGAAATCCCGTATTATGAACAAGCCAACAGAATGGTGTTGGGTGGTGAGAAGAAACGTAAAATCAGATAACAATGAAACGAATAGTAATACTATTAATGGTTGTGCTCTGCTACGGAGCAGCACAGGCACAGTCTCCCAACTGGAATGAATGGTTTCGTCAAAAGAAGACGCAGCGTAAATATCTTCTTCAACAGATTGCAGCCCTGAAAGTATATCTCGAATATCTGAAGAAGGGTTACAAGATCGTGGACAAAGGCCTTACTACTATTGGTGACCTCAAGAATGGAACCTTTACCATGGACAAAGACTATCTCAACTCTTTAAAGCATGTGAGCCCCGTGGTAAAGAACTCCCCGAAAGTAAACGAGGTGATCGCTTATCAGAATAGTATTCGAAAGGACTTGCGCAAGCTCGTGGAAGATTCGCGCGAAGACGAAAACCTTTCAGCTAACGAGGTGCAATACATTGAAGATGTATACGAGAATATGCTAGCGGACTGTGAAGCTTCCCTTGATGAGTTGATTGTCATCACCACTTCGGGCGAAGCCGAGATGAAAGATGATGAACGGTTGCTGCGCCTGGACAAAGTACATGACGACATGCAGGATAAGTATGCCTTCACGCAGGACTTCATCAGCAGTACAAGGTTGCTTTGCTTAGAGCGGGCAAAAGAGAAACATCAGATCAGACGATCAGAACAATTAACCAAGTCGGTATGAAAGCATTCTTAAATTTTCCAATGATGAAGAAGGCAGGGCTGGTAGCCGTTCTTTTCTTCGCTCTTCATTATCCGGTAACAGTTCAGGCACAATCCCAGGAAGCTGTTCAACTGATTCTAAACTATGAGAAGTTGCAGCAGCTTGAAGAGATACTGGATAACATGTACAAAGGGTATAAGATTCTCACGAAAGGTTACAATACTATCAAAGACATTGCGGAAGGAAACTTCAACCTGCACCAGGTTTTTCTTGACGGACTGTTCGCGGTTAATCCTTCAGTGAGAAATTACAAACGCATACCCTACATCATCCAGTACCAGCAGTATCTGGTGAAAGAGTACAAGCGGGCTTTTAATCGCTTCAAGAATGATCCAAACCTTACGGTACGGGAGATCAAGTATTTGGAAAATGTGTATGGACATCTTTTCAAGCAAAGCCTACGGAATCTCGATGAACTTCTCATGATCGTAACGGCAACCAAACTCCGCATGAGCGATGAGGAGAGACTTCAAGCCATTGACCGGATTTACCTGGACATGGAAAACAAACTCGTTTTTCTCAAAATCTTCAACAGCAGCACGCAGATGCTGGCCATGCAACGCGCACGGGAGAAGCACGATGTAGAAACTTTGCAGAAACTCTATGAAGTAACACCCTAACGCATTTACGATGAAAACGAAAATATTAAAGGCCGTGCTCGTCATGGTCACGGGAATACTATTGCCAGCTATTTCTTACGCACAAACATTTGCGGGAGAAATCCACAGTCTTCAAAGCGTACTCGATGAGTTATATGCAGATATGCTTCCGCTGTGTAATCAGCTCATCGGAGTTGGAAGAGGGATAGCAGGTTTTGCTGCACTTTGGTATATCGCCTCGCGTGTGTGGCGCAGCATCGCGAACGCAGAGCCGATTGATTTCTATCCACTACTTCGGCCATTTGCGTTGGGGCTGGCGATACTGCTTTTCCCGTACGTGATTGCCATGATGAATGGGGTGCTCAAACCTACAGTTACCGGTACGGCTGCTATGATGAACAACTCCAACAACGCCATTTCCTATCTACTCAGGCAAAAGGAAGAAGCCATCAAAAAGACAATTACCTGGCAACTGTATGGCGATGAAGCGACACATGGAAAATGGTATCGCTATACCTATCCCGATGGTGAAGAAGAGTCGGGTCTTGACTTGCTCACTAATGGGATTAAGTTCCTCATGGCCAAGACAGCGTATGGAATCAAGAACGCCATCAAGCAGTGGATGTCGGAAATCCTGCATATACTCTATGAAGCAGCCGCCCTTTGTATCAATACCCTGCGAACGTTTTACCTGATCGTACTGGCAATACTTGGGCCGTTAGTGTTTGGACTATCGGTTTTCGATGGGCTGCAAAATACATTCACGGTTTGGATTGCCCGCTACATCAATGTATTCCTGTGGTTACCGGTGGCTAACATTTTCGGAGCCATCATCGCCAAAATTCAGGAGAACATGCTTCGCATCGATATTGAACAAATCAACATGTATGGCGATACGTTCTTTAGTTCCTCCGATACGGGCTACATCATCTTTCTCATCATTGGTATCATCGGGTACTTTACAGTTCCCTCTGTGGCGAATTACATCGTGCATGCCGGAGGTGGAACTATCCTGTTGCATAAAGCTTCCAACGTATTTATGGGAACAGCTCGGTCAGCAGTTTCGATGACTGCAACGGGAGCGACTATGGCAGCGGGATTGTTCAGGTCTTCACCATCATCCGAATCACAAACTGCGTCAACGACTCCGAAGAAGAACGAAGCTTCATCCGGTGGATACATGCACGATAAACTTTCCGGCAACAAATAAACTAACGGCATGTTTCAACAACTCAAAAATATAGACACTGCTTTCCGGCACATACGCCTGTTTTCATTGGTGCTCATTGTAGCCTGTGGTTTCATCTGTTGCTATACCGTGTACAAGAGTTTTCTACTCATCACCCAGACGCAGGAAAGGATCTACATTCTTTCTAACGCCAAGGCGCTGGAAGCATACTCCGCGGAACGCAAGGACAACATACCGGTGGAAGCACGTGATCACGTGAAGATGTTTCATCACTATTTCTTCACCCTCGACCCGGATGATAAAATGATTCAGGTCAACATCACCAAAGCATTGTACCTGGCGGATGTTTCGGCAAAACGTCAATACGACAACCTGAAAGAAAGCAGGTACTATTCCAATATCATCTCCGGCAACATCAGCCAGGGTATTGAAGTGGACAGCATCCAGTTGAGCCTCGATAGTTACCCGTATTACTTCCGCTATTATTCGAAGCAACGCATCATACGTGCTACCTCCATTGTCATGCGAAGCCTCATCACTGAAGGCTACTTGCGCAACGTGGCGCGGTCAGATAACAACGCACATGGGTTCCTGATCGAGCGGTGGAATACGCTGGAGAACAAAGACATTAAAACAATAAACCGATAAATATGAAAACATCTGAAAGACGTTCTGATAAGAAGACAACCGAAGAAATATCTACCAGGGAGAAAGTTGCCTCTAAGATCAATTCATTGCTGCGCAAGCTTGCAGACTACCTGAAAGCACAAAGTGAGAAACTATCCTCATCACAAAAGAAGTTGGCTCTCGCACTCTTCGGTCTGCTCATGGGCGGAATTTGTCTCACGTTAACTATTCGTCCATTTTATAGTTCACCTGCGAGTGAATTCAATTTACCCGAAGGCATGACGTCCAAGGCGCTGGTCATACCACCTGCTGAGCGCGAGGCCATGTTTTCAGAAGAGGACTATCTCATGCTGATGAAATTCAAGTCTACGCTGGATAGTCTTTACAAAACTGACAGACCGATCTATGATGAACTGCTTCGTGGCCGTGAAGGCTTACTTGACAGCATCAACTTTCTGATCAGCATCTACAAAGAATAGGCTTATTTAATTATCACTTACTCAATGCAAAATACTCACGACTAAATACTATTTATATGAAAACCCATTCACAAAAATTCTTACGGCAACGCAGGTTCTACATGGTCTTGCCTTTGCTGGTTACGCCATTTATCACCATGATATTCTGGGCACTAGGAGGTGGACAGGGAACGCCTGTCCAAGCCCAGGAAGTTAAGTCCGGCCTGAACACCGAACTACCCGGTGCACACTTCGACAAGGAGGATGAACTCTGGGATAAATTCGCTTTGTATGA
This sequence comes from Chryseolinea sp., assembly GCA_039930485.1. Classification (GTDB taxonomy): domain Bacteria; phylum Bacteroidota; class Bacteroidia; order Cytophagales; family Cyclobacteriaceae; genus Chryseolinea. The sequence continues at coordinate 12,050 of JBDTTT010000010.1, forward strand.
ACAGGCTAAGCGTGACTCACTCAAATACGAGGAAGCCAGAAGGAACGACCCGTATTATGTTGTGGCTACATTAACGGGAAAGGGTTCACTCGATACTATTCCAAAAGAAGAAAGCAAACTCAATACTTCGCTCGGAAGCAAAGACAAGTACGCACAGATTGACCAGAACGAAGCGATGATCAACCAGAAGCTTGAGCAGCTGACAAGGCAACTCAGCCAGCCCGATCAACCGGTTAAGTCTGATCAGAAATCTGCCTATACTGAAACGATAAATTCCGGCACTACTGGTCCCATGACAGAAGACGTAGACCGTCTTGAAAAGATGATGCAGATCATGGCAAGCTCGGATACCAATGATCCGGAGATGCAACAGATCGAAAGTATGCTAGACAAGATACTTGATGTGCAGCACCCCGAACGTATTCGTGAAAAGATCAGGGAACAAAGCACACAGCACAAGCAGCAGGTATTTCCAGTAGAGGCAGCGGAAGCAGGAGATAACATTTCGTTAGTGGAAGGTACTTCATCGCGTTCGGTTCAAATTAGTCAGGATAGTATATCTGACTACACGATTTATGCTACCGAATCAATGTCCAATGGATTTTTCGGATTAGATGATGAGACGAAACAAAATGACGAAAACGCAAATGCGATACAAGCCGTCATTCATGATACACAAACCGTGGTGGCCGGATCGACCGTTAAGTTGAGACTACTTAATGATGTATATATCAATGGACAACTGCTGGAAAAGGATCAGTTCATGTTTGGTACCTGCGCGATCAGTGGTGAGCGGTTAACCATTTCCATCAACTCGATACGAGATGAAAATTCTTTACTGCCTGTTTCACTTGCTGTGTTTGATCTCGATGGTATGGAAGGTATCTACATTCCCGGTGCAATCACGCGCGATGCTGCCAAGCAGGCTTCCAGTCAATCGATACAAGATGTGCAGCTGTACTCGATGGATAATTCGATTGGTGTCCAGGCCGCCACTGCCGGTATCGAAGCTGCTAAAGGATTATTCGCTAAGAAAGCGAAGCTGATCAAGGTGACGGTGAAAGCAGGTTACCAGGTATTGCTCAAAGACAAAAATCAGTCAGTTCAATAATCAATTCAAAACAATTTAAACAAATCAGGTTATGGGCTTAATCGCCAGAATCATTTTATGGGGACTACTGCTGTTGATGCTGAAAGATGCGAACAGCCAATCCCGCAATGAAGAATCGAAGTCTGTTGCTGTCACAACTTCGAACATAGAACGCTAAAGACAGAACGAGGTCCGGAACTCGGGTAGGGACACTTGTTTGAGTACAGGTGTAGTTGTCTCTCGCAAAAGAGATTATGAAAATAATATTTAAACCATTTAAATATAAATACCATGCTATTATTTCTTGGTGCCATAGCCGCGTTTGCTACCCATGCGTGGCCGGTGTTGTTGCTGCTGTTACTGTAGAAGCAGAATGCCGCGCGAACTGTCTATAGGTTGGCGCTCGAAAACTTATTGTCAAACTTTTAAACATATAAAATTATGAAAGGCGTAGTAACCTTATCGATCCTGTCATTCTTCAATAACCTCTACATCAAACTTTTGATGCTGGGAGGATTGGGGGATCTGTTCTGGTAAATCACCAAAGCAATTTTTAGTTGTGGTAAACAATTACCACAACTTTTTTTCATCAACCAAAATTTTCAATTATGTCAAACATATTAAACAAAATCAATATCCGAATTATGCTGTCTCTGCTCTTTGCCTTCGTTATGCTGGAGGGAAACAGTCAATCTTCCACGGACTTCAAAACAGTTGAAGTTGCCTTCAATAAAACATCGAGCATCATTTTCAATTCCACTATCACGTCCGTTGATCGTGGTAGCCGTGATGTGCTGGCGCAAAAAGCTAAAGGTGTTAACAATGTACTTCAGTTAAAAGCGGGACGTATAAACTTCAAAGAAACGAACCTGACCGTCATTACGGGCGATGGGAAGCTGCATCATTTCATGGTGAACTATGCGGAGCACCCAAAGTCATTTACTATCCAGGTCAATGAGACGGGCATTTCAGAAAGGACGGATGTTCCACTTCTTTTTCAAAGCGAACTGACTTCATCGGAAATGGAACGCTACGCGGAAAGTATCTTGGATTTTTCCAAACGTGGTACTGTAAAGAAGACATCACACTACGGCATGAAATTGTCCTTACAAGGGATCTACATTCAGGGTAACGTTATGTTTTACCACATGCGTATTGCAAACCGGTCAAACATTCCTTTTCACTCCGACATGCTTCGGTTTTTCGTGAAGGACAAACAAAATGTAAAACGCACCGCCTCACAGGAAATTTCTACTATTCCCCTTTTCGTGTATGGCAGTTCAGACGAAGTAAAAGGGACGAGCGCACAAGACGTAATTGTTGCCCTTGAGAAATTTACCATTCCCGATGCAAAGGTGCTCGCCATTGAACTTCTCGAAAAGAAAGGTGGTCGACATCTGAAGCTGATGATTAAAAACAGAGCCATCATTCGGGCACAAACAGTACCGGAAGGGTAAGGTTATTCCTGCATATACGAGGGCAATATTTTAAAACCATAAAACATTTTCAATTATGAACGAACAAAATGCTGAGTTCTTAAAAGAGCGCCTTTTCTACCTGGGCTTTGGCGATAAGCTGAATGCCGAACTGGAAAAGAACATGAAAGCCGGGAAGGAACAATTTCAGATTCCGTTTCAAGGGGAGTTTTCGAAGGGAGATAAAAAAGATGTGGTCGATTACCAGGTTGACTTCTCCAAGTCCAAGCAGGGCGATATGTACTTTGTAAACAAGTATCAGGCTACCCTTAAGAACGATGAGCCGGAGAAAGAGAAATCACAAACCTTCTATATCAACAAAGGAAACGGAGTAACGGCCAAAGAAGCCTACAATATGCTGGACGGTCGTGCCGTAAATAAAAAACTGGTAGATCGCGAGGACAATCCCTACCAGGCATGGCTCCAGATCAACTTCAAGGAGAAAGAAGATAACGGCAATCATAAACTCAACCGTTATCATACGGCCTATGGGTTTGATCTCGAAAAGAGTCTGGCGAAACATCCGATCAAGGAACCGGCTGATGTCGACCAAAAAGCAGTGATCATGAAAAACCTGGAGAAAGGAAATATTCAACCCGTTACGTTTCAACGCGATGGCAAAGAAGAGAAGATGTTCCTGGAAGCAAACCCGAAAGACCGAAACGTGATTGTTTATGATGCCTCAATGAAGAAGCAGTTTCAGGGAGTTAAGGAACACAAAGGTGAAACAACCGAGCTAAAGGAGAAATCAGGGAAAAAGGAAATGAAGGATGAGCCGGAGGAGAAGAAGTCCAAGGGGAGGAAAATGTCGGTTTAGCTTGGGTGGCATTGGCCAAATCACATTTTAATTTGTTGATGGAGCGTACTTATATGAACTACTATAAGCACGCTCTTTCTTCTTAGATAGTCCCTTTATCTTCAGAATACCTCCAGATTTAGGTCGTTTTATTGGTCTGACGGTGGTAAAATAATCAGGGGCTGTCAGTTGCGTATCTTTCGTCCTGATTCTCAAACCTTCAATCTAATTGAAATCATATGGAGATGCTCAATAAGGTAGCCAAAATCACTTTGATCTTTTGGCTTATGAAAGTCATTGCCACGACCCTGGGAGAAACGTTGGGTGATTATATCTCTATGACATTGAATCTGGGCTACCTAACGGCTCTGCTTGTTACGCTCTTCTTCTTTTTGGTGGTATTGGCTATTCAATTATCTACCTCTCGATACATCCCTGTTTTCTACTGGCTGGTAATTATCGCCACTACCACACTCGGGACTGAAATATCCGATTTTATTGACCGGAGCCTGCATTTAGGCTACACGGTGGGGAGTGTGATCTTGCTGGCAGGATTGGCATTGTCGCTGTTTCTTTGGTTTAGAAAATTTGGCAACCTCAATGTCTATCCCATATTCAATCGCGATAAAGAAATTTTCTACTGGATAGTGATTCTATTTTCTAACAGTCTGGGTACTGCGTTTGGTGATTATTTGAGCGATGTAGTGGGCTTAAGTTATCTTCACGGTGCGTTGGTAACAGCAGGAGTCATTTTGGTGGTAGTGGCGTTGCATTACTTTACTAAAATCAATTACATTTTTCTATTTTGGGCTGCCTTCATTTTTACTCGTCCGTTTGGTGCCACCTTCGGAGACTTTTTAACCAAGCCTGTAGAAAGCGGGGGCTTGGCTCTGGGAACATTAACAGCTTCGTTGATTTCGCTTGGATTGATGGTAGTCCTTATCATTGTTTCACATAAGCGTTTGAAACTGAACAAATAGTTGGACTGATTTTCGTTTTAGCTTCAATTGTTTCTTCATTCAGAATCCCTCCAGAATCATTTCGTTCAATTGGGTACATAAGTAGTCATGTACCCAAAACCATTTTTCGAATGAAATCCCTGTCAGCCGTGGAAGATTATGTGAGGAACCTTTTGTTGACCAACCTGGGGTCCAATTATACTTTTCACAATCTCTTTCATACTACGCAGGTCGTGGAGAAGGCAATGGAACTTGCCAGTGAGGAAAAAATGGGCAGCATTGAGGTTGAAGTATTGCTCTTCGCAGCTTGGTTTCACGATACCGGATATATATGCGGTTCTCGTAATCATGAGGAAACCAGTTGCGCTATTGCCGCAGAGTTTCTATCACGGCTAAAAGCCGATTAGATACTTATAGAAAAAGTTGGTCGGACTATTTTGAGTACGAGAATGCCTCAAGCGCCAACCAACAGACTGGAGGCCATACTGTGCGATGCAGATCTTCATCATCTCGGCTCTGTAGAATACAAAATGTGGAACAATTGCCTGTGCACGGAGCTGAAAGGTACGGATGCCAAAATTGATGAGAAAAACTGGTTACAGCAGAATATTACTTTCTTTGAAGACCATCATTATTGGACACCAACCGCAGAAAAACTGTGGCTACCTCAGAAGCTAGTTAACCCTCTCGATACTATTGACCGTTTCTATTATCCTGGTAGGATTATTACTGGTAGTTTACCTGATAACCTAGTTTATAGAATTCAATTCTGTCTTTATTTCCGAGTCCGCGTATCTCAGTAGTTTCATTGATCAGGTTATGGTTGAGTAGACTCTCAATCAATTCCACTTCAACTACAATAATCGCTTGCGGAAAAATTAGCTTGCAGAATCTCCAATGAAGATGGGATAACCGGAATATGAAAGGGAGGAAAAACCACCTCTGTTACAAGCGGATGTCAATTACTGTTTTCTTGTCGATACCAAATTCAGTAACAATACCTGGTACAACCAGAATAGCAGTTAATGATGCGGTGTTGAAATGGTCAGTGTCGGTAGACCCCCGATTATAATAATGGTAAACAACGCCAGGCTCAACATGCTGAATAACTAGATGCCCCCGTGAATTGTGGAATCAATGTAATCGATTACTATAAGTCAGGACAATAAAATCTTCAATTCTGCCGATAAGGGCAATTTCTTTTCCCACTTACTCATTTTTGCAACTCATTTGCACTACTTTTTGCTTTAATTTGCATAGTGAAAGTAACATGCACCATATTAGCACTTTACACGCTGTCTCTTACAATTTTCCCATGTAACGACAGCAAAACATGCTCAGACGAGCGCAAGGTTGGTATATCTGTAAGCACACAGACTCATGATCATAGTAGTACCGAGGCTGACTTTTGTACGCCATTCTGCAACTGCTCTTGCTGTTCCGCTCATGTTCAGATCATAAATGTTTCATACCTAACCACGGCCAATCTGGTTCATAATACCCAATTGGTCACTCCTTACATGGAACAACCGATAGTCAATAACGGTGATTCCATCTGGCAACCCCCCAAGGTTTAAGCTCCATTTTTTTCTGTCTATCAGACGAATTTTTATAAGGCAACGAGTTGTCTTATGTGAAATTATTTTGCGGGCTTACCATGAAAAATCGTAAACAGAATAAGAAGCAACTAAACCAAAATAAAAGTTTAGCCTCAAAGATCGTTCGTAATTCATTATGGACACTCTTCTGGTTGGTTCTTCTATTGTTGTTCATTTTAACATGGCTGCTCCAATTCATTAATATCAATCATCATTAGAACTTATGTTAGATAAAATCATTCATTACTCTATACACAATAGGTTGATCGTAGGTTTATTTACGATAGGCTTGATCATCTGGGGAAGCTACTCATTGACGCAGCTTCCTATTGATGCCGTACCCGACATTACAAATAACCAGGTTCAGATCATCACCATAGCGCCATCACAATCGGCATTGGATATTGAACGTCTGGTTACGTTTCCAGTTGAACAAACAATGGCTACTATACCGAACATTGAAGAGATCAGAAGCTTTTCACGTTTTGGCCTTTCTGTTGTCACTATAGTTTTTCACGACAACATCGATGTGTATTGGGCACGTCAACAGGTAAGTGAAAGACTTTCTATGGCAGCAAAGCAAATCCCTCCCGGAGTTGGTTCTCCTGAGTTGGCACCTGTAACAACCGGGTTAGGCGAAATCTATCAGTACACACTTCGGCCAAAGAAAGGATATGAAGGAAAATTTGACGCAATGGAATTGCGTAGCATCCAGGATTGGATTGTAAGAAGGCAATTAATAGGCACGGCTGGTGTAGCCGATGTTGCCAGCTTCGGAGGTTATTTAAAACAATATGAAATCGCATTAAATCCAGACAAGCTTAGAAGTCAAAATCTGAGTATCGCAGAAGTATTTTCCGCTCTTGAAAAGAATAATCAAAATACGGGTGGTGCATACATTGACAAAAAGCCGAACGCATGGTTTATCCGCAGCCAGGGCTTGATAGGTTCCATTGAAGATATTGATAAGATCGTAGTGAAGAATACAAGCACAGGCATACCTGTTCTCATTCGTGATATTGCCGAAGTTGGTTTTGGTCATGCGAACAGGTTTGGTGCAATGACCTATAATGATGAAGGTGAAGTGGTAGGTGCAATTGTACTCATGCTTAAGGGCGAGAATTCAAGTGCCGTAGTTAATCGAGTGAAGGATCGCATAACACAGATTGAGAAAACACTTCCCGAAGGTCTTGAGATTGATGCGTTCCTGGATCGAAGCAAGTTGGTTACTCGAGCAATTGGAACAGTGGAAAAGAATTTGATAGAAGGTGCTCTGATTGTAATTGCAGTATTGGTTCTATTCCTCGGTAATCTTCGGGCAGGGTTGATAGTTGCTTCTGTTATCCCTCTCGCAATGCTCTTCGCTGTATCGCTTATGCAGGTATTTGGCGTTTCAGGAAACCTGATGAGTTTGGGCGCAATTGATTTTGGATTGATTGTAGACGGAGCAGTAATTATTGTGGAGGCAACAATGCATCATCTCGGACTTCGTAAACCCATTCGTCTCAATCAGCAAGAAATGGATTTAGAAGTTTATGAATCGGCATCTAAAATCAGAACGTCAGCCGCCTTTGGTGAAATTATTATTTTGATTGTGTATTTGCCCATTCTTGCTTTGGTGGGTGTAGAAGGAAAAATGTTCAAGCCAATGGCACAGACTGTTGCTTTTGCAATACTGGGGGCTTTCATTTTATCGCTCACCTATGTACCGATGATGTCTGCGCTTTGTCTAAGCAAGAATCCATCACATAAAAGAAATCTCTCTGATAAGATGATGGACTTTTTCCATCGCATGTACACGCCTGTTATCAACGGGGCACTGAAACATAAGTTGATCATAGTAGCTTCATCGGTAATTTTATTTATTGCCAGTATCATCACTTTTATCAACATGGGTGGCGAGTTTTTGCCCACACTTGAAGAGGGTGATTTTGCAGTTGAAACCCGCGTACTTACTGGCAGTAGTTTATCCTATACCATTGAATCAGCATCGAAAGGTGCAGAAGTAATTCTTCGCGAATTTCCGGATGAAGTTCGTGAGGTAGTTGCAAAAATAGGTTCATCTGAAATACCTACTGACCCGATGCCGATTGAAGCCTGCGATCTGATGATTATTTTAAAAGATAAGAGTGAATGGAAAAAAGCAGAAGGGCGTGAAGAGCTGATTGAAAAAATGAGTGAAGCGCTTGAAGATGTTCCAGGTGTTACGTTCGGTTTTCAACAGCCCATTCAAATGAGGTTTAATGAATTAATGACCGGAGTACGCCAGGATATTGCGATTAAGATTTTTGGTGAAGATTTGGATGTACTCACTGATCTTTCAGAACAAATCGGACAGGTTGTAGGTAAAGTGGATGGTGCTCGCGATTTATATATTGAAGAAGTTACCGGACTTCCGCAAATCGTAATCAATATAAATCGCGATGAGGTTGCTAAATATGGGTTGGCTGTTGAAACCATTAACCAGGTAATTAACACCGCATTTGCCGGACAGGCTGCGGGTCTGGTCTTCGAAGGAGAAAGACGATACGATCTAACGTTAAGGTTAGCAACTCAAAACCGTCAAAGTATTGAGGATGTTCGTAATCTGTTCATTACATCACCTAAAGGAGAGCAGATTCCATTAAAGCAATTAGCCGATGTGGAATTTAGAATAGGACCGAATCAAATTCAGCGTGAAGACGCAAAGCGAAGAATCATTGTTGGATTTAATGTTGCCGGAAGAGATATAGCCAGTGTGGTAAAAGAAGTTCAACAGAAGATTGAACAGAAAGTTGATTTCCCTCCGGGATATTATCCTACTTATGGTGGACAGTTTGAAAATCTGGAAAAAGCAAAAGCTCGCTTGTCCATCGCTGTGCCAGTAGCATTGCTGCTCATTTTTCTTTTGTTGTACCTCACTTTTCATTCTATTAAACAGTCGCTACTCATCTTTACTGCCATTCCTATGTCGGCCATTGGTGGTGTTTTTGCATTGCTTCTTCGAGGGATGCCTTTTAGTATTTCAGCAGGTATCGGATTCATTGCCTTATTCGGTGTGGCTGTATTAAACGGTATTGTACTCATTGCAGAATTCAATAGACTAAAGAAAGACGGTATGATTGATTTACATGACATCATACTCAAAGCAACTTCTGTACGCCTTCGTCCCGTGTTAATGACTGCCGCTGTTGCATCTCTCGGATTTTTACCGATGGCTTTGGCTACAAGTGCCGGAGCTGAAGTTCAAAAACCATTGGCAACTGTAGTGATTGGTGGATTGCTCAGTTCTACACTATTAACGCTGATCGTGCTTCCTTGTATTTATATCTACTTCGAAAAGATCGGTTCTTCTAAAACTAAAGATTCTTCCATATGAGAATAGTGATCATCCTTTTATTTGCCTTTTCAGTTCTGTCTGGGTTTGCGCAATCCGATAAACTCACGGTTCAACAAGCCATTGATCTTTCATTGAAAAACAATGGAAGCATAAAAGCGGCTGCCTCTGAAGTTGAACAACAAAAGCAATTGAAGAAAACTTCTTTTGATTTGCCGAAGACAGACGTTTCTCTTTTGTATGGTCAGTACAACAGCTATACAAAAAAAGATAATAACATAACGGTTTCACAAACCATTCCATTTACTGCTCTTGGTAGTCAAGCCTCATTCAATCGCTCGTTAGTTGCTTCGTCAGAAATGAAGAAATCGGTTACGGAGAATGAATTGGTGTATCAGGTAAAACAGGTTTATTATCAACTGGCTTTTGTTCAAGCCAGGTATAGTCTTTTACTTCAGCAAGACAGCATTTACGAAGGCTTTCTTAAATCTGCTTCACTTCGCTATAAAACTGGTGAAACTAATCTGCTGGAGAAAACTACTGCCGAAACGCAGAGGAATGAAGTGATGAATCAACTTCAAAAGAGTAAGTCAGACATCGTGATTCTTCAAACACAATTAAAGACGCTTCTCAATAGCGAAAAGCTTCCCGAAATTTCTGAGACAACGCTTGTCGAAATTGAATTGAAAGAATTGCCAGACACTTCTTCTGTTTCTTCTAATCCTTCCTTAGCATATATGCGCCATCAAGTTGAGGTAGCTCAACGTTTTAAGAAAGTTGAAGCAGCGAAATTTGCTCCCGATTTTAAAGTAGGATTCTTTACGCAAACGCTGATTGATTCTCCGCATCCGGAGACCGGAAGATTAGCGACAGGCAGCGATCGATTTACTGGTTTGCAAATTGGTCTCGGTATACCATTATGGTTTGTGCCGCACCATGCGAGATTAAAGGCAGCAGAATTTGGTAAGCAAACTGCCCAAAATAACTATCAGTATCACAACCGTACTGTTCAGGGGCAATTTCAACAAGCAATTTTGCAGTTTGAGAAAAATAAGAGCAGCTTGAATTATTACCACGCCTCAGCATTACCAAACGCGGAACTTATTTTAAAACAATCTCAAACTTCCATTAACGCTGGCGAGATTGGCTATTCAGAATACCTATTGGGTGTACGCAACGCAATTGGCATTAAGGAAGGCTATCTGCAAACACTTAACGATTTCAATCAAAGCATTATTTACATCGAATTTTTATCAGGTAACAAATGAAAATTGTTATGAACAACATATATAAATCAGTATATCTACTCTTGGTTTTAGTCACAACCAGTCTTTGCATTTCTTGTGGTAGCAAAGCAGAAGAATCCGCAGAGCCCAACGAAGAAGAAACGAATGTCGTAGAATTTACGCAAGCCCAATACAAGACAGCAGGTATTGAGTTAGGAAGGGTGGAAAATCGACAAATCAGTGCTACTGTCATAGTAAGCGGCATGTTGGATGTTCCGCCTCAACAACTTGTAAGTATCTCTATACCGTTAGGTGGATTTTTAAAAACCACTGAATTGTTACAAGGGTATAGAGTTAAGAAAGGACAAATCATTGCTACTATTGAGAGCATGGATTTTGTTCAGATGCAACAGGAATACCTTGAGGCACAGAATCAATATAATTTTGCTAAAACGGATTATGATCGTCAGCAAGAATTAGGAAAGGAAAATGTAAATTCTCAAAAAACACTTCAACAATCTCAATCAAACTTTGCAACATGGAAAGCAAAAATGAATGGACTTTCGGCAAAACTAAAAATGCTTAATGTCAATTTAGCTTCATTGGAGCAAGGTGAAATTACAAATACGATAAATGTGTATTCACCGATTAACGGATATGTAACGGAGGTTAATGTTAATATCGGAAAGTTTGTTAATCCCAGCGATGTACTTTTCGAAATCGTAAATACTGAGCACCTTCATGCCGAACTTACCATCTTTGAAAAAGATATTCCAAAAATAAAACTTGGACAAAAAGTTCGCTTTACACTAGCAAATGAAAATAGGGAGAGAATTTCAAGAGTATATCTGATTGGTCGAAAGATTACTGAGGATCGTACCATTCGCATTCATTGCCATATTGATACAGTCGACAGTCAACTACTTCCAGGAATGTATCTGAAGGCGATGGTTGAAACCGGTGGTGCGCAAGTAGCAGCATTACCTGATGAAGCAGTCATTGACTATCAGGGAAAGAAATACATTTTTGTAACTACCGAAGAGCCAAAGCACCAGGGAGGTCATCACTTTGCCATGATTGAAATACAAGCCGGCACAAGCGAAATCGGATATACTGAAGTAATTCCTCTTCAGGATTTTGATCTTATTAAATCACATGTAGTGACTAAAGGTGCTTATGCTCTTTTATCTAAAATGAAGAACGCAGAGGAAGAAGAGTAGAAAATAAAAACCAGAAATGGAGCAATTGATTATTGGAACGTTAACCCTGAGCATTTTACATGCGCTTATACCAAGTCATTGGTTGCCTTTAGTAGCCATTGGCAGAAGAGAAAACTGGACGCCATCCAAAGTGATGAACATTACTTTACTGGCAGCCGGAGGCCATATTCTGAGCACACTATTAATTGGTGCTATGATTGGTCTGCTTGGCTGGCAGCTTGCCTCTTGGGTTAATCATTTCACACATATCATTGCTCCATCTATACTTATTATGCTTGGCTTATTTTTTATCTACCGCCATCATAAGCACAAACATTTTCATCTCGATGAGCCAACTGGTAAAATAACAGACAGACAAATTGTAGTAACATTAGTTGCCACGATGTTCCTATCACCATGCCTGGAGATTGAAGCCTATTTCTTAATGGCTGGCATTCATGGAATTGAAGCTGTTCTGGTAATTGGGTTAATCTATGCTTTTATTACCATTGGAGGTATGCTCATTTGGGTAGGTGTAATGTATAGAGGACTTATAAATTTTAATTGGCACGTTTTAGATCATAATGCCGGTATGATTACAGGAGGCACACTTATAATTACAGGGTTAATTTCATTTTTTATCCAATAGAATCATGGAAGAACAAAAACATAAGGAAAGAAAATCACAACATGATGATTGTTGTGCTGTAGAGAATAAAGCTACTCAAGCTAAAGAACATGATCATGATGATCACAATCATGGTGATGAAGAATTCTCTGGCTGGCGGAGTCATTGGCAATTATTATTGTCTCTTTCTGTTTTGGTGACCATGTTGGTTTTAGAATTTGGATTTAAGTATAAACCAGTATTCCCAATTGATTTGATCATTTATCTAATTGCTTTTCTTTTAGGCGGGTATAATGTTTTATACATAGCGTATATCAAAGCAAAGCATTTTGATTTTTTCAACGAATTCTTTCTGATGAGCGTAGCCACGATTGGTGCATTTGCTATTGGCTCATACAGTGAAGGAGTCGCGGTAATGATTTTTTACTCCATTGGTGAATGGTTTCAGGACTCAGCCGTTAACAAAGCTAAGCGAAGTATAAAAGCCCTGCTTGATATTCGCCCTGATGAAGTAACGGTAATGAGAAATGGAAACACACAAGTAGTTAATCCAAAGGAAATCGTAATCGATGAAATCATTCAGTTGAAGCCTGGAGAGAAAGTAGCACTTGATGGAGAATTGATTTCAGCTTCTGCTTCATTTAACACTGCGGCACTCACTGGTGAAAGTAGACCAGACACCAAAGCAAAGGGTGAGAAAGTATTTGCAGGGATGATCAATCTCAACACGGTAACAGAAATACAAGTAATGTCTTTATTCAAAGACAGTAAGCTTAGTAAAATTCTGGAAATGGTTCAGGATGCCACGGCTCGTAAGTCTCAAACACAGTTATTCATAAGCAGGTTTGCCAAAGTATATACTCCAATTGTCTTTGCATTAGCGATAGGCGTTTGCTTTTTGCCCTACATCTTTGTAGCAGATTATGTTTTTAATGATTGGTTTTATAGAGCATTGGTTTTTTTGGTGATCAGTTGTCCATGCGCTTTAGTTGTATCAATTCCCTTGGGATATTTTGGAGGCATAGGATTAGCTTCGCGAAATGGAATTTTGTTCAAAGGATCAAATTACCTTGATGTAGTGACAAAAGTGAATACCGTTGTTATGGATAAAACGGGAACGCTTACCAAGGGAGTATTTAAAGTGCAACAAGTTGTTACCAATGATATAGATGAAAGAGAGTTAATACGAATTACGTCAGTTATAGAAAAGAACTCCACTCATCCTGTTGCCAAAGCTGTAGTTGAACACGCTGGTGATACAATAAATGGTAAGGCAGATGACATTGAAGAAATTGCAGGACACGGATTAAAAGGAGTAGTTGAAGGTAAAACAGTGCTTGCTGGAAATGCCAAACTGCTCAAGAAGTTTAATGTCACTTATCCTTCAGAAATTGAAGCACTGGTCGATACAGTAGTGGTTGTGGCGATCAATGAAAAATATGCTGGATATATTACCATAGCAGATGAAATAAAAGAGGATGCTAAACACGCTATAGAGAATCTCCATAAACTCAATATCAAAACCGTTATGCTTTCAGGCGATAAGCAAAGTGTAGTGGATAAGGTATCAAAGGTGTTGGAGATTGATAATGCTTTTGGTGATTTATTGCCAGAAGGAAAAGTAGAGAAGGTACAATCACTAAAGTCAGAAGGTAGAATAATTGCTTTCGTGGGAGATGGTGTAAATGATGCACCCGTTGTGGCGCTGGCCGATGCTGGCATTGCCATGGGCGGACTTGGGAGTGACGCCACAATAGAAACAGCAGATATAGTAATTCAAAATGATCAACCTTCAAAGATTGTAGCGGCCATTAAAGTGGGTAAGATTACGCGAAGCATCGTCTGGCAAAATATTACCCTTGCTATGGTTGTTAAAGTAGCGGTCTTGATTCTTGGTGCTGGTGGTATAGCTACTTTATGGGAAGCAGTTATTGCTGATGTTGGGGTAGCTTTATTGGCAATTTTAAATGCTGTTAGAATTCAACGAATGAAGCTATAAATTCATAAATAGTCACTAAACCACCCGATCTTAGAGACCATTCAGAATCACTTGATCTTCAGAAATACTTTTCGTTCAAAATAGTTTCCCAGCATTCCTTCATGGGCATTACCTTTTACGCTCTCACCTTTTGTGAGCATAATTTGTAATTGCAATTCAGTATCCTTTGCATTGCTCATAGGCTGGATGATCATGGGCAAGCTGGTAATATCAGCATATTCATATCCTGGAAGTTTGTCACCCACCACCCGACAAGACAAAGGAAGGTTTACATCCCAATTGGGAGCAAATTTGGAAAGTGATGGAGTACCTATGGTGGTGGGGTCAATGTAAAGCCAGGCATTTCGATAAGGAGCCGCAATTGATTTGTCTTTTATCCAGCCAATTACTGTGAGTAGTTTCTTTTGCTCCCATCGTTGCGTCTCAATCACAAACGTCCCATCAGATTGCTTTAGAGATTTTTTAGTTTCTGCATCGAGTATGTCTACAATAAGTTTGTTGTCTTCATTCCACGGGCCTTTATTCACGTGACAACTCAAACAGTTTTTAGAGCTACTCAGAATACCGACTGCCGGAGGATAGGCATATGCAGCGTTCATGCCGAATGAGGAGTTTGCGCGCTAGTAAACTCTGGATGATAAAGAGCTTCTTCATTTGTGGAAAAACTGATAACTGCACCACCGAACACAACTGCGAGAAGTGCGATAATTCTTATTTTCATATTTTGTAAGGGATGATTAATTTTTAATGGCATTTACCGCTGTCATCAATACTTCAAATGCGTCTTTACTTCCGTTATGCTCACCTTTTTCAAAGTCGCCTTCAACACTTGCCATCTGATTAGTTACGTGCGCGAAGCAGATAACGTCTTTGTTTCTGGCCTGCGCAAAAGCATACAATGCCGAAGCTTCCATTTCTACAGCATGAATACCTTTATCTTTGTAATACTTTATAGCTTCTTCTGTTTCGCGATAAGGAGCATCGGTTGTCCATGTTGACCCTGTAAATATTTTCAAATCAAGTTTATCGAAGGCAACCTCTAGCTTTTCTTTTAATTCCTTCTTCAAAAAACTAAACTCACTGGCTGGCAGGTAATGATAACTTGTACCTTCATCTCTAACCGCTTTTTCGATTAGTATAAAGTAAGGAGGTTCCATTTGTTGCACCAGTTGACCTGATGATGTCATACTTAGTAGAAGTTTGCAGCCCGAAGCAAAGAGTTGTTCGGCAAGTAACACAGCAAAGGATGCACCTACCGCTCTCCCAATTATTCCTACTTTAATATCATCGAGAGTAAATTCAAACATCCTGGTATGATAGCAAGCCCAAGCCTTATTGAATTGTGCATCGTATTTCTGAATTACATACTCTTCAATGTCTCCGTCAGGATCAAGAATGCAAATCTCAGGTATGTTTAATTCTGTGATGTTCTTTTGCCTTCTGGCTTCACGTAAAAGGTTCTCTGGTTGAAATACAGAAGGATTGTCAGGATACTTATTATCAAGAATTGGTGCGCCTTTCATTATTTAGAAGTTCAAAGCTTTGTCTGATTCTGCAATCCACTTGGTCAAATCAGGCAGTGTTCCCAAAACAGCACCTTCAATGATTGTATTAACGCCTCGTGTTTCTGCACAGGATGTACACAATTTAACTTCGCCTCCATGAAGAATGATATTGGTCAGCATATCTCCTATACTATATTGACTTGCCTTTTCCTTCTGACCTGACAATGCTCCGGTTACAGAATCCCTCATGAGGTAAATCCAGATTTTAGCATCCGGATATTGCTTCTGAAATTGTAAGGCTGTTCGCAGGGCGTTGTAATTCTTGTCACTACCATAAGGGGCATCATTAAGGATAAAGAGTATTTTCATAAAGAATTGATTGAGGAATTAATGTGAAAGTCTGAATTCAAGTTTAGGAGTTGATTCTTTTTTAGGAGCACAACTCATTCTGAATTTTACTATTAAAGAGGATGCTATGGTTAATATCCCAATAGCAAGTATCGGTGCTATCAGTCCAAAACGATCAGCGATCAGACCAGTAAGGATTGCTCCGATGGCATAACCTAAGTCTCGCCATAAACGGAAGATGCCAATACTTTTTGGTCGTTGATCAGGATGTGTATGATCTGAAATAGCAGCAAGAAATGTCGGATAGACAATCGCTGTTCCTATTCCAAGAAGCGAAGACAAAATGATAAACCACGAGAATGAATTTGCACTGGTCATTCCAAGCAAAGCAATTCCTTGAATTAACATTCCTATGAAGAGTAAAGTCTTCTTACAATATTTATCAGCAAGCTTTCCGGAATATAGTTGTCCCAACCCCCATACTGCCGGATAGGTGGCTACGATGATTCCAATCTGATGAAGATCAAATCCTTTTGAAGCAAGTAACAATGGAAACAGTCCCCATACCATTCCATCATTCAGGTTATTAACCAGCCCGGCTTGTGTGATTGATCCTAGATTCTTGTGTTGCCATGTCGTTTCCCAAAATATCTTTTTCAGTTTTGGAATATTGTTTGATGTTGATTCAAGTTGTACGTGCTTTCGCGTATCCTTTACAAAAATCCAACTGAGCAGTAAACCAATTACGGCCATTCCAATTCCGACATAAAACGGGTAAGGTCGCAATCCATAATTGTTAGCGATCCATCCTGTCAAGAGTGCGATAGCTGCGAGTGCTACATATCCTGCAAATTCATTCAATCCCATTGCGAAGCCACGGTCTTTTTCTCCAACCAAATCAATTTTCATCACAACTGTGCTCGACCAGGTTAGTCCCTGACTGATGCCAAGAAGAATATTTGCAGTGATGATCCAGTTCCAGTTAGGTGCATATATAAGAAGTATGGGAACTGGCAATGCGAACAACCAACCCGTTACCAACAAATTCTTTCTACCAAAACGATTAGCTAATGTTCCCGTATAGTAATTGGTGATTGCTTTCGTTATACCAAATACAACAATGAAAGAAAGGATTGCTGTTTTGGCAGCCATTCCAAAATCGACTTCTGCAATCTGTGGAATAATGGTTCGCTCCAAACCAATCATACCTCCGACAAATGCGTTGACTATCACAAGCAAAGTGAATTGCTTCCAGTTTTCTTTTAGTCCAAGTCGAATTTTAGATTCCATCTTAACCTGATTTTAATTTTGATGTAAGACTTCTCTTTATTCGGCAACAGGATATCCATGATCAATCCAATCCATCTTTATGTTATGGGGCAAATTCAAAAGTTTATGATTCTTGAATTGCATCTGATTCAGAAGGTCAAACGCCGGTCTGATGTTTGGGCACTTATCAAAAGGGCAACATCCGCAGTAAAGCACAATTGTTTCATCTTTTGATACGTCCTTCAACTGTTGTTTCAGTTTATCCAGGTTCTCCTTTTCACGCGTTGCGCCTATGTCAATTGAATTCTTAATGACAGCAGCAGGACCGACACTCAATACGATGGGTTGATGTGATTGAGGAGTGTTTATTGTTAAGGCAAGATCGCGGGGATCAAGTAACTGCTCCTGAGTCCAAGGTTCTTTTTGATCTGATTTAAAACTGACAAGGATAAAAGCAAACAGTCCAAGTGTTAGAAATGCTGCCAGAGTATATATTGATTTTGTTTTCATAGTGCTTGAATGTTTATGTGCTACGCAATGGCGCAATGATTTCCTCCGGCTTCCAGATCAGCAAGTACTAAATCTTCCTGTGAGCCTTTCTTATTGATCGAAGCTATTGCGAGATAGTTTGGTGGTGTTGGGGGAATTCGTGTCAAAGTATATTTCACGAATTCTTTCTCACTTAATTTTAGAATATCTAGTTTCTCTTTTACTGTGGATAATGTTTCGCCAATTACTTTATCGTCAAAGTAAACTGTTTTAGATGTGTGTGCCGGTAACACTAGTAAAGAAGCTGGGAACGAAAACAGTGCGGTTAATGAATTATGAAGTTGCTTCGATTTAATGATGGCTTCTCCTTCATTAGCTTTAAGATCAGGTCTTCCAACGCCATCAATGAACAGAGTGTCTCCTGTAATCAGGGCTTCATTATCTACCTTTATAGTTGTGCTTTCCAGTGTGTGTCCAGGAGTATATAAAAATTGAAATTTGGAATTCCCGATACTGACTATCTCTTTATGTGAGATGGGAGTAAATGAATACTCGACAATTGCTCTGTCAATAAGGAGATGTTTTGCTCCGCTGGCCATCGCCAGTTCTCTAGTTCGGGAAACATAGTCAGCATGAATATGTGTATCGGTAACATACTTGATCGTCCAGCCGTTTTCTTTAGCGAGTTGCTGGTAGATTTTCGGATCAAGTGCTGCATCAACAACGATTGCTTCATTTGCTGAACCAATCAGATAGGATAGCACTCCTTTCGCAGGTCTGCGTACCTGGATGATTTTAAGTCCTGATGAAAAGCTTATCTCTGCTTTATTCCAAGCGTAGTTCCAGGCCTTCATGCCACCATCTAGTGAATAAGCTTTAATACCTTTTTCGCGCAAAGCTTCTGACGCGATAAGGCTGGTTCTTCCTGCGGCACAAACTGTAACGACAGTTGCATTTTCAGGAATACTGATTTCATCTAACACGGTGTTGTCACCGCTATTCAATCTTTTATAGGCATCCAGGTGCGTGCTTTCTGCAATCTTCCACTCTTGACGTTGATCGATTGGTCTAACATCCAGAATAAATACTTTCTGTTTTTTGTTCAACCGTTCCTGAAGTTCGGTCACAGATATTTTCTTGTCGTCCATACTTGTCAATTATTTTAGTTCATTTCAATCGGTAGTCCCATCAGAGACCAATCGGGAAAACCTTCTTCAAGCCGCGTTGCCTTGTATCCAGCTTTATTTAATATCGCCACAGCCTCATCCGCGTAAACACAGAATGGTCCACGACAGTATGCAATAATTTCAGTACGCTTAGGTAATTCAATCATGCGTTCCTTTAGTTCACTGATTGGAATTGAAATCGCATTGGCGATATGACCTCTGTTAAATTCAGTTGTAGGGCGAACATCAATAATGGTGACTTTGCCGGATTCCAGCCGTTGTAAAAGTCCTTCGATGGTGACAGACTCAAATTTGAATTTAGATTGTCTGAAGTCCTTTACCAGTTTTTCAATTGTAGCAATACGCTCTACGCCTAACTCACGCAAAGCTTTCCAAGCTTTAAATACATTACCGTTCGCTAATTTATAGTAGATAAAATTTCCCTGGCGATTGATGTCAACGAGTTGCGCTTGTTTCAATACTTGTAAATGCTGAGAAGCGTTTGCAATAGGCAGGCTGGTTTGCTCCGCAATCTGTTCGACTGAAAAATCGCCCTGCGCAAGCAATTCAATAATTTCCAGACGATGTGGATTAGCTAGTGACTTGGTGATTCTGGCCAATTCACCATATACTCTATCCTTGAATTCTCTTTTATTCATGGTCTTGTCGTGTAAAGCATCAAGACAACAAAGGAAGCAGGATAGTTCATACTATTCAACAAATATATTGAATAGTTTATTTCATCATTAAAAAGCCTATTTTTAGTTTGTATTTAGACATTCAATGCATCAGTTCTTTCATATGGTCAGATGCCAAACAAGATAGTGTCTGGCTTCCGTTCAAAAACATGATCGGCAAATGGACTGGTACCTTTGTAGGGTAACCAGGAAAAGGTAAATACGAACGCAGCAATGAACTTGTGCTTAATAAGAAATTCATTGAAGCAAAAAGCAAATCAGTCTACCCACCTTCGAAAGAGAATCCAAAAGGAGAAGTTCATGAGGATCATGGATTCATTAGTTATGACAAAGGCAAAAAGACCTTTATGTTAAGGCAATTTCACCTTGAAAGCTTTGTAAATCAATTCAAAATAGAATCCATTTCACCGGATGGAAAGAGCATTGCATTTATTTCTGAGAGTATTGAAAACATTCCAGCAGGGTTTCGGGCAAAGGAGTCATACCAGATCATAAGTGAAAATGAATTTATAGGGACTTTCGAATTAGCAGAGCCACGAAAGGATTTTGAATTGTATTCGAAGGCCGTATTAAAAAGAGCAAAGTAAGCGGCTCAAAAATCAATCTCGTGCTTGATGAAATCCTTTGTCCCGTCAGGACCCGAAAGCTCGAGCCACGCAAAACTGTTATCGCTTGACGCAGTAAGATTAAAAACAAAGAAGCTGCAACACAAACGTTCTGTCTTTATAAAACAATTAAGGAGGTCAAGCATCTTATCCGAACCATTAAACTTGTATTTGAATCCTTTTTCCGTCTCCGTTTTCTCCAGCACGTGATTCTTAAGTTCTGCGATTACAGTTTTCTTACGTTGCTGCAATTCCGGAGTGGTTAGCTTACAGCTTAGTTTGGCTTCTTCCAATATCGTTTTCATATCCTTTGTTTTTTCCTGAGCCATTACAGTGTGAGGCAGTGCGAAAGCTGCAACCCAAATGATAAGTTTCTTAGTCATTTTACTTTGTCTTTAAGTTTGTGCTAGTTTTCAATTCCGAGCTTTCTGTTTTACAATCGCAGTCGATGGAGCAGGCCGGTGGTGCTTGTCTCTTACGGTATTGCCAGATAGCTAACGAAGCCGCAGAAATAATGAGAAGTACACTCGCGATCTTTTCGGCATACATGGCAACAGCGCTTAAGATTCCAGCTCCACCAACAATTCCGATAATTGGCAAAGCACAGCAGAGCGCACACATTCCGATACCCAATAAACCCATGTTTTTAGCCAGTTTTCCTGGTTCTTTTGCAGTCGTTTTCATAGTCCTATCTTTGTGTTTTTCGTTTATAGTTCAATTATACGACATGGACTATAGTCCACGGTCAAGGGAAATTTTCAAAAACTTTTAAATATGTTGATCGGGGAACTTTCAAAGCGCACTGGCTTTTCACTCGATACCATTCGGTTCTATGAGAAAAAAGGGCTTATCGATGTTAACAAGAAAGAGAGAAGGGATAATAACTATAAAGAATATCCAGAGCATGTTTATGAACGACTCATGCTAATTAAAACAGTCAAAGCACTAGGCTTTACCCTCAATGAAATTGATGAGTTTATAGAAGCTTGGGGAGAAGAATCTGCATCGTGCAGTAACTTGACTACGCATTTAACCGATAAGATAAACCGTGTTGATCAACAAATAAAGCTTCTCCAGGAAATCAGGTTGAAACTTTCAGGCTCTCTTGAAAAATGTTTGTCCGATAATTGTGAGTTTGAGAAAATGATTCCAAGTTGTATTGGTAAATGTTGAAGTGCCATCTTTTTGGAAAAACCATTTCACCCTCAAGCCAAAGTTAGGCTGTTGCTGAACCTTTGTCAAGGGCCATGTCGAGTGGTGATTTTTTTGATGTTTTATTGAATCACCACCCTTGACAAAGGTTCAGCAACAAGCTCATTTGGCGGCTTGTGGGTAAGAATGGTGGGGTGTGATTACTTACAAAATCAAACAAGTTCATTTCAAGTTTAGCTTATTCGTTTCAATTCATTCACATTCCTATACCTGCGTCCGTGGGTTAGTGCATTTTGGCTGCATGAAAATCAATACAAAGAAAAACAGTTAGGGCGATTGGATTGCTTTCCTGTCAGGTGCGGTGCTTAATGTGGTGATCGCTATTAGTAAAAATGGGATCTCGGATATTAAATGGAACTTGCTGATTGCCGGACTTATCGGTGGCATTGCGTGGTTTCTTGATTATCGGTTGTATCAATGGATTAAAGCTCGTTATCGAATTCGTTGGTGAAAAAGATTTGAATGATCGTACGAAAGTCAATCTGCCAGGTCCATTGTTCAAGTGCTTTCCATGGTAAGGATTAATCATGGTCAAAAGTAGCTTGGGTGATTTCGTTCCTGCAAAAGACTACGGCATAAACGGTTCCCCCTTACAGCTATCGCTTCCAGGAACCCCCAATTATTCCGTTTCCTTTTGCATACACGCACACCCAAGCCTTGGTGACGACCATAATTAATTCTTACAATTATGGAAAGCACAAATCAAAACAAACAATGGCAGGTAGCAGAAATTCAGCTCTCCTACAAATCAAATGTTAAACCTTCACTTCGTCCGAAGATCACCAGCTCACGCGATGCACATCAGATATTAAAGGAAAGCTGGAGTGAAACATCAATCGAACTCTTTGAAGAATTCAAAGTACTGTTCACCAACAGGGCAAACAAAGTGCTTGGTATCCTTGAAGTTTCAAGCGGTGGTATATCTGGCACCGTTGCCGATCCGAAGCTGATCTTCGCTGGAGCATTGAAAGCATCGGCCTGTGGAATAATTCTGGCGCATAATCATCCGTCAGGAAATCTACAACCCAGTCAGGCTGATATTGAATTGACTAAAAAGATAAAAGAAGGTGGACGCTTCCTGGAGATTCAAGTACTCGACCATATCATTATCACCAGCGAAAGCTATTATTCATTTGCAGATGAGGGCTTATTGTAGGCCTTCATCTTCAATTGATTTTAATGCCCGATTCTGCTTATTGTGAAAAATATTTTTAGCACTAAAAGTTGATAAACTCAATCATATTTTACTAATCTTTTGAACAGACATTTTAATTCGTTTTCATTAGTGTAATTTGATTGATGCCTTTTTCAGGTGGATATAACTTACCTTTTCTTAATTCGTTAATTCTTTTATCAAAGAGAAAATAGTCAGGTCATGGATTTAAGAGAACAGTTTGTACGCGAAATATTTGAGAGTTATTTCACGCGCTCATTCACTCGCATTTTACCTGCTCTCATAAGAACCGCGATTCAGGATTCTAATTTGCACCGCCAGGAATTTGTTCCCATTCATCAGGTTAGTAAGCAGTTTGATATTTCCCTACGGACATTATACAACTATCATAAAAAAGGATACATAACGTTAAGAACTACAGAGCGCAAAACGTTTGTATCCGTTTTCGAATTGGAAGAACATATTAGAAAACATCCGGTGCAACGAAATCCGTGGTGAACAAGCTACCTGTATGAATCAACATATTCAAAAGGGTTAGACACTTTTGATTAAGACACCTGATTCTGGTTTCTTTCAGCTTGGATGGCAGATTTTTCTTTCTCGAACATTTCATTCCACTTGGTGTTTGACCAAATCCAGTGACTCCTTTATTTACATCTATATTTCGGCTGTATCGGATCAGAGGCAGGAGAGTTTGTCTAATCATATCGGAGGTTGGATTGAATCTTTTCAGCACTCTCGTTCATTTAAGGTTGTAGATGTTTAAGATCCCATCAGCGCTTTTTTGGCAATTAAATACCTGAAAATAAGTATTTTAACGTAATAAACTTGTTTTTGTACAACATAATAAACTAATTTACGTACAACATAATAAACTAATTGTTACACACCACATTAAACTAGTTACCGATGGCAACTCCTTCCGAAAAATTGGCTGAATCCCTTGAGGCTCTTCGGGGTCTTCAAAATGAGAATGGAGCAGCTGCCATTCGTGCCAAGGATATATCCAGGACACACCGGGAACGACTTATTGAAAACGGATTTTTACAGGAAGTAATGAAGGGATGGTATATACCCTCCAAACCAGATGAGAAGCAAGGCGATAGCACTTCTTGGTATGCCTCATTCTGGCAATTTTGTGCCGCGTATCTGGATGATCGTTTTGGAAAAGAATGGTGTCTTTCACCGGATCAATCCCTTTTGATTCATAGTGGAAACTGGACAGTACCCCAACAACTATTGATACGGTCACCGAAGGCTCAAAACAACACTACTCAATTCCTTTACAACACGTCACTTTTTGATATTAACGCTACTCTTCCCAAATCAACAGAGCGGGAAGAAAAAGAAAAGATGAGGATATATTCACTTTCCTCTGCATTGATCAATTCTTCGCCTGGTTTCTATAAGAGCAACCCAACTGATATGCGTACTGCACTGTCTTTGGTAAGGGATGCTTCTGACGTTCTTCCTACCTTGTTGGATGCAGGACATACCGTAATTGCAGGTCGTCTGGCCGGTGCTTTTCGAAATATTGGCCGTGACCGTATGGCAAATGATGTCATCAACGCCATGCAAAGCGCTGGTTATGACTCTCGCGAAATTGATCCATTCACAAACCGCACCATTAGCGTTGGCACCGGTCGCCAATCATCCCCGTATGTAAACCGACTTATTGTGATGTGGCATGCCATGAGGACAACAGTTATCGAACGTTTTCCAAAGGCTCCCGGAATCCCAATGGACAAGGCCGCTTTCCTGAAGCATGTTCAGGAAGTCTACGTAACAGACGCATATCATTCTTTATCAATTGAAGGATACAAAGTCACTCCCGAATTAATTGAACGAGTCCGAAGCGGTACTTGGAATCCGGAAGCGGAAGGGAAGGATAAGGAGGAACGAAATGCGCTTGCGGCACGCGGATATTGGCAGGCTTACCAGGCTGTAGTGCAAAGTCTCAATAAAATCTTACAAGGACAAAATCCAGGTCAGTCAGCGGAGGAAGATCACGGTATGTGGTATCGTGAATTATTTTCTCCAAGTGTATCGATAGGGTTGCTAAAGCCCAGCGATTTGGCCGGATACCGGAATGGTCCAGTCTACATTAGACGCTCTATGCATGTTCCTTTGAATCGTGATGCTGTACGGGATGCCATGCCAACCTTGTTTGATTTACTTCGGGAAGAGCTTGATCCGGCAGTTCGTGTTGTGATGGGGCATTTTGTTTTTGTTTACATTCATCCATACATGGATGGCAACGGTCGCATCGGGCGTTTTTTGATGAATGCGATGCTCGCTGCTGGAGGATACCCGTGGACAGTGGTCCCAGTAGAAGAAAGGAAGGTATACATGGAGGCACTAGAACAAGCCAGCGTTCATCAGAATATTGAACCATTTACTGACTTTCTGGCTACTCTTGTATCCAAAGGAATGAAGGGAGATCCACTGCCGAAGATACCAGGTGCTTAGTAAAATATCTGGCCGAATAAACTTTAAAAACACGATGTCATTAAAGACTTTGTTGATGACCTATGGAGAATTCTTCAATGGTTTCTTTCGTTCGTGACCAAGGCGCCCTTTGATTTACATTCATTCATTCAACATCATACTTTGATGATATATCAGCCTAAATTGAAAAAGCTATTCAGAAGGTGAATAGCAAACCGAAGGAATTTGCTGAAGCTGTTTCTATACTTCAGCAAATGATGCACACTGAAAAATTGCTGGACTTACAATTAAAGCTCATCTCAGAAATCAAAGGCTCCATATTAAGGAAGCTATGGAAATAGAATTGACTCTTATTTTATAAGAGATTTTATTGGTGTCGTTCAATCTAATATTACAATAAACAATAGGACACAGAATCTCTCCAGGAGGAACAGGGGAGATCTCGACCTACCCTATTAAGGGTATCACATCTCCAAAATAGTCCACTCTATGAGGGTATATAAAAATGACACCTGCAAGCGATTGACGCAGGTTGCACTTCAGCTCTACTTTTGCTGCGAACTAAACACAGGCAAGAGTGAAGACAATTACAAACTACTTTATTATACTATGTATTGTAATGTGCAGCGGTACGATTACTGCACAGCAACGCATCATCACAGCAGGAAGTGCCATTACCGAAACAGTTTGCGCGTTAGGTGATTGTGATAAACTTATTGCCTCCGACCGCACGAGTTTATATCCTTCACAAATTCAGCAACTTCCTTCCATTGGATATCGCACTGGCATCAATGCCGAAGGTATCATCAGTTTGAAACCTACATTGATCATCGCTGAAAAAGACTATGTAGATGATGGAGTGCTCACACAACTTTCATCCACGGGTATCAAACTGGTAATTGTTGAACGGAAGCTAAACTTCAACGACACTAAAAAATTCATTGCACAAATTGCTACAGCCTTGGGTCGTGAAGCAGAAGGAAAGAAAATTATTGCGGAGAATGAAACAGCATTGGCAGAGGCTAATGCTATGATTAAGCGCGCAACAACGACTCCTAAAGTATTATGTATTTACAATCGAGGCACTGCCACAGTAAGTATGGCGGGCAAAGATTCATTTGGTGATATAATAAATTATGTAGGTGGCGTAAATGTATTTGCCGATACACAAGGTTATAAGCCTTTGAACACCGAAGCACTGATTGCTTCCAATCCGGATTATATCGTGATGACTTCAACTGGTTTTGAAAGTATCGGTGGAATGGACGGTTTATTAAAAGTAGCGGGTGTAACACAAACCACAGCCGGTAAGAAAAAACAAATCATTGCCATCGATGCACTGCGCCTCACCAATTTCGGGCCACGCTTTGGCGAAACAGTGAAAGAACTGGTGATGCTTCTGCATCCTGAATTAAAAGCAAAGTAGTTGATGAATGCCCTACTTACTTTTCGGGATAGTAAAAACACAATGATCATTGTGGGAATGAGCGTATGCCTTTTGGTTACGGTTCTATTTTCATTATCTATTGGTGCAGTGTCTATTCCTGTAAAAGATGTGGCTGTTATTCTTCTTAATAAGTTAGGCCTGTTCTCAACAGTTGAATCGAACAGCATGCACGAAGTCGTGATGACCAGCATTCGCATTCCGCGAATCCTCATGACATTGTTAATTGGTTCATCGCTGGGAATCAGTGGAGCTGCCTTGCAAGGATTATTCAGAAATCCATTGGTTGAACCAAGCCTGATCGGAGTTTCTGGTGGATCGGCTGCTGGTGTGGTAATGGTAATAGTATTTGGAGCGTCATGGGGACTTGCCACCGATGGTTTATTGTACAATTCATTACTTCCACTCGTTGCTTTCAGTGGAGGATTGATGGCCACCTTCCTGGTATTGAAACTCAGCAACCAGATGGGAAGAACTAATATTGCGATGCTGGTATTAGTAGGTGTTGCCATCAATGCATTGGCGGGAGCTGTCATTGGACTCACGATATTTTATGCTGATGAAAATCAGTTGCGCACATTCACTTTCTGGACACTTGGTGATTTAGGAGGCGCATCGTGGCATAAACTAATCATTGCAGCACCTTTACTTATCTTTTCTTCTTCAGCGCTTCTTCTTTTTTCACCAGCCTTAAATGCACTTGCGTTAGGTGAGGCCGAAGCCTACCACATGGGTGTGGATGTAGAGCGTTCGAAACGCATTATTATTTTTCTAAGTGCATTGGGTGTTGGTGTTAGTGTTTCGCTCGCGGGTATGATTGGCTTTGTTGGTCTTGTAATTCCGCATTTAATACGAGTATTATTTCATGCGGATAATAGGCTTGTACTTCCTGCTTCGATTCTCGGAGGAGCATGGTTGCTCATCATAGCAGATATTGTAGCACGCACAGTGGTAAATCCTGCTGAACTTCCGATTGGAGTAGTAACAGCGTTGATCGGTGCACCATTCTTTATTGGTTTGTTAATGAAGGCAAAACTTAAAAATGAACTGTAATGTATCAGGCTACTAACATTTTATTTCGCATTCGTGACAAAGTCATTCTTAATGATGTGAACCTAACATTACAACCCGCCAAGTTCACAGCCATTGTAGGACCGAATGGTGCAGGCAAGAGTACATTACTTAAAACATTGGCGTATGAACATCAGCATTTTCAAGGCGAAGTAATCATTAACGGCAAGCCGGTTCAAGAATATAGTCCAAAAGAATTATCGATGGTGCGAGCAGTGCTTCCACAGAACTCACAAGTGCAGTTTGCTTTTACGGTTGAACAGATTATTCTGCTTGGCCGTCATGCGCATCGAACAACAAAATCTGAGAATGAAAAGGTAGTGGATGAAGTGATGATTTTAACCGGTATTACTTCTTTTCGTAAACGCAGCTATCATACTTTATCAGGTGGAGAAAAGCAGCGTGTACAATTGGCTCGTGTACTTGCACAGGTATGGGAAGAGACTGTTTACCCGAGATACATTTTGCTTGATGAACCAACGTCAAGTCTTGATATCGCACAACAACAATTAATCTTCAGTCTTGCACGGCAAGTATGCGAACGCAATATCGGAGTAATGGCCATTGTTCACGATTTGAATCAGGCGGTTCAGTTTGCCGATCAGCTTTATTTTATGCGTGATGGAAAAATTATGGCAGCTGGTGAAGCCCAAACTGTTTTCACCAAAGCGAACATCGAAGAAACATTTTGTTGCCGGGTGAATTTATATCATGATTCATGCAACAATTGCCCCTTCATCATTCCCGAAAGAGAAGAGTTGACTGTGACAAAAAATAAAATACGACTTACCATCAACGACTAGACAAATTCAAATCAACAAATAATCGAATTAACAAATCAAAATATGAACACAGTAATAGAATCAAAAACCACTACCCTTCATGAAGCATGGAGAGGAATTCAAAACGCAAAACCAGGAATCAGAATACGTGAGGCAGCAAAGGAGCTGGGTGCAAGCGAAGCGGAATTACTGGCTACAAAAGTGGGTAAAGATGTAGTGCGTCTTCAGGGTCCGTGGCCTGAGTTGTTAAAAAGTTTCAAGACATTGGGCAAGGTGATGTCACTCACACGTAATGATGCTTGTATACTGGAACACAAAGGTCCTTTTCAAGCTATTGATATTATGGGAAGCGGAGCGCATTCAATGGCTACTGTAATAGGACCAATTGAGACAAGGGTATTTTTTAGTGCATGGCATGTAGCATTTGCAGTAACTGAAGAAAAATCAGATCGTGTTTTAAAGAGCATTCAGATTTTTGACAAGTCAGGTGAGGCAATTACTAAAATTTATTTGCAGGAGAAGAGTATTGAAGAAGCGTATGAAAAAATCATAAGTGATTTTCGTTCTTCAGACCAAAGCCCAGAGCTTGATGTTCACCCCTATCCGGCAGAAGTGTTTTCTGATTCCGTCAATAAAGAAGCTTTTCTTGCTGACTGGTCTGAATTAAAAGACACGCACGATTTCTTCGGAATGTTGAGAAAACACAAAGTACAACGTTACCATGCGTTGGAATTAGCTGATGGTAAATTTACCTATGAGGTAGATCCGCAACTTACCCCCAATCATATTCTTGATTCTGCGTCAGCTTTGAAACTTCCTATTATGATTTTTGCGGGTAACCGTGGCAACCTTCAGATTCATCAAGGCAAAGTGCGCACTATTCGTGTTTTAGATCGCGACCATGCAGGACCAGAACGCTGGTTAAATATTCTTGATCCGGATTTCAATATGCATATGAAACAAAACGATGTGTATAAGGCGTGGGTAGTAAAGAAACCTACAACGGATGGTGAAGTTACCTCTATCGAACTTTTCGATCGCGAAAAAAATCTGATCGCACAATTTTTCGGTTTACGCAAACCAGGTATACACGAGTTAGAAGCTTGGAGAAAACTGGTAAGTGAAATTCCTGTTTTGAAATAATGAAACTCAATATTTATAAACGGTTTCTGTTTGTCATGCTATGCATGGGTCTTATTTGTGGAATTTCCCCAAATAAGATTTCAGCACAGGATTCTCTGGCACAAAAGCAACTTGATGAAGTTGTGGTGACTGCCACACGAAGCGAGCGTGCTTTGTCAGAATTACCAGTGCCCGTTACTGTGATTCAAAAATCTCAGATCAAGAACATGGGTTCATTACGATTGAATGATGTGCTTGGAGAACAAACTGGTTTAGCGATTGTGAGCGATCACGGAACAGGAATTCAAATGCAAGGGTTCAGCCCGGAGTACACACTGATTTTAGTTGATGGTGAACCATTGATAGGCAGAACCTCCGGAACGCTTGAACTCAATCGCATTGCTGTTGGTAACATCAGGCAAATTGAAATCATGAAAGGTCCCAGTTCAAGTTTATACGGATCGGAAGCACTGGCAGGCGTTGTCAATATCATAACGGATAGACCAAAGGGAGTGAGCGGTACTATTACTTCACGTTACGGAACTAATAATACATTCGACCTTGGTGCAACTGTAAATCACAAGAAGAACAAGTTTGGCTTGTATGCTTTCGCGAATCGTTATAGTACGGATGGTTATGACCTTTCTCCGGATACTGAGGGAAATACGGTAAGTCCGTTTGCTAACTATACCTATCAATCCCGTCTTACCTATGACTTTACCAGCCGGACAAAGTTTTCGTTATCAGGTCGATACTTTAGTGAAGAGCAGGAGAGTATTGCTAATATTGGAACGCAAGACGCTCCCGTTTTGCTTGATGGAACAGGTGATGTTAAAGATTGGAACGTTAACCCAGTACTGACTCATAATTTTTCAGACAAACTTAAAACTACATTTCGGTTTTATGGATCGAAGTATTCTGCCAATTCATTGCTAAAGTATCAGCAAGACGAAACTACCTACGATGAAACGTACTTTGATCAGACATTCAGTCGTCCTGAAATTCAGATAGAGTATTTTGTCAATGGAAAAAATTCTTTTACGCTTGGTGTTGGGAGAATTTGGGAAAGTGTTGAAGCCACGCGTTACGATGACAAAATAAAGTACCATACCAATTATGCTTATGCGCAATATGAATGGCTACCAATAAGAAGACTTAATGTATTAGCCGGGGGCCGTTACGATGATCATAGTGCTTATGGTTCACAATTTAGTCCAAAGTTATCTGTTCAGTACGATGTATTGTCATGGCTCGCCCTGCGTGGTTCGTTTGGTGTTGGGTTTAAGGCTCCTGATTTTCGTCAACTTTATTTGAACTTTACTAATTCTACTGTTGGCTATTCTGTGTTTGGTTCAAATGTACTGGTTGATGGTATTCAGCAGT
The DNA here is from genome assembly GCA_039930485.1 of Chryseolinea sp. Classification (GTDB taxonomy): domain Bacteria; phylum Bacteroidota; class Bacteroidia; order Cytophagales; family Cyclobacteriaceae; genus Chryseolinea. The sequence goes on from JBDTTT010000010.1 coordinate 43,052, forward strand.
TGGAAGATCAGGGGCAGATCGATGCCATACTGGTTGATCCTTCCACATTCGGAGCTATCAATGCAGAAACATCAAGTGCTTATAATTTCGGACTGAAGCTTCAACCTAGTCAGAAGTCATCCATTAACGTAAACTTTTTCCACAACGACATCACAGATCTTATCGATACAAAAGCTGTAGCGCGTAAAACAAATGGACAACAAGTTTTCAGCTATTACAATGTTGCATCGGTGTACACGCAAGGCGTGGAGGTAGAAGGAAGTTACTCAATGGTAGAAGGTCTTAATCTTTCAGTTGGTTATCAATTGCTGATCGCCAAGGACAAAGAAGTTGAGAAAGAACTTAAAGCAGGCAACGTCTACGCCCGCGATCCTGAAACCAATGCAACGAAACGAGTTGACCCAAAGGATTACGGAGGTTTATTTAACCGCTCACGCCACATGGCGAATGCGAAATTGTTTTATGAAAGCCAAAATGGATGGAGCGGAAGTCTTCGTGCAATTTACCGTGGTCGTTATGGCTATGCCGATTTAAACAACAACACTATTCTGGATGACAACAGCGAGTATGTGGAGGACTATGTAACGTGCAATGTATCAGTCGGGAAGTCATTTCAACAATGGTTGAAAGTACAAGCGGGTTGTGATAACCTCTTCAATTACAACGATGCTCAGTACATCCCTTCCTTACCTGGAAGGCTTCTTTGGGCAAGTGTTGCTTTAACATTCTCAAAGAAAAAAGAAAAAGCGAATTAATAAATTTAAACTATAAACAAAATGAAATACGTCTCTAAACTTAATGTAGCACTTCTTCTTTTTTCAGCGATTACTTTTTCAGCATGTGATGGAGATGATGAAAATCCAATCGCGCAACTTGAAGCAACAACTGTTGCTGATTTAAATTCAGTAAGCACAAAAAATTATACACTCTTTAGTTTTGCAAATAATGCAACGGTGTTAAACTCAGACAGCGCTACAAGCAAATGGGATATAGGGTTTCGTGGAACAACGATTATTCTTAACAGCGGTACAAGCGGCCCTGGAAATGCTGCTGGTCAAGCGGTAACTGGAATTTTTGAAGAGATTGTAGAGGCTCCTGCCGATGGGTATGCTGTTGACGGCACTACTAAAGCAATTGTTGGAAGCGGTGGATGGTACACCTATACAGGAGAAGCCGCGACTGGTCCAAAGCATGCGATACTTCCAAATGCAGGTAAGATATTGGTATTGAAAACGGCTGATGGAAAATTTGTTAAAGTAGAGATGATTAGCTACTACCTTGGCAATCCTAACACCACAACGGCAACATTTGCTGATTTAGCAACACGCCCTGCATCACGCTACTATTCCTTCCGCTTTATCTATCAGGTTGACGGTACAACTAACCTAAAAACCACAAGATAGTTGAAGCTTTGAAGCCCGTTTTGTTTTACAATCATGCATAAGGGATCACTCCTGAATATTCTGACCGAATGTAACAGTGTTTACACTAGCGTATGCGAGCGTTGCAATGAGTTTATAGCTACCACAAGAAGGGATACATAACGTTTAGAACTACAGAGCGCAAAACGTATATATCCGTTTCGAATTGGAAGAACATATTCGAAAGCGCCCGGTGCAACTAAATCCTTGGTGAATAAAATCCGCCAATGGAAATTGGTAGTTCTTACCAAGGGTTTCGCACAATAGGGTGTTTTCGAGTATGATCCTCTAACTCACTTATTGAAATAAATGTTTTTCGTGGTGTGGAGGGTAATGTATCCCTTGTGGTGATAATTATATAATGTTCTCTTTGAGATATCATAACGTTTGACAATCTCATTGATTGGAAGAAATTCTTGTCGATCTGCATGGCCGTTTTGACGAATTGCATTTATTAAGGTTAGGAGTATTGCTTCAAATGACGCATTGAGACTTTTCTCAAAGAGATCGCGGAATATTTTTTCTTTAGAAATCATTTTAGTTGATTATTAAATTTTAGATAAGTTTAGACATTTGTTTAGGACACCTGATCCAGATTTTCTTCTTCTTTAGACGACCGAATTTTCTTCTCGAACATTTCATCCCATTTGGTGTTGGCCAAATCCATTGACTCTTTATTTACATCTACATACCGGCTATAGGCTGCAAACGTTTTATGCCCGGTTCTATTCATAGACGTTTTAATGGGTATGCCTAGAAAATTGTCTATAGTCGCGGCTGTCTTTCGCATGAACTTTGTTGAAAGAATATCTAGTAAAGGCACTTCATCGACTCCTATCAATTTTCCAAATTCATTGTACTTGGGTATGAATTTGATATCCGTCCAGTTTAATTTTTTCGCAATGCTTTTCAGGTTTGTATTCATTCTTTGGTTCGTAGGTACATAAGGAAACCTAACTGAATATTTATCGAGGATTTCCTGTCCAAATTTGTTGACGAGGATTTCCTGATGGGCATTTCCGGTCTTTCTCTCAAAATATGTAATGACACCTTGGTTAATATTATAGCCGTGTTTGCGAAAAGACTCTGACATCCTTTGCAGGTCACCATGCCTGGGGCCACCAATTGAAACACCAAAGACAAACAGATCCCTTGTTCTCTCTAGTTCGGGATGATCACACAGATCTATATTGCATAGCTGCAAAAACTGTTCAACTGACAGACCTATGGGATTACCAAACCTGGCTTTTACCTTTATCTTTTTATAGCAGGTAGGAATTTGAATATCATCATTTTCTGTAGCAACCCAGTTTAAAAATATTCTTAGGTTTTTGAATTGCTTGTGTATTCCAGAACCCTCAATGCCCTGAAGTTTGATATATTCTCTGAATTCATCTAACAAAGTTTTATTGATGTCCTGCAGAAGCACAATTTTATTCTTGGTATTGAATTTCTGAAAATGCCTCCAGGTGCTTCTGTAAGAATTGATACCTGCTCCGATTTCGGATTCTTTACATTTGATAAATTCGTCATACCACTGACCGATCGTCTTGGATTTCTGGTCGGTTGCTTTTTCGGCTTTCAGATATTCTTTTTTAATTACTTCAGGAAAGGGTGTGATAGAAAATAATCTGCAATCTTCGATTGTCCGACTCAACTTCTCTTGCATGGTTTTTAAGATAGCGTTGTGTGCGAGTTGTCGCCTTTTCCTTTCCGGGGTTAATATTGAGACGGCACTCAGCTTGAAGAGTTCAGTGTCATAGTCAAAGACACATTTTAATTGAGTGGGGTTAACCTTAATGTAAGTGTTGAATCTCCATTTTGCTTTTTCATGAGTGTACTCGACTAGGAGAGGAGCTTCACCGATTTTGTCGATGAAGTCTTTTTTGATGAAAATGTTTACTTTTGCCATTGCCTTAGGGATTAAAAGTTTAATAGTTTTGAACTAGTAATCGGCTGACCTATTTTTTTACGAATGGATCATCCCGAAGGCGGAGTAAAGACTGAAGAATTAGGTTTCTAATGACATTTAATGAAATTGGGTGCATTCGAGTAAACGGTTTTCTATTCGCTCGAGACCTCCCAACAAAAAGTCATCTGCATAAAGTGGATGACTTTTTTGTTTTTAGAATGTTCCCCGTCATTGCGATGAAGCGTCCCGCTCCTGATAGCTATCGGGACGAGACAAGCTTACATAGCATGTTTCATCCAATCCTTGGCGGAATCCCCCAAATATGAATGCGACAGAACGAGTACTTGTTCGATCTAAAAATTGTGCACTCAAAACCTTAAGCAATTTCAAAACAGATTAAAGGATTGAACGTCCGCAAGGTGGGAGAGAAGTTGTTAATGGGCGATAAAACAAGTCACTCCATTTCCTCTATGGAATATTAAATCAGCACCTCAAAAAAATAACGATATTGTCTGACATAAAAAAAGCGTCCCGCTCGCTGGCGGGACGCAAAGTCATATTGACCCATTTTCATAAAATGAATTATTTATTTTTCCATATGTAACTACCCAGCGCTGCCTGGTTCTTCAGATTGCACAGTCGTTTGGCTCACCGCAGTTACCACTGCACCGGCTACTGATACATAGCCGGCAATGGAAATGACAATTGCGGGAAGTGCTACTGGCGCAACGAGCAAAGCACTGCCTGCTGCCGTTAGCGCGATGCCAACCATGCGCAATACTCTGAAGAACTTAGGCGTAGGCGCCTGCATCCTTTTGATGATACCCATGCCTTACGTTTAAGTTTAACAACGATTTTTTTTCTCAACATTCGGAATGATGTCTTACAACACTTTCTCCAACGTTGATTCTTTTGCCTGCCGATCGCGGGCCGTGAGCACCAGTTTGCATCCACTTACCAGTGGATTCGCCACCGTGCTGACGTATCGCCACTTCAGTCCGTTGGCAACGGCCTTACCGGATTCAAGTACAGCGCCATCTGCTCGCAGAATCGTTACCGAAAGATCAACGATCTTGTACGGAGTGCGGTCGGAGATCGTGATTAAATCACCCACTGCTCCTTTATAGGCAAACGCATACACAGCACCTATTTCGGGCAACGTGAGGTAATCCGTTACGGCAGCCATATAGGCCGTTCGAACGCCTTGTAGTTTGGCCATCACATTATACTCGCGACTCGTTTCCGGATTTTCCAGCGCTGCCGAAGCAAACAGTGAAGCTTCCGTAAACTTATTCCGCACTTCATTTTGTCGCTCGGACGGAGCGACCGATGAAAGTGTACGTTTGGCAAAAATCGTTTTACCATCTACCTGACGAAACACAAGGTCATCGCCTAACTTGCCACTAAATCCCTTAGTAACAACATTGTTTTTAATTTTTCCCATTGCTTTAAACGGTTAATTGAATTGAACATTGATTTAACGATCACCTGCAGGATGATGATACAAAGCTATGTTCTCACTCCGCATTGGTTGTGCGGAGTAAATTATATTTTGTTTACCTTGCCTTTCGTAATACTAACAGGTTGGATTTCAGGAAGAATAATTTCAAAAAAAGACGAAATCAAAAAGCTGAAAGGGAGGTATACGAAAACATGTTTCAACAGGAAACCTGTATGCAAATCGATTCGCAAACGTAAAATTTTAAAATTTCGCATATGCCTTCTGCCAGACAGACTTTAAAGCGCTATCGCATCATTAACGCGTGCATTACGAATCCCAAAAAACCGTTCCCTACGCTGCTTGACCTTCAACGCGCCATGGCTCGTGAAGACATTCAGGTAGAGAAACGCGCCATTGAAGGCGACCTGGAAGCCATGCGGTTTGATACGCGTTTGGGTTATCATGCACCCATTGAATACAATCGCAAACACAGAGGATATTATTATACCGATCCGGACTACAACTTCGACAAGCTTCCGCTCACCACAGAAGAACTCGATACCTTTGAAGTGATCGTTGAATCGCTCAAGCGTTTTCGCGAGGCCGAAATAGTGAATCACGTAGCAGGTGTGTTTGACAAACTCGATAAGGTAGTGGTGAAACAATTGCAGTCTAAACAATCGACAGTAACACATCCTGTAGTTGACTTCGAGAAGATGCCCTACTCTAAAGGCATTGAACACTTCGATAAAGTATACCAGGCCATACTCAAGCAACATGCGCTGCTCATCACCTACCAGCCGTTCGATAAACCCGCACATGAATATACGTTTCATCCGTACTTGTTGAAGGAATACAAGTTACGCTGGTATGTGCTCGGCTATAGCGAGAAACGCAAAGCGAATGGGATGCTCGCCCTGGATCGTATTGAAAATCTTACCAGCAAAAAAACGAAATTCAGAAAATACAGAGGCACTAACATTGAAAACTATTTTAAGCATACGCTTGGCATTACCATCGATAAGACCGATGTAAAAGAAATCCGTTTGTGGTTTTCGGTTGCGCAAGGTCACTACATCAAAACACAACATTTGCACGACACGCAAAAAACCATCAGCGATGATCACACCGGACTGGTGATTCGTTTACAGCTGATCCCCAACTACGAATTGCTGCAAACCCTCTTATCCTTTGGCCCTGAAGTAAAAGTACTCGAACCACGCTCGTTGCAAACACAACTGAAAGAGCGGGTGAAACAAATGTTGGCACTGTATGAAAAATAGACGTGAGTAGTTAGGTAGAGCTGGTGTAAAAGTCTAATGGCTGGCAACTCTCTATCACCACTCATCCTCCTCTCAACTTCGTTTTTGAGAGATAAACAGTATAGGTTCACAGGTGCGCGAGAGGTGAAGCATGAAAGAACGATGAACGGAAACAAGTTTTTTGCTTCATGATGAGAGGTGCACCATGAATGCGCGAGAGATGGTTGAGATAATGTACAGAGAAGGTAGAGAAACGAAACATAACTAGCAACGATTGCAACTCGCACTGACGTTGAGCGATGGGGATTTTCCAACAAGAACTCGTTCGTTCGCATTTCATAGCCAGGGGATCCCGCTTGCAACTGGATGAACCATTGCCACGTCAGTTCGCGAGACGCGAGACTTTCTCGCAATGACGTGAAACTTTTTAGATTCGGGAAACGATCAACGAACAACTTAAAACCATCTCTTAATCCCCAACCACCATCTCTTCGGACTATACCACGGGCGGCTAATCACACAAACTGATATCGCGCCACCCATCTTAACATGTTCCAGCGCTGCTCCCATAACAATATTAATATCGTGTTGTGGTTGACCAGGCTTAATTATGTAACGTACTCTTCTTAATGCTGGAGTGTAAAAGATAAGAACCTTCGAAGAATCGGCTTTAGCTAAGGTGAACGAAAACTTACCGGTTGAATCAGTTGTTGCTATGATTGCTCCTTTATGCATAACATTGACACCCGATAAAGAAGAGCTATCACTGGAAAGTGTAACCGTGCCGCTCACGGTAATAACTGAATCGGCTTTACTCATAATCACCTCCCCCAAAGTTTCCGAAGGCAATAGTTGTTCAATCAAACTCTTGGGTTTCGAAACCTGTGCTTCAACTGGTCTCGAAGAAAATAAAATCACTATGCTCGCAAAAACAAACGGAGCCCATCCCTTCACGGATGCGCGTGGCTCAGCATAATGATACACTTTCAATTGTTCTTCTTTAAACCTTCCGCAACTATTTGAAGACGGCTTTTGAAAGTACGCTTTCAATTGTTCTTCACTCCAGTTCGTAAAATCAATTACTTCTTTCTGGCACGACCCACAAAATCCACCCTGGACTGTAGGCGTAAACGAATTCCACTTTTCGTGACAGGGCTTGGGGATGGTGAGTTGAATTTTCTTTTGCATGGGGATAAGCATTACGTATAGGCTTAAGATGCAGGGGGTGGGTGGATTCCATAAGATAATTGCCTAAATTAACCCCACTAATTAATCCTACGTTAGGCCTTGGGAGATATCAATAAAAAGGAGCTTTCCGAAATAGACATCTGTGATCTCTACATCACACCCGCCATTAAGGATGCAGGCTGGGATCAGTACACCCAAATACGAAGAGAAGTCACATTAACGCCAGGTCCCATTATTGTTAGGGGCGAGATGTCTGTTCGCAATAAGAAGAAGAAGAAGTTTGCTGATTATGTTTTACAAAAAGAGCCCGGTGTACCCATCGCAATAGTTGAAGCAAAGGATAATAACAAAACAGTTGGCCACGGATTGCAACAAGCCATTGGCTATGCTTCAATTCTTGAAGTGCCAAGTGCATTCAGTTCTAACGGTGATGGCTTCTCATCCCACAACGATGTTCCTGAAGACGGAGAAGATATTGAAACTGAATTTCCATTAACCGCCTTTCCTTCTCCTGATGTAATCTGGAAGAGGTATAAGAAAAGGCATGGAATAGTTGATGAAGAACTTGTTCTTCAACCCTATCACGATGATGGTTCTGGAAAAGAACCCCGCTACTACCAAACGGATGCTATCAATAGAACTATAGAAGCAGTAGCAAGGGGACAAAAGCGCATCCTGCTTGTTATGGCAACAGGTACAGGCAAGACGTATACGACTTTTCAAATCATCTGGCGCCTTTGGAAAGCACGCAGAGCGAAACGAATTCTTTTCTTGGTTGATCGAAATATTTTAGCAGATCAAACATTGATCAATGATTTCAAACCTTTCGGATCGGTGATGACAAAGATCAGAAATCGTAAGATCGATCCGTCTTATGAAATTCAATTGGGGCTATATCAAGCCATCACCGGGCCTGATGAAGCCGATAAAATATTTAGAAATGTCTCACCTGATTTCTTTGATCTCATTGTAATTGATGAGTGCCATAGAGGTAGCGCGGCAGAGGATGCTTCATGGCGCGAAATACTGGACTACTTTTCCGAGGCAATACAGGTTGGCATGACGGCAACGCCTAAGGAAACAAAGTATGCTTCTAACATCACTTACTTCGGTGATCCTGTTTATACCTATACACTTAAAACCGGAATTGAAGACGGGTTTCTTGCACCGTATAAAGTTATCAGAATAAACATTGACAAAGATCTTGAGGGATGGACACCCGAACCGGGAATGGTGGATGACTTGGGTAATCCCATTGCAGAAAGAACATATAGTCAGGCAGACATGGAGCGCATTTTGGTTCTTAATAAAAGAACCAAGCTTGTGGCCAAAAGAGTAATGCAATATTTAAATGCTACTGATCCATACTCGAAGACTATTATTTTCTGCGAAGATATTGATCATGCAGAGCGGATGCGGAAAGCCATTGTGAATGCCGCAGGTAAAATTGCAACAGAGGATCATCGCTATGTGATGCGCATCACAGGTGATAGCGTTGAGGGTAAAGCGGAGTTGGATAATTTCATCGATCCTGAAAGTAAGTTTCCGGTTATTGCCACTACATCAGAATTGATGAGTACAGGTGTAGATGCAAAGACGTGCAAACTAATCGTGCTTGATAAAACGATTAGCTCCATGACCACCTTTAAACAGATCATTGGCAGAGGCACGCGCATATCAGAAGAGTTTAATAAGTTCTTCTTCACCATCATGGATTTTAAAAGAGCAACGGAGCTCTTCAAAGATCCGCAGTTTGATGGAGAGCCTGTAGTGATTTATGAACCGGGACCTGATGATCCACCTACTCCACCAGATCCAGGTGGAGACGATAACGGTGGCGATAATGACGGAGATGGTGATGGAGATGATAACGTGAAGAAGTATATCCTCAACAACATTGAAGTGAGTATTGTATCGGAGCGCGTGGAGTATATTGGAAATGATGGAAGGCTCGTCACCGAATCATATCGTGATTTTTCTAGAAAACAGATTCACTCCGAATATGCATCGCTCGATGACTTTCTTGCGAATTGGAATTCAGCAGAGAAGAAGCGCGCGATTATTGAATCATTAGAAGAGCACGGTGTAATTTTAGAAAATCTCGCTGAAATAGTAGGACAGGATTATAGTGAGTTTGATTTAATCTGTCATGTAGCGTTTGGCCAGCCACCACTCACCCGAAAGGAAAGAGCGAACAATGTGAAGAAGAGAAATTATTTTACCAAGTATGGTGAGCAGGCAAGAAAGGTATTAGAAGCCTTGCTTGATAAATATGCCGACAAGGGTGTGGTGTCTATTGAGAATCCGAGAATACTTCAACTCCAACCGTTTAGTGAAATGGGTACACCGGTGGAAATAATAAATGATGTGTTTGGAGGTAAAGCCAAATACGACAAGGCCCTTCAGGAATTAGAACAAGAATTATACAAGTCAGAAAAAACAGCATGAGTAATGTTTCAGGAGTGATCAAATCCATTCAGGATTTGATGCGTAAGGATGTAGGTGTGGATGGCGATGCACAGCGCATGAGTCAATTGGTGTGGATGTTCTTTTTGAAAATCTATGACGATAGAGAAAGTGAAATAGAATTAATGGAGGATGGTTATAAATCACCCATTCCAAAACATTTGCGTTGGCGAAATTGGGCAAGTGATACTGAAGGAATGACAGGAGAAGAGCTATCCGATTTTGTGAACTTGCAACTGTTCCCTACGCTAAAGGATAAGCTAAAGATAACCGGACCACAAGGCGCACGTGCTAAGGTAATTGCCAATGTATTTGAAGATGCCTACAACTACATGAAGTCGGGCACGCTCATGCGGCAGGTGATTAACAAGATCAATGAAATCAATTTCAACTCGAAAGACGACCGGCAAACCTTCGGCAGCATTTACGAACAGCTTTTAAAAGATCTGCAAAGTGCAGGTAACGCGGGCGAATTTTATACACCTCGTGCCGTAACTGAGTTTATTGTAAATAGGATCAATCCTAAACTGAAAGAGAAGGTATTGGATCCTGCCTGTGGTACGGGGGGATTTCTGAGCAACGTAATTGACTACAAACGAAAAAAGTTTGTGAAGTCAACTGCTGATGAGGAGATATTAAAGGAATCCATTTACGGAGTTGAGAAGAAGTCTTTGCCGCACATGCTGTGTACCACTAACATGATTTTGCATGGCATTGATATTCCGGTAAACATTAAACACGATAATACCTTGAGCCGGCCGTTGCGTGATTACACCAACAGTGATCGCGTAGATGTTATTGTGACCAATCCTCCTTTTGGCGGAATGGAAGAAGATGGTATTGAAAATAACTTTCCGAGCACCTTCCGTACGCGCGAAACCGCAGACTTGTTTTTATTATTGATTACGCATTTGTTACGACAAGACGGAAGAGCAGCCGTTGTACTACCCGATGGCTTCTTGTTTGGTGAAGGCATGAAGACGCGGCTGAAAGAGAAACTGTTAACAGAATGTAATCTTCATACTATTATTAGACTTCCTAACGGAGTGTTTAATCCTTACACCGGCATAAAGACCAACATCCTTTTCTTCACTAAAGGGAAACCCACTAAGAACATTTGGTATTATGAACATCCGTATCCGGAAGGCGTAACGAGCTACAACAAAACCAGACCGATGCGGTTTGAAGAATTTCAAACTGAAATGGATTGGTGGGGAAAAGAGAAAGATGATTTTGCTGCCCGTGTAGAAAATGAATACGCGTGGAAAGTTTCCGTAGATGAAATTGTAAAAAGAAATTATAACCTCGACATCAGCAACCCTCATGTTGGTGAACAGGTGAGTCATGATCCTGAAGTTCTTCTTGCGTCCTATAAAGCCGAACAAGAAAAGATAGGAAAGATTAGAGGGCAATTGAAGGCCATTTTATCAGCAGCGTTGACGAATAAAGGAACTAACTGATATGAGGGATAAGATCATCAACAGCTTCGATAGCTGGATAACAGCCCAAGGCATTAAATCAAGATTAAGAATAAAGAACGTTGACAATATCAGCCTAGATGGCATTGCACGATTGCGTGAATTGATTCTTGAACTTGCAGTGAGAGGAAAATTAGTTGAGCCAGATCCTGTAGATAAGTTAGCATTTAATATGTTGGAAAAGATAAGGATTGAGAAAGACAAATTGATCGAAGAAGGGAAGATCAAGAAACAGAATTCCTTACTTAAAATAACTGAAGAAGAAAAACCATTTGACTTGTTAAGCGGCTGGGAATGGACAAGATTCGGTGATATAGTTCACGAAGCATATACAGGTTTAGACAAAGGTAAATCCTTTCAAAGTTCAGATTTTAAGTATCCTTATTTCAAGATGAATAATATTCTAAATCAAGGAGGATTTGATTTAACTGAACTAACTTATGTTGACGCCACTAATGATGAAGTCTTAAAATACGGCCTCGAAAATGACGATTTCCTTTTTAATACAAGAAACAGTCGAGAACTGGTTGGTAAAACTTGTGTGATTAAAGGTCTAAGTAATCAGACTATTTTATATAACAATAATATCTTAAGGGTAAAGTTTTTTCAGGTTTTACCCGATTTTATCGATGTGTGGTTTAGGAGTCAATCCGGAAAAAAATTACTTGAAAAGATTAAATCAAACACCACAAATGTTTGCGCGATTTATCAAGGCAAATTGTTTGATATATTATGCATACTACCTCCCTTAGCAATGCAAAGCCGCATTGTTGCCAAAGTAAATGAGTTGATGTCATTGTGCGATGATCTTGAACAGCAAGAAACCAATCATCTGAAATCGCATCAACTCCTGGTGGAAACACTATTAGTTACACTCACCAACGCAGCAGATGCCAAAGAATTTCAAACAGCATGGAGCAGGTTAGCGCAACACTTCGATGACTTATTCACAACAGAAGATAGCATCGACCAACTCAAACAAACCATATTACAGTTGGCAGTCATGGGCAAACTCGTTCCGCAAGATTCGAAGGATGAAGCTGCGAGTGTGTTGTTGGGGAAGATTGCTAAAGAGAAAGAGAAGTTGATTGAGGAAGGAAAAGTAAAGAATCAAAATTCGTTGCCCGCAATTACAAAGGAGGAAATGCCTTTCGAATTACCTAAAGGATGGGCGTGGGAAAGATTATCAAATTTCTGTGAGTTAATTACAAAGGGCTCATCACCGAAGTGGCAAGGAATTGGTTATACAGAAAATGAGTCTGATGTTCTATTTGTTACAAGTGAAAATGTAGGGAGCTATAAATTGTTGCTGGATAGTAAGAAATATGTTGAACGAAAATTTAATGAAATCGAGCCACGATCTATTCTGAAGAAGGGAGATTACCTAATGAACATCGTTGGCGGTTCTATTGGAAGAACAGCAATTTATGATATTGACCAGTTAGCGAATATTAATCAAGCGGTTTGCCTAATACGGGTGCTTACTCAATTCTTTAATGATACTTTTCTGTTACACTTCTTTAATAGTGAGATATGTGTGTCATATATGTTCGACAAACAAGTTGATAACGCCCGAGCAAATTTAAGCATGGGTAATATTTCGAGGTTTGTTATTCCAATTCCACCTCTTGCTGAACAGCATCGCATTGTTGCAAAAATAAATGAGTTGTTTGCATTATGTGATCGTTTGAAAGAAGGAATTGGTGAGTCGCAAAAAGTAGTTAACCTAATGGCAAATTCAATAGTAGAACATGTTGCGTGATGAGTAGGCGAACTTAACTATGTTTGATCGACTTTTGGGAATGGTAAATATTTTGATTGAGCGTCTAATCAATAAATAAAAATTATAAGATGAAACTTCTTAAAATCTCTATCTCAAATTTTAGATCGATAATTGAAGCGAAAGATATCAATCTCGATGATAAAATAACCACTCTGGTTGGCGCAAATGAGCACGGTAAATCTACTTTATTAAATGCTGTAAAGTACCTCGATAAGAATTATGAATTCGATTTTGTCAAAGATGTCAGGTATGATCAGGAGACCAGTATCTTTTACCCTGTTATTGATTATCAAATTGTACTGACTGATGAGGAGAAAACAGAGCTGGAAGAATTAATTACCAGTTCCCTAAACAAATTAGATGTTGATACAGCAAAACCTGAGGTTAAAACAACTCAGGCTGTAACTGAAGAAATAGATGAGAAATCTAATGAGACTATCGAAATCTTACCGTCAACTAACGTTTTTACATTAAGGAGAACCTATAGTAAGAGTGATTCGTTAACCACATTAGTAACCGAGGCAGAAGTCGAATATTCAAATTTAATTATTGCTTACATAGAAAACTACTATCAGGGAAGAGTAATATATTTTGATGATTTTGATGATCGTCTTCCATCATTGATAACGCTAACAGAGTTAAATGATCAAGAAAATCTTATTGTAAAAGGATTAATGAAATTATCTGGTCTTGAGAAAGTTAGAACAAGACTATTTGAAGATTCTCTCCAGGCAAGAAACTTAGTCAAAAAATTGCTGGAGGCTGCGCCAGATAAATTAACGACTGAAGTTGTTAAAAATTGGTTTCAAGGATTAACGGATACGATTAAGATTATAATCCATAAAAATGATTCAACTCAAACACTTAGAGTTGATATAGAGGATAAAAATACGATAGTAGATCTTGATTCGAGAAGTCGTGGATTTAGATGGTATCTATCCTTTTTTCTCAAACATCGAGCCTATTCAGATGGTGAATTAAAAGGTTGTCTCTTCCTATTAGATGAACCTGGGCTATTTCTTCATCCGAGGGGACAGAAAGATTTATTGAGTTTCTTTGAGACTTTATCAAAGTATAATCAGATTATCTATACCACTCATTCTCCTTTTATGATTAATAGATTGCATAGAAGAAGAGTTAGGGTAATTGAAAAATTTGAGAATGCAGGAACCAAAGTAAATGCAAAGGGTTTTGTTTCAAATTGGAAACCGCTTCGATCATCTTTGGGTCTTACGCTATCAGATAGTTTTTTCTACGCTGACAAAACATTATTGGTTGAGGGGCCAGAAGACAAAATATACATTTTAACCTTGCTTCAATTATATGCTAAGTTAAAAAACATAGATATTGACTTGAATATTTTGTCGATAATCGATTCGGGCGGAATATCTGAAATGCCAGCTGTAGCAAGGATTATCGGAGAAGAGGATCGAAAATATATAGTCTTCACCGATAGTGATGTCCCAAAACAGGTTACTCGACTTAAGAAGATTGTTAAGCATGAAAGTGATTTGAAGGAGGTCAAGAATTTCAAAGAAAACTCACAAATAATTCAAGAGCTGCTTCCTGTTAATCTTTTTGTTCAAGCAGTTAATGATTATATAAATCAATTGGTTAACACAAATATCATAGTTCTTAAACAAGGTATTTCTAAGGGTAATTTTGTGTATTCTACAGGAATTAGAATTGACAAACAAGTGAAAACTTTTGTTTCTGAATTGTACGATGAAGATGATATTTCAAAAGTAGGAATAGCGAGTGAATTTGAAAGAATTGTATTGGATACTGATTTTGATGCTACTCAGTTCGATTTTCAGCCTGCATATCAATTGATAGAGTGGGTTATTACTCAGTTAAACCTTAAATCAGAAACCGTAGAAATTTGATAAACTTCGAATTCCACATCGGCTTCTCGCTTAGTAAATCCCCCTTGTTCCGGATGGTGCTTATGTTAAGTGCATTGTGTGACCGTTTGAAAGAAGGAATTGTTAAGTCAAAAAAAGGAGTTAACCTAATGACAAATTCAATAGCAGAAAATGTTTCTTAACATGAATATTTAAAGATGAAACCTCTTGATGTCTCGCTTGACGATCTCGTGATTGCTTACCGAAAGGCAAAAGTAGATGCATTTTATGAGTCGGGTCATAACACTGCAATTTCATATGCAGACTATGAAATTAACCTACTTGAAAATCTTACAAAACTTCAATCAGATATTAATTCTGGCGATAACAAATGGGTTCAAACTCCAAATTTCTCTGGAACATATGCTTTATTATTAAAATCAGTACAGAAAGAAAATAAATCTAAAACGGTTATTAATAACACCGTTATCCATTCGAATTCAAAAAAGCAATGGTCAAAGAATGAAAGCGCCTCTGTCGACTTCCGAATCATTGGTCAACTCTCTGTAAATTTCCATATTCTTTCCTCCTTATGGATTGAAAAAGTTGGATACAGAATAGAAACTCGAGTTTCTGAAAATAGTTATGGTTGTAGATTGAAACGGCCGGGTCAAGCATGGAACTCGTTTGTTCCTAAAAAAAATAGTGAGTCAAAACCTAACGAACTCCAGCTCGGTCATTTTAGGAGCTATATCATCGATTATAAGAGATGGCAAACAAATGGTATTCGAGCTATTCAAAATTCATTGAGAAAAGAACCACGCCTGGTGGTCGCAACTTTTGACATTCGAAAATTCTATCACAGAATTGATCCGAAGTTTCTATTGGATGATATCTTCATAAAAGAATTTCTAAAGACCTCTTTCTCAGATGAAGAGAAACAGCTGACTGAACTTCTGCTATCGGCTATTGAATACTGGGATAAGCAAATATTAAGGGATCCTATTATACCCACACAGTTTAAGGTCAATGATCAATGCGGTGTCCCCTTGGGTCTAGGAGCTTCGAAAGTCATTGCTAATTTAATCCTGATTGGAATTGACGGTGAAATTGAAAAGAAACTGAAACCAATTTTTTATGGACGCTATGTAGATGACTTTTTTATCGTATTAAAAGACAAGAGCGGTTCAGTTGAAACAAGTGACGATTTGTGGAATTACATTTCCGGCAAGTTGAAATATTTGCGCAGTAACACAGCCCAAGAAGCTAATAGTGACTATACCTATAAATTACCATTTTCAAAAAACTCAACTTTAGAGTTTGGCAGAGCTAAAGAGAAAATTTTTATTCTTGAAGGTGACTCGGGAGAAGTACTAATTGAAAAAATACTAAAAGATCTTAATGAAAATAGTAGTGAATGGAAAATGCTTCCAGACGCTGAAGAAAATCTTAATGAGCTTACAGGTAGCATTGTAAATTCTTCTTCTGACGAATCAGATGAAGCACCAACCCTCCGCAACGCGGATAAAGTGAGCATTCAAAGATTAAAATTTTCATTGCGACTACGGGATTTCGAGACAATGGTTGGATTAGCGCCTGAAAACATTTGGGGAGAAGGCATTGATAAGTTTTTTACACTAAGTTTAAACTTTATTCTTTCTGCAGAAAATATTCCAATTTACTATAAGTACTACCCAAGAATTATTCGCTTAGCAATTCAAGCTGAAAGGCCTAAGGATTTTATAGACTTATGGAAAAGATATCAAGAGTCATGGTTGTTTTTGAGAGACAAAGTTAACAACAGGGAAGACAAACAACTTCTATTAAAATGTAAAGATTATGCTATTAAACTAGTGAAAGAAGCTATACTTAGCTCATTGCCAATAGACGATAAAAAAAAGATATTGAAATGGACGAAAGTACTTACTGGACTCGGCATAACAATGGAAAACATAGATATTACTGTTGAGAGATTATTCTTTGCTGACTTGCACTCGATACCTTTTAAGAGAATTTTCCTTGACGAGAATGGAAAGTTGCCCAAAGCTTGGGGGCAGAATGAATATTCGCTGAATGCTTGGAGAGAAAGAATTAAATCTTCTATTCTAAAGTTAGGCATTAGAAAAACTTATATCAAGAAAGTGGCTGGGATGAAATTGGCCGCTTCCAATGTACCCGATCAAAAGTTTGTTCCAAATGCACTTTTCTTTTTTACTCGTCCTCATAATATGCTTGAGGTCTCTTTTTTAATACCTGATTGGTGTACTGGATTTCCGTTAGGTCAGTTCAATTCATTTCTATCAATGTTTGGGCTCCCTGGTGTTCCTGCCAGGTTAAATACGTCTAACGCTGAAATTAGTGAGAAGCAATTGCGCGAGATTGAAATACCAACCTTAACAGAGGTTTCAAGTCAGCCAAGTTTTGCTCTTACGAGTTTTGAAACAAAAAAAGGAAGCTGGGATGCACTTGTTACTGATCTACCAGAGCTTGACAATACAAGATATGCTCGCTTGTTTGGTTTAATAAATGAAATTCTGAGAAGAAAGGAAATAGTAAACTATGTAGTATTTCCAGAATTATCAATACCAAGATCTATCCTTCTGTATTTTGCTCTTAAACTAAGGGCTAAAAATATTTCACTGATAGCAGGTGTTGAGTATGAAAAACGTTTATCAAAACCCAAAGGTCTTAGTCAAGTCTCAAACCAACTCTTTATAATTTTAAATACCGTAGCGAGTGGAAGGCGTGAGCAGCTAGTAATTGTTCAGGAAAAAGTTGAGGCTGCAATCCATGAAAAATCGGAACTGAGAAAAATTGGAAAGAAGACGCTCGTTCCTAAAAACAAATTCAAATTCTTAATTAACCACGGAGGCTTTTACTTTAGTGGGCTTATTTGCAATGATTTTTTGAACATCAACTACCGGGACTCATTACGAGGGCAAATTGACGCTTTAGTTGTCGTAGAATGGAATCAGGACACTGAAACGTATGATTCATTAGTTCAATCATGCAGTAACGACCTACATTGTTTTGTCATGCAAGTGAATAACAGAAGCTATGGGGATACTAGATTGCGAGCTCCCTATAAAGAAGCCTACAAGAGAGATCAAGTGAGGATTAGGGGGGGTGAATTTGATTACTACGTGTTGGCAACTTTGGATGTTGATGAACTTAGAGAATTTCAAAAAAAGAGACAATCGCCTAAGGGTCTTTTTAAACCGACACCAACTGGTTATAAAATGTCAATAAAAAGAAGGAGGTAGTCAAAGAGATCAATAATTGTACTTATCTAGTGCAAGTCTTCTATCTATATTGGTTCAGGTCTTGTTCCGGGGGCGGGATTTAAGGATAAAACCCATATTCAAATATGCATATTAAATCCTAACTGTATCAAAGGATATTTCCTTCCACGTGAGATGGATAATGTTTTTTCAAAGGTCTGAACAATTGGTTGTTAGATATCTATAGCCCTTTTTATATTATGCCAACGGGTTCAATTAACAATTCTCTTTCTTAAGAATGTCGTTGTTCTCAAGAAAATTAATCTGAAAACTAACCCCAAATTCTTTCGCATGCTTGATCCTAAACTCATACCAGTTGCTTGATTTTTTCATGCAAGTAATAGCATCTTGAATGTATGTCTCTAATAATTTTTGACCTTCCTCAGTAAGCCACTGAAAGTGTTTGTTTTTTCTTAAACCCTTCTCCTCGGTCTGTGTCCTCACAGACCGAAAGCACCTACACTCAATAAACTTTATTTCTTGGTCAAGCCTTCCATTTTTATTCTGGTTCAGGTCTTGCGCGAAGGTAAGTGTGCTGAGAGATCTTGACCGACTATGTTGTAAGTCTTCAGACTTACATTGGTATTTATAATCAGTGATCGTTGTTGCATCATTCGTCAAGTTTGAAAACTTGAATCAGTTTAGAGGCACCAGTCTCGCCATCACCCAAATCCCCGCAGGAAGACTGGCGCCAGTGTGAGGGTATAACGTTACTCGGGCGAAAGTTGCTTTCGTTCGTTTAAGATGTCTAAGTAAGATGAAGAATCTTTGACTGGAACTTAATTAAGTGCAATGCTTGGGCATTGGGCAAAGGTAATCTTGAGTGAACCTTAGGTGAATGTTGCACGAAAACCGGGGATAGAAAACCTCTAGCAATGGATCTGGAGATTCAAAAAAAGTCTTTGAATACTAACGGACTTTATCGAATACGGTCGTCCAGGAACGCTCTTCTGCGAATAAGGTTGTTTTTGCATTGGCCTGAACAGTAATAGTCTTGCCATCATTGCTCAACTTCCAAACCTCTGTTACGTAAACAAATTGTTGTTTCTGAATATTTATACTAAAAGGAACGGCAGTCGTCAGGTGTACAATTGAGTTAACAGTCATAGTTTGTCTATCAGCCGACAACTTTACGGTAAACTTTTTTCCTCTTTCCCGGCCATGATTAATTTCGCTTTCCTTACCGTCAAAGGCCAGTCTCTCCTGGCTTGTAGCCAGCGCTGCGCCAGACGGGTTTGGTACTTCTATGGTTAGAAAATCTGGCTGCTCTGTTATTATCATTGTTTTAGAGAGCATACGATCACCCTCGTCATAGGTGCAAACAATATTTCCGCCCATACTGATCGACTCTTTGGATTTCCATTCGCCAGAAAAGTTAGTTTCGGAGTTGGTACTATCTTTTTGCAGGCTTGTTTCGTTTTGTTCGTTACAGGAGGTGCAAAAAATAAATATAAAGAGCAAACCAGATGTGTATTTCATCATTTTCTCATTTTAGTTTCAATTGCAACAAACCTACAAGTCTTTGTGCCCGGCTTTGTAAAGCGCTTGTAAAAAAAATGTAAACGAAATGTAAAAATTGCTCAAACTATAGAGATAGCGGGTCGGGCTGGCTCTCCAATCGTTCAAAATGATTAATTATTCTTCATAACATTAACATTCGTTAATAACGTTAAATCTGAAAATCCCTCCCGTTGCATCTTTAGATGAAACAGAGTCCTCACAGACCGTATACTGGTGACTTATTCATCGCAATGAGAAAGTGTGCAACAGCAGGTCAAAAAAATGTAGTGATTTATGAATTGTTAACATGACCGAGAAGCCAGGAGTGCGTTGTGTTCAGGGCTGTGAAGACACAGACCTGGGAAAAGAAACATTACACTACAAGGGGGTGCTTTGGCGAAGAATATTTACTGGCAAGTAGCTGGCCAGGCAACAATTGGTACGACTGCTCACTTTGAAGACACTATACTTTCCATGACGGGTATTACCCTACAAACCGGTGCTTCAGTTAACGGAAAATTACTCGCTCAGACAGCCGTGATACTGGATAGTAACGTGGTTAAATAAATAAACTTTAAAAATTAATTATTTAAGATGAAGGTGAAAGGGTAGTTGCATAATGCAACTACCTTTTCTATTCAAATTATAACAAGCATTATCGATTTATTTCTAATTTAAATCAAATGCATTGCATAATAATATACTGTTGAATTGCATTGCATGCGTAGGATAAAGCCTATTAATTCTGTATGCCAACAAAGAATATTTTTAACGATAGTTTGGTAACTCAATTCTAAAGGTAGTTCCTTTACCAAGTTCTGAGGTAACGCTAATTGTACCCTTCAATTTATCTACAGCTTCTTTTACGATATATAAACCTAATCCCGAACCATCGCTTTTTTCAGTAGCACGATAAAACATATTAAATACTTTATCCAATAACCTTGGAGCAATACCAATACCATTGTCACTAAAAATAATAAGTGCAGTTTCATTTGTAATTTCAATATCAATATTGATAAAAGGATTTCTCTTTGTTGAATCTCTATACTTTACTGAATTTGATATTAGGTTACCAAAGATAATATTTAGTCTATAAGAATCGGAGTAGAAAGGAACCGATTTCTTTACGTCCACCTTTTGTGCAATATCAGACGCACCGGGTATAAATTTCAAACCATCGAAGTATTCTGTAAGCAGTAAATGAAGGTCCACTTTAGTAATATTCAATTCACTTCTCGCATTCTTAGAATAATTCAATATCTCCCTTACGCTCTCATCAAGTTTTTTAATACTACCGCGCATCAAACTTAAAAAATGCTCTCTGATGCTTGCATCATCTCCTTCTTTTTGGATAAGGTCCATCAACCCCAAAACAGACATCAATGGTGACCGGATATTATGAGAAACATTATATACCAAGCTATCCATCTCCCTATTGATCTTTAGAAGTTCTTCATTTTGTCTTCTTACATCTTGATCAGCTTGTTCACGTCTATAATAAAGTTCTCTGTTATTTAAAGCATTTTTTATCGCAGCAGGAAGCCGGGCAAGATTAGATTTTAGAATATAATCATCTGCCCCTTGCTTCAAGGCATTAACTGCAAACTCTTCTGAGACGGTACCCGTAACAAGTATAAATGGAATCTTCAAATCAGCTCTGCAAATTTTTAAAGCATCAATAGAATTAAACTTTGGCAGTGTGTGATCAGATAAAACTACATCAGGATTGAATTTTTTCAGCGCTTCACAATAGTCTTCTCTATTTGATACACATAAACTCGTAAAAACAATTCCATCATTTTGCAATGCCTCTTGAATAAATTCGTAGTCTTCACTATCATCTTCTAAAATCAAAATATTCAATTTCTTTTTAAACACAGTGCCCATAATTTTATTGGTTAATACCAACACAATGAAAGATGTAATCCAAAATCTAAGCATAACGCCCATTATATTTAGATTCTAAAAATGAACTTCTTTCTTTTATAAAATCAGTTGACCAAGGATCGAAAAAGGCTAGCTTTTTACTTTAAGACTTTACGGTTACTATGAAAAAAAGCTCATCCGATGACATCTTATTTTGGGGAATTAAAGGGTTCATATGGTTTTTTTATGAACCAGTGTCACAGGTAGAGACACAAAAATTTCTACAAAATATTTTTATTATTGCTGAATTTAATTTACTGTCGCAATGAAGCGATGAATGCTTCAAGGGTATTGAAATATTCAAAGAATCCGATTGGCAAAAGTTGTTTGGCTCAGGATTACGAATCCCATTATCGCTAATGGTTTCAACACATGGAAAAAGAATGCTTGATCTAAAATGGGTTAATTTTTGAAATCATAAAAAAACTCTTTGCAGCTTTCATACACTTCATTTGAAACTTCTTTAGGTGATAGGATATGATTAAAAATATTTTCAACATAACCTTTGCCCCTCTTTATCATTTACTTTATACTTAACAAAGGTATTTTCCAGATAAATATTAACTGTTAAGCTCTCATCAGAATGCACATATATTCCTGGTTCCGTAATTTTTCCACCTCCCCAACTAGAATTTTTAGCAATTGGATTACAACCAATAAAAATGAAGTAAATAATTACAAGTATTAAATTTTTCATTACACTAATTGTTAGGATAATATAGTAATATCGATGCTATTATTTTAATAGGTTATATCATGTGAATCTTTGTTATGGATGTAAATTCAAATAAGGAATTGAAAAGTTTCATAAATATGCATTTTTCTGTCGTGGGTTTTGTTAGTTACTCCCATGTTGATTGGATTTTGCAATATTCTAATCGAAATTCATTCTCAAAGCGAATCAAACTATGATCACCCGAATCTGGCATGGAAGAACAACTCTCGAAAATGCAGAAATGTATTTGAAATTTCTTTTAAGCGATGGCACTCAGGAGTATTTACAAACCAAAGGCAATCTTTCTGTACGAGTATGGCAAAAGAAAGAAAAAGACTGTTGTCATTTCTGGACCGTAACCGAATGGAAAGACATTGAATCAATCAAAGCCTTTGCGGGAGAAGATTATGAAAAAGCAAAATACTATCCGCAGGATGATGGTATTCTTTTGGAGTTTGAGGAAAAGGTAAATCATTATGAGAGTTATGCAGTGGTAAGCAGAGCATGATTTTACTTTTGTTTAGAATGCTATTGTGGAGATAAGTTGTGGAGAATTGTGGAATTCATTCAACAGCAAATTTCACTTGTCATTATCAGAAACCACTAATAGAGCCTAATCAAAGGCCATGCATCCCACTAAGCATTGAAATTCACTAGGCATCAATATTGAGTACTGAAGGTAGGATCGCTAACGCTGTCTGGAATAACTACTCACTATATCATTCGCTTTATGAAATCCTTGAATTCAATCCCCGCCCTTGCATTTCTGTTTGTATTGCTTGCATCATGTAGTGATGATGAGGCAATCAAAGTGCAAAATAATTACAACGACAATGAAATGATTTCGATCCTGAACGTCATGTCGGTAGAAATTGATTCACTGGAATTGAAAGGAGATCTTGAGCGCGATTTTGCGAAACTGTTAACCATACATCATCAGGGTGCTATTGATATGGGAATGAAACAGATTGCAAAAGGTGATGATGCTGCTTTGAAAATCATGGCAAAGGAAATGGTCGATATGCAACAATCTGAGATGGATAAGCTGGACTTCTTTTTAGTTGAGCATAACGTTAAAAGTTCTCCTCAGGGATATCATTGGGATGACGAAGCGGAAGCTTCAATGACGCGAATGAATAATGATGCTGCTATTCAAGGCACAACAGGAGACGCAGATAATGATTATGCTGCACTTTTAATTCACCATCATCGGGCAGCCAATGAACTGGCACAATCATTTTTGCAACACAGCGATCAAAGCGAGTTGAACGAAATTGCAAGCAAGATGATTGAAGACCAAAATATAAGAATAGAACAACTTCAAAATTGGCTTCTTCAAAATAAGCCTCAATAGTAATTCTTTATTGACTGTTTTTATTCCAATAAATTTTCAAATTGTGCGTTGCTCTGCCGGATGCGATAATATCTTTTTTACCATCGCCATCGAGATCAGCAATTTGTAAATCTTCACAGGCCATTCCGTTGTCGTCAATCCAGTATCCTTTCCATGTAATAGTTCCAGAGATATCGGAGACAAAAATTTTGATACCTACTTTACTTTCTTTGTTGGGTTCTCGCCATCCAACAATGATTTGATCCCGCCCTAATCCCAATAAATCAGAAGCAGCCAGGGCATGACCTTGGTTTAGATCATCAGTCAAAACAACTTTTGTAATGTTATCGTGTATGGCTAATTCATTTCCATGCATAGGTGTTATTCCGGCTAAGACTCCAGCGCCTTCTGTTTTTACCATTCTCAATTCGCCAAAGCTTCTATTCTTGATCCAAAGACCTTGACCAACATGGTCCCACTTATTTGAAACAAACCTAAATGCCTGTACTCCTTCTTTTCCGCCAATATGAATTGACTCTCCAACAGATCCCATATCGACAACATCAAAATTATGTGTGAGATGCATGGATTGATCTACATTATAGTATTTCCATTTTTGCGTGGGATCCTTTGGCATCTCATACGCAATAACTTTTACGCCATCACCTTCACCATTTTTATTTCCTCTGCCATGAAGTGGTACAACAACCAAATGATAACTATCTCCTCTGACTCCGCTAACAGCATGCTCAGCCTTAATCCATCGCATTCGGTGAACAGTCGGCTCAGCATGAAGTTTAACAGGTGTCCATAGTTTAGTGGGATCTTTGGGTCTTACTAAATAATAAACAGCTCCTG